>JAGCVW010000001.1 GCA_017962165.1 Bacteroidales bacterium | reverse complement strand
TGAGGGCCGTCGCCGAATCCACCTATACCGCCGAAAACCCCTTTGTTATTATAGAAATAGAATACATGATAGAGAAGCACCAGGAGTACAGTCACCCAGCGCAGATTGTCGATCCAATGTTTCCTCATTTTGTAAGTCCCTCCATGGCCTGATCTATTGCGTTTTGGAATATCTCGGTTTTGAGCATCGCCATTCCTTTCTGGTCTCCCAAAAGAATCAGGGCGTCGCCCGGTTTGATGTCGTAGATTTTACGGGCGTCTCGCGGTATCACGATCTGGCCTTTGTCTCCCACCTTCACTACGCCGAAGATGTATTTGCCGTCATTTTCCTGCATTTGTAAGAAAAGTTAGAAATTTCCCACAAATATAACATTATTTTTGATATCTTTGTACTGCCAATTAATAATTCTATGGATACACTCGCTCTTCAGCATCAGAAGTACGGCTTCAAGGAGATGCGCACCTATCTCGCTGCGGCTATCTTCATCGTCGGCAATATCGTTGTTCCTCAGCTTTGCCACCTCATTCCTAATGGCGGACTGATGTTCCTTCCGATTTATTTCTTTACCCTTATAGCTGCCTTTAAGTGTGGCTGGAAGGTTGGTCTGCTGACCGCCATTCTTTCTCCGCTGATCAACTGCGCGCTGTTCGGCATGCCGCCGGTAGCCTCGCTGCCCGCGATAATGGTTAAGTCCGTAACTCTCGCTATTGCAGCGGGTTACATCGGCTCCCACATGAAGTTTACAATCTGGTCTGTCGTGCTTGCAGTTTTTGTTTACCAACTGGTAGGAATGACATTCGAGTTCTTCCTTGACTTTAATATTATGCACGCCCTCCAGGACGTCCGCATCGGCTGGCCCGGCATCCTTATCCAGATTGTCGGCGGTTATTTCCTCATTAAAGCCATAGAAAAATGGTAGGGGAGTGGCGGGCCGTCCGGCTCACCAACAAGATCCACGGCCACATAGGCATCTACTCCCTCATCGGAGTGAAGATGGGCATACGTGCGCTCGAAGAGTTTCGGGCGCTCGGTCTTTCGGACCACGTCACCATCGTCTCCCACACCGGCCTTGTCCCTCCGGTCAGCTGCCTCAATGACGGCCTGCAGATCTCGACCGGTGCCACCCTGGGCCATGGCGCAATAACAGTTGTGTCAGGATTCCCGGTCGGAGCCGGGAATGACGGGGTTGTCGCCCCCGACAGCGATCGGGGGTCTTCTGCCGAACCCTCTGCCGAGTTCACCTGCGAGGGCAAAACTCTGGTATTGTCCCTGAAACCCGCAGTCGCCGCCCAAATCCGCGACGACATCTCCCGCGGCGTTGCCCTCTACGGCCATTCTCCGAAGTATTGGAAATACGTAGAGCGCCTCTCCAAGCGCTACCGCTTCACGCTGAAGCGCAGGGAAATATTCGATATTGTGGCCAAATAGTAATTTTTTTTTGCAGTTGCGAAAAATAGGCGTATATTTGCATCCGCTTCAGACGAAGCTACTATCGTTGGTGCGGTAGTTCAGCTGGTTAGAATGCCGGCCTGTCACGCCGGAGGTCGAGGGTTCGAGTCCCTTCCGCACCGCAAACAAAGAGCCATCCGAAAGGACGGCTCTTTTTGTTTGCGGTGCTTCGCACTATCTTGGGTTTAATGGACATTTTCGGTTGGTGAGACCTGGTATAACCCTTTGATTTATAGAGAATTATGGCTAAATAGATGAAACGCGTTTCATCTATTTAGTGATATGGCAAAAATAAGACGTCGTCAAAGGTGTCCCAAATGTGGTTCTCTAGACGTAATAAAATGGGGTTCTAGAGCCGGTCATCAACGATACAAATGCAGGGATTGCAAGTCGCTTTTCACATCCAGTCGAAAAGATATCAGTGCCAATAATCGGTTTGTGTGGTTCCGAAAATGGGTATTAGGCAAACAAACCATTTGGGACATAGCTAAAGAGAGTGGTGTCAGTGAACGCCATCTTCGCCGCTGGTTTGATGAGTATCTGGATAAGGCCCCGGCGTGGTCTATACAGAGGCGTAAGAGCGTAAGAATGCTGGTGGATGGGACCTGGCTTGATCGGGACACCTGCCTGATAGTATATAGGGATGATACCAGCAAATCAACTATCTACTATCGCTTCGCAGCCGATGAAAAAGAATACGAGATCATCAGGGATCTGGATGTCTTTAAACAACTTCGATTGGGAATAGCGAGCTTCACTACAGATGGCGCCGATGACATCATCAGGGCTATCAGATATGTATATCCTCACATAGCAAGACAGCGGTGCGTGGTACATATTGAGCGAGAGTGCCTGGCTTGGCTTACGCAGCACCCCAAGAGTTCTGCCGGCATCACTTTACGCAGGCTGGTTTGTCAGATATCTGATATCAAAACCAACAACGACAGGCTCTTCTGGATAAAGTGCCTACACGAATGGCATGATGAATATGAGGAGTTCATCATGCAGAAAACGGTAAACAAAGAAACAGGTGAACTGACGTACACGCACGACAGTGTTAGGCGAGCCTATATCCACCTGCATAGAGCTGTTTCACATATGTTTGAGTACATCGATGATCCTGAAGTCCCGAATAACACTAACGGATTGGAGCCCTTCTTTGGACATCTGAAAGACAACCTGAGAATACATCGCGGGATGTCTGTCGAGCACCGCAACAACTTCATCAAGTGGTACCTCTTCTTTGCTAATGAAAAGAAGAAAAAGCGGTAAGCTTCACCAACCGCTTTTGTCCGAGTCACCAACCGTTTTTGTCCACATTACCCTATCTTGATTGAGGGGGCGTAGCCCTTCAAACACCCCTGCCTTATTAAGAGTTGTTTTTGTTCAAGGTGTGATTTTGTCTGGCACACCTTGAACGCAAATCGCCACTACAGCATATTCTGGTGTCCAAGGTGTCACACATAAAATCACACCTTGTACAAAAAGAGGTCACACCTTGCACAAAACCGTATAGTTCTTTCCTAAAAACCGTATCTTTGAGTTGTGAAAGCCTTGCCCATCATATTAATATTATCTCTGTTCACTGCATTCAACGCCTCGGCTCGCAGCCGGGTCGTCATGGGCGATGAGCGCCTCAGCGAGTACCTGCCGGCGCTGGAGGGGCAGAAGGTGGCGATACTGACGAACCACACGGGCCTGGCGGGGACGAAAAAGAGCAGCCCGCACATACTCGACGTGCTGCTGGCGCAGGGGGTGGACGTGACCATGGTCCTATCCCCGGAGCACGGTTTCCGCGGGACGGCGGATGCGGGGGAGAAGGTCGAAAGCGGACGGGATCCCAAGACCGGAGTCAAGGTCGTGTCGCTGTACGGGGCTAAGACTCAGCCTAGCGCCGGGGACTTCGACGTCCTTCTTGTTGACGTCCAGGACGTGGGGACGCGGTTCTACACCTACTACATAACGATGCTGCGGATGATGGAGGTTTGCGCGGTGGGCGGCAAAAAAGTGATAGTTCTCGACCGGCCGAATCCAAACGGTTTCACGGTCGATGGGCCTATTCTGGATCCCAAGTACAAGTCCGGAGTGGGGGCACTGCCGATTCCCGTGGTCCACGGCCTGACGCTGGGCGAACTCGCGCAGATGGCGGTGGGTGAGGGGTGGACCGCCCCGGTGGACCTGACCGTGGTGCCGTGTCTTAACTATACCCATGCCACGCTTTACCGACTTCCGGTCGCGCCCTCGCCTAACCTTAAGGATATGCAGGCCGTCTACCTTTATCCGTCGACCTGCCTTTTCGAGGGGACGACTCTTTCGCTCGGGCGCGGCACACGCTGGCCCTTCGAGGTCTACGGCCATCCGGATATGGCCCGGACGGGCTTCAGTTTCACGCCAAGGTCCATGGCAGGGGCCAAGCACCCGCCGCTCAAGGACAGGAAGTGCCACGGGGTGGACCTGCGCCGCAAGTCGCAAAAGTTGATACGGGCTAAGGGCCTCGACTTAACGTACATCATAGACGCCTACCAAAAGATGGGAGCCCCGGAAAACTTCTGGCGCCGCGACGGTTTCTTCGAACTGCTTATCGGGGTGGATTATGTCCGTGAAATGATAGAGGCAGGCGCTTCGGCAGAGGAAATCAAAGCCCGCTGGGCCGGGGATGTCGAGAAATTTGAGGCGCAGCGCACCAACTATCTTATTTATGAGTAAATTTGAACAATAAAAACGATACGATTATGAGAACAAGATCTGAACAAAAAGCGGCCGCGCTGGCAAAGTGCAGAATCAACTGGACCCCGCTCGTGCTTGCAACATTGGTTTATATCGCAGTCTGCGGCGCTTCGGCGGCCACCGCCTTTGCCGCAGTCCTGGTCGAGATTTTCCTTCTTAATCCCATTACCGTGGGGCTGTACAATGCGTTCCTCGCATATGACCGCGACCAGACTCAGGACAACATAATCGAGAGCATGTTCAGGCGGTCTTTCGACAAAAATTATCTCCACAAAGTATTGGGCTACTTCCTGGTGAACCTGTTCGTCTGCCTCTGGACTTTACTCCTCATCATCCCTGGCATTATCAAGGCTTTCGCATATGCCATGACTCCCTTCATCCTTGAGGAGAATCCTGAGATGCCCGCTTATGACGCCATCAAGTACAGCGAGAAGATGATGATGGGCCACAAATGGGAACTGTTTGTACTTTGCCTCAGTTTTATTGGTTGGGGTATTCTCGCGTGCCTTACCTTCGGTATCGGCTTCCTGTGGCTGACTCCTTACATGGAACTTTCAGTTTGTGAGTTCTACGAGGACCTCAAGGCCGAGCAGGCCGGCAAACCCCTGGAAGGAACAATCAGTTAATCCTGCTGGCCCCCAGCCAAATCCAGAATTTCGGCAGTAATCTTGGCTTGGCGGCCCTTGTTGTATTCGAGGGTGAGTTGCTCGAGGATTTCGTTGCCGTTGTCGGTGGCGGTCTGCATGGCGAGGGTGCGGGCTGCATGTTCGGCAGCGGCGCTATCAAGAAGCAGGGAATAGATGCGAAGACGCAGAGTCTTCGGAAGCAGTTCCGAGTAAAGTTCTTTAAGTCCGGGTTCAATCAGGTAATCGGCCAGAAGGTCTTCAACAGACCGATCTCCCTGAGCCTGTTTTTCAAATGGCAGATAGGTTTCAACCTCGGGCTTTTGCGTAGAGGCCGAGAAGAAGTGGTTCCAGACCAGTACGACCTTGCTGAAACGGCCTTCAGAATAGCCCTTGACAAGTTCGTCTGCCAGCGCCGAAGCCTCAGCATAGGACGGGTGGGCCGAGAGTTCAGTATAGTCGCGGACAGACTTAAGCCCGGTTTTCGCAAAGGCATCGGCTATCTTCCGGCCTATGGCATATAGTTCTACGGAGCCGGCACCGATTTCGTCGACCACCGCGCGGGCCTTTTTGATCACGTTGTTGTTGAATCCGCCGCAGAGGGAGGAATTCGAGCTCAAAGCGACGACAGCCACCTTAGGCGCAGGGGCATCCTCGTCGAGGACGGGCTGGGGCACCGCGCCGCCGGCCAGAGAAATCGCATTCAAAATGGCGGCAAGCTCCTCTTCATAGGCGCGGCAGCTCTCCGCAGCCTGCTGCGCTTTGCGCAGTTTCGCGGAGGCGACGAGTTTCATGGCCGAAGTAATCTTAAGGGTACTCCGGACGGAAGCTATTCGCGCCTTGGTTTCTTTGAGCGTTGCCATACCGTCAGTTATTCAGTGAGGCTCTTGCAAACTATGGCGGCCGTTTTTTCGATGGCCTTTGTGTCCTCCGGCGTCAGTTGTCCGCCCGCCAGCGACTCAAGCACGTCGGCATGGTCTGCCCTCATCTTCATAAGGAACAGATTCCTGAATTCGTGAACCTGGTCGATGCGTATCGGTGCCATCAGGGCGTGGGTGCCGCAGTAAAGCACTGCGACCTGTTCGCCTACGGGCATGGGGGAGTACTGCGCCTGGATGAGCAGGCGGGTATTCTTGCGTCCCTTGTCGAGCGCCATCTCAGTAATCTTGTCTACATCCGAGGAGAACTTCGAGAACGACTCAAGCTCGTTGTACTGGGCCTGCTCTATCTTCAGCGTACCCGCGACCTTTTTCATGGACTTTACCTGCGCAGCGCCGCCGACTCGGGACACGGAGATACCGACGTTGATAGCCGGCCTCTGACCCTGGTTGAAAAGGCCCGCTTCCAGGTAAATCTGGCCGTCGGTGATCGAGATAACGTTGGTCGGGATGTAAGCCGACACGTCGCCGGCCTGGGTCTCAATCATCGGCAGGGCCGTAAGCGAACCGCCGGCCTTAACCTTGCCTCGCAGGGACTCGGGCAGGTCGTTCATCTGCTCTGCCACCTCCTGTTGGGCGATAATCTTAGCGGCGCGCTCCAAAAGCCTGGAGTGCAGGTAGAATACATCTCCCGGGTAGGCCTCACGGCCGGAGGGACGCCTCAAAATCAGCGAAACCTCACGGTAGGCCACAGCCTGCTTCGAGAGGTCGTCGTAGACCACGAGGGCGTGGCGGCCGGTGTCGCGGAAGTACTCGCCGATGGCAGCGCCCGCGAAGGGGGCGAAGTACTGCACGGCGGCAGCGTCCGCGGCGGTCGCCGCCACGACTATCGTGTAGTCCATGGCGCCCTTCGAGCGCAAAGTCTCGACGATATTGGCGACCGTGGAGCCTTTCTGGCCCACGGCCACGTAGATACAGTAGACGGGGTCGCCCTTCAGGTAGTTCTCCCGCTGGCCCATGATGGTGTCAATGGCTATGGCGGTTTTGCCAGTCTGGCGGTCGCCGATAATCAGCTCGCGCTGTCCGCGGCCTATCGGGATCATGGCGTCGATAGCCATGAGGCCAGTCTGAAGCGGCTCGGTCACGGGCTGACGGTAGATGACGCCTGGGGCCTTGCGCTCGAGCGGCATCTCGAAGAGCTCGCCTCCTATCTCGCCCAGGCCGTCGAGCGGGTTGCCCAGAGGGTCCACGACCCTGCCGAGCATCTTCTCGCCCACGCGGATCGAGGCTATACGGCCAGTGCGGGTGACTTTCATGCCCTCCGCAATCTTATCAGTCCTGCCCAGGAGCACGGCTCCTACGTTGTCTTCTTCGAGGTTCATCGCCACGGCCATCTCTCCGCTTTCGAACTCGAGGAGTTCGCCGGCCTCGCATGAAGCCAGGCCATGGATGCGGACCACGCCGTCGCTCACCTGGAGCACGAATCCGACCTCTTCCCACTGGAGGGAAGTGTCGATGTTCTGGAGCTGCTTCAGAAGTATGTCTGAAACCTCGCTGGGTTTAATGTTGTTGTGTGCCATTGACTACACTATTCGTTTGTTGAGTTCATCCAGCTTGCGGCGGATCTTGTCCAGTTGGCTCTTCGCACTGGCGTTGAGCATCTTGTCGTCCACCTCAAGTACAAAGCCCCCTATGAGGTCGGGGTCAACCTTAGATGAGAAGAGTATCTCGGCGTCGAGCGAATCGGCGAGAGTCTTCCGCAATTTTTCTTCAAGGCCGGGGGAAGGGGATGCCATCGTCAGGCGCACTTCCACTATCCCGTGGGCGGCCCGGTAGAGATCGACAAAGCTTTGCAGGATGAACTTGACGTAGGGCATGCGCCCGTTGCGCATAAGAAGGGTCACCAGGGCGGCGAGGTCCTCCTCCAGCGCTTTTGGTTTCACTTCCGGATGCTTAAGAAGGGCCACGGCCTGGGCGTAGTCACGCTCGCCCCTGCCGGACTCCCGGGAGAGTTCCAGCAGAGCCTTGGCATATCTTTTCGATATTGCTCCGGTGTTCACTGCGCGTTAACTCTTGTCCTGCGATCTCTGCACTTCGTCGATAAGCCTGTCGAGATAGGCGCCCTGCTTTTCGTCTTCGGCGAGATCGGCCCTGAGGACCTTTTCCGCCACTTCGACTGAAAGGTTTGCAACCACCCTGCGTATATCGCGCAGGGCCGATTCTTTTTCCGCCGCTATTTCCGTGCGGGCCTGCTCCAGTATCTTGGAGGCTTCTTCGCGGGCCTGGTCCTGGGCCTTCGAGACTATGGAGTCCGAGGTCGCGGAGGCTTCGCGAAGAATACGGGCCTGCTCGGCTTTCGCATCTGAAAGAATCTGCTCGCGGCGCCCGTCCATCTCGGCGAGGGCTTTTTCGGCTTCTTCCGCCTTGCGGAGACTCTCATCGATCCTGTCCGATCTCTTCTCTACCATCCCTGTAATGATGGGAAAACCCCACTTCGCGAGGATGAAGAACACCACCGCGAAGATCAGGGTCATCCAGAACAGAAGACCGAAATCAGGAGTAATGAGAGACATTATCTAAGGATACCTAACAGACAGACGAGGATTGCGAACAGACAGGCACCTTCGACGAGGGCGCCGATGATGATGGCGAGCAGCTGATACTTGCTCGTGTACTCGGGCTGACGGGCACCGGCTTCGAGGGCCGATTTACCTATCTTGCCGATACCGATAGCGGCGGCGATTGCCGCTACGCCTGCGCCGAGTGCGGCTGCGGCTTTTCCGAATGCAGCACCTGCGGCTGCCTGGAGAATAACTGTAAGTAACATAAGCTATGAATTTTGATGTTGTCTTGATAATCCGATAAATACGCTTGAGAGCATGGTGAATACATAGGCCTGGATGAAGGCCACCAGCAGTTCAAGTATGTCCATGAAAACTCCGAAGAGAACCGAGAATATGCTTAGCCCTGCGTTGAGGCCGATACCCATCTTCGCGGTAAGGAAGATTACTGCAACGACGCCCAGAAGCATGAAGTGGCCGGCAAGGATGTTCGCGAAGAGCCTCACCATAAGGCTGAAGGGCTTGGTGAACATGCCGATAATCTCTATCAGGGGCATAATGGGAAGAGGAACCTTCAGCCATGTAGGCACTTCCGGCCAAAGGATATCCTTCCAGTAGTGTTTGTTGCCGAATACGTTCACGGCTATGAAGGTACACAGGGCAAGAGTCATGGTGATGGCTATATTGCCAGTGATATTGGCTCCGCCGGGGAAGAAGGGAACGATGCCCATCAGGTTGTTGACGAAGATGAAGAAGAAGGCGGTAAGCAGGTAAGGGGAGTACCTGCGGTAGTCCGGGCCTACGCATTCTTTGATGATATCGTCTTCGACCATCATGACCATCATCTCCATCAGGCCCGTAAAGCCCCTGGGAGCCTGCTTTGTCGCGTCGTGTTTTTTATACCACCGCGCGGTAAACAGCACTATCAGCACCAGTATCAGAGAGTTGATCATCAGTCCGAGGACGTTTTTCGTGATGGAGATGTCCAGGGGCTTCAAAACGCTGCCGTCCGGCTGCAGTTCGACCAGCTTGCCTGACTCGTTCAGAACGAAGCCTTCGTAAGATTCGCCCTCCTCTATATGTTTTGAACTGAAGACATGCCATCCTGTAGTCTTGCTGTGCACTATCACCGGCAGATGGATGCTTACGGGTTCGCCCTTTATTGTAGTTACATGCCAGCCATACGAATCGCCGACATGGCCGAAGAGATATTCGTCCATGTCGAGGTCCTGCGCCCATGCAGAAAGCGGGAGCAGCAGCGCGATCAGTATGCCGACGATATGTTTCATAATTCTACGCAGACTGTCATTTCTCCCCGGCCGGTTCTTACGAAGCCGGACGAAATCTTAAAAGTCTCCGTCTTCCCGGCGGCGAGGCGCAGCCTGACCTGCCCGGCATCCAGCGAAGAGATGATCGGGGCGTGGTCGGGAAGGACCTCGAACTCGCCGAGCGTGCCGGGCAGGAACACAGCCTGCGCCTCGCCGCTGAAGAGTTCGGCCTCCGGGGATATGATCCTTACTTTTATCATGCAGCCGCCTGCTCAAGTATCTTCTTGCCTTTTTCTATAGCGTCTTCGATGGTTCCTACGTTGAGGAAGGCCTGCTCAGGTACCCAGTCGACCTCGCCGTCCAGGATCATGTTGAAGCCCTTGATCGTGTCTTCGATATCGACCATGAGGCCCGGGACCCCGGTGAACTGGCTTGCAACCGCGAAGGGCTGCGAGAGGAAGCGCTGGATGCGGCGTGCCCTGTTGACCGTGAGTTTGTCTTCGTCCGAGAGCTCGTCCATGCCCAGAATAGCGATGATGTCCTGCAGCTCCTTGTTGCGCTGGAGGATTTGCTTCACGCGCTGGGCGCAGCTGTAATGTTCTTCGCCCACGACGTTGGGATCCAGGATGCGGGAGGTGGATTCAAGCGGGTCCACGGCCGGGTAGATTCCCAGCTCGGTTATCTTGCGGCTCAGGACCGTGGTGGCATCAAGGTGAGAGAAGGTCGTCGCCGGAGCGGGGTCCGTAAGGTCGTCCGCGGGGACGTAAACGGCCTGCACGGAGGTGATGGAGCCGTTTTTAGTCGAGGTGATGCGCTCCTGCATCTTGCCCATTTCAGTGGCGAGCGTCGGCTGGTATCCCACGGCCGAAGGCATGCGCCCGAGCAGGGCGGACACCTCCGAACCCGCCTGGGTGAAACGGAAGATGTTGTCGATGAAGAACAGGATGTCGTGCGGGTCCTTCGGGTCGGGACTGTCGCGGAACGATTCTGCGAGCGTCAGTCCGCTCAGCGCGACCGAACTACGGGCTCCCGGGGGCTCGTTCATCTGGCCGAAGACCATGGCGACCTGGCTCTGGGCGAGCTGCTCGCGGTCGACCTTCGTGAGGTCCCAGTGGCCTTCTTCCATACTCTTGTCGAAATCCTTGCCGTATTTGATAACGCCGGACTCGATCATCTCGCGCAGGAGGTCGTTGCCCTCGCGCGTGCGTTCGCCCACGCCGGCGAACACCGAGAATCCGTTGTGCTTCTTTGCGATGTTGTTGATGAGCTCCTTGATAAGGACCGTCTTACCTACGCCCGCGCCGCCGAAAAGGCCGATCTTACCGCCCTTGAGGTATGGCTCCAGCAGGTCGATGACCTTGATTCCGGTATATAGAACCTCGCGGGAGGTCTTCAGGTCTTCGAACTTCGGTGGATCGCGGTGGATCGGGAGGCTGACGCTGCGGTCGAGGGCGCCGAGGCCGTCGATGGCGGCTCCGGTGACGTTCATCACGCGGCCGCGTATCTGGGCGCCGACCGGCATGGAGATCGACGAGCCGGTCGCGCGGACCTCCATCCCTCTCTTGAGGCCGTCCGTGCTGTCCATGGCGACGCACCTTACGGTATCTTCGCCAATGTGCTGCTGGACTTCGACCACGACGGTGATTCCGTCGGGCCTGACGGTGGTCATGGCTTCGTGGATGAGGGGCAGGTTCTTTTCCGCTCCGGCGGGGAATTCGAAATGGACGTCCACTACCGGTCCTACTATCTGGGAGATGTGTCCTGTAAGCTCTGACATAGATTTGTGGCTAAAAATCATATAAAGATAAGGATTTTTTTGACTAAATTTGAGGGCTATGCGTGAAATGATTTCGATTAAGGAGATGGCGGACGCGACCTTCCTTTTCAGGGGAAAGGCAGGCAACGCCCTGGCGAGGGGAGTGAAGAAACTTTGCGCAGTAACAAAACTGGAGAAACTGGTCGGCGACCATTCCGACAAAACCGGATGGGAGTTCAGCCAGGATGTGCTTGAAGAGTTGGGCGTGGATTATGAACTTGGCGGACTGCCTTTGAGCGAACTGCCGAAAGGCGCGTTCATTACCGTCCATAATCACCCATACGGGGGCGTAGACGGTTGCGCTCTGGTAAATATCTTCGGCAGGGTGGATCCTCAGTATAAACTAATGGTCAACAAGATACTCGCCCGTATCTGGCCCCTTGAAGGCAACTTCATCACCGTAGTTCCGACAGGGGAGAAGCGTGAGGCGGCCAGGGCTGAGAGCGTCAGCGGAGTGAAAGAATGCATTGCGCAGGTGCGCAAGGGACATCCGCTCGGGATTTTCCCTTCAGGAGCAGTATCCGATCTCAGTCTTAAAGATAAGTGCGTGCGCGACCGCCAGTGGCAGGAACCGGCCCTGAAGTTGATCAAGAAATTGGGCGTGCCTGTCGTACCGGTCCGCTTTTTTGACGGCAATTCGCGCTTTTACTACCGTCTGGGGCTGATCAGTTGGAAAGTTCGTCTGCTGAGGCTTCCGTCGGAGATATTCAACAAGCACGGCAAACGCATGCGCATAGGCATAGGCCCGGTAATCACTCCCGAACGTCAGGCTGGGTTAAAGGACCTGACGGAATTCGGCGCATTTCTCAGGGAGAGCGTTTACTCGATGCCCGAGCCCAAAGATTATGTACGCAGGACAGACCTGCCGGAAAAGATATGAAAATAGGAGTACTTACAGCAATGGACAAGGAGTTCCGGCTCGTGTCGGAACTCGCCGGAAACGATCCCGACATAGTGGTCAGGGCCTCCGGTATCGGCAAAGTAAATGCGGCGGTGGCGGCATACAGACTGATAGCCGAAGAGGGCGTTCAGGCCGTCATCAATACCGGCTGCGCCGGGGGAGTCGACCCAACGGTGGCTATAGGCGATGTCGTTATAGGTAGCGCATGCGCCTACCACGACGTTTACTGCGGAGTAGAGAACGAAGCCGGCCAGATCCAGGGCCTGCCAGTACTGTTCGACGCTGAGCCTCAGTTGCTCCGAAAGGTTGCGGCGGAGTTCGGTGCAGATCCCAAAGTCCATATAGGTACGATTTGCACTGGCGACCAGTTCCTGGAGACCGCCGATGACGACGCCCGGGTGAAGGCCGTGCGGCCGGACGCCCTTGCATGCGACATGGAGGCTACGGCAATCGCTCAGGTCTGTTACCTGAACGGGAGAATTCCTTTCCTGGCCTACAAAGTAATCAGCGACGTCCATTATGATACCGACAAGGCCGTCCAGATGTACGATAAGTTCTGGAGCAACATGGCCGACGAGTCGTTCGTCATCCTCAAGAGACTGTTCAAGGCATTGCGCTGAACATGGCAGAAGAGAAGATAGTCATCCGGAACGCTACCGTCAACAACCTAAAGCACCTGACGGTAGAGATACCCCGCGACAAAATCGTGGTGGTCACCGGCGTGTCCGGATCGGGCAAATCTTCTTTGGCTTTTGATACATTGTTTGCCGAAGGGCAGCGCAGATTCGCCCAGAGCCTTTCCTCGTATGCGCGCCAGTTCCTTGGGCGAATGAGCAAGCCCGACGTGGAATCCATCGAAGGCGTTCCGCCCGCCATTGCGATAGAGCAGAAGGTTACTGTAAAGAACCCTCGTTCGACTGTAGCGACCACTACCGAGATTTATGATTTCCTTCGTCTGATCTTCGCCCGTATCGGCAAAACCTACAGCCCGGTATCGGGAGGCCTTGTCCATGCGGATTCGGTAGCTGATGTTCTCAAATACCTCGATGAGGTTGAGGGCCCGGTGCTGATTCTGGCGCCCGTTCAGTGGGGCGAAGACTGGGTTTCGACCCTGCTCGGCCTTAAGGAAGATGGCTTCAGCAGGCTTCTGGTGGGGGATAAGCCGGTAAAAATCGACGATGTTCTTCAGGGCGGCGCGCAGCCGGCGGGCGCGAAACTGCTCGTGGACCGTTTCCGCGACCGCTCGGACCGCGCGCGCCTTATCTCGTCTGTCGGCGATGCCTTCAAGGCCGGCGACGGGCAGATGTCCGTCGTGACCGAAAGCGGCTCCGAACGCGAGTTCTCCGACCGCTTCGAGCTCGACGGAATCAAGTTCCGCCGGCCGGACGAATTCCTCTTCAGTTTCAACAGCCCTCTCGGCGCCTGCCCCGTATGTGGCGGCCTCGGCAAGATAATCGGCATCAGTGAAGATCTCGTTATCCCGGACAAGACCAAGAGCATCTACGACGGGGCGATAGCCTGTTGGCGCGGAGACAAAATGGTGTGGTTCAAGGACCATCTGGTAGAGGTTTCCGGCAAGTATGGAATAGATATTTTCACACCGTATCTGAAACTGGACGAGCGCTCAAAGCGCCTGATCTGGGAGGGAGATCCGCCAAAACCGGGAGACGACTACGATTCCGACCCTACCCGCCTTGTCGGCATAAATGAATTCTTCGCCTGGGTGGAGACCCAGCGCTACAAGATACAGTACAAGTACATGCTCAGCCGTTTCAGCGGCAAGACCGTCTGTACGGCCTGCCACGGCAGCCGGCTTCGTCCTGAGGCTCTTTATGTCCGCGTGGCCGGCAAGACTATCCACGACCTCCTGTCGATGACGGTGGAGGAGAGCATGGAGTTCTTCAGGACCATTGAACTGGACGAGACGGACCGCGGGATAGTCTTGGAACCTCTGGAAGAGGTGATGAACCGTCTGCGCTGCCTGGACGACGTGGGCCTGGGCTATCTTACCCTCAGCCGCGCAATGAACACCTTGTCCGGAGGAGAAAGCCAGAGAGTGAACCTGGTAACTGCTCTCGGCAGTTCGCTCGTCGGCTCCATGTACATACTCGACGAACCGTCGATAGGCCTGCATCCCCGCGATACCGAGAGGCTGATCGGGGTGCTGAAGCGCCTCCGAGACCTCGGAAACTCCGTGATAGTGGTCGAGCACGACGAGGAGATCATACGCGCAGCGGACGTCCTTATCGACATGGGCCCGCTTGCGGGTTCGCGAGGCGGTGAGATAGTATTCGAAGGGAAGTACTCGGATGCGCTTCCCGAAGATGCGTTCAAGCGTTCGCTGACCCTGCAGTACCTCAGCGGCAGAAAGACCCGTTATGTCAGGGAGAAACGTCCGTGGACATACAGCATCACGGTCCAGGGCGCCATGGAGCACAACCTCAAGACCATAGACGTGCAGATCCCGCTGGGAGTGCTGACCGTAGTTAGCGGCGTGTCGGGTTCGGGCAAGTCCACCCTCGTCGGCGACATTCTCTATCCGGCCCTCTACCGCCACATCAACGAAGCCGGCGACCCTCCCGGCGCATTCAAGGGCCTGAGCGGAAATCTGGACCGCATCTCGCGAGTGGAATATGTGGACCAGAACCCCATAGGAAAGAGCTCCCGTTCCAATCCGGTTACATATTTGAAAGTCTACGACCTTATCCGCAAGCTCTTTTCGGACCAGCAGTACGCCAAGGTCTCCGGCTTCGGGCCGTCGTTCTTCTCGTTTAACCAGGAGGGCGGCCGCTGCCCCGAATGCCAGGGCGAGGGAGTGGTGACCATCGAGATGCAGTTCATGTCGGATGTGACCATGATCTGCGAGAGTTGCGGCGGGAAGCGCTTCAAACCTGAGATACTCGAGGTCCGCTACCGCGGGAAGAATATCGACGACGTTCTGAATATGAGCGTTTCGGAGGCAATCGAGTTCTTTAACGCGGGCCCGGAGACCGAAGCGAAGGAGATAGCGCTGAAACTGCAGCCTCTGGTCGACGTGGGCCTGGAGTACCTTAAGCTCGCTCAAAGCAGCTCGACCCTCTCCGGAGGCGAGAGCCAGCGCATCAAACTCGCGTACTTCCTGGCGATGAGCCGCGAGAAGAGCGGGCGCGAGAAGATCATGTTCATATTCGACGAGCCCACAACCGGCCTGCATTTCAGCGATGTGGAACGGCTTTTGAAGGCTTTTGACGCGCTGCTCGAGCGCGGCCACAGCGTTCTGGTCGTCGAGCACAATACCGCTGTGATTAAGGCGGCCGACTGGGTCATCGACCTGGGCCCGGACGCCGGAGACAGGGGAGGAGATGTGGTTTTCGCCGGGACTCCGGAAGATTTGGCAAAAACCGATACCTTCACCGCCCGATATATAAAAACTTTAGACTACTCTGCAGAAAATTCAGCAGAGTAGTATGAAAAAATGATGGATGCAGTAATAACATACGTTAACGGGGAGGACCCTCAGTGGCAGAAACTGTATGCGGCGGTAGCCGGAAAGGAACCTTCGAAGCGCTTCCGCGACTGGGGAATGCTGGAGTGGCAGGTGGACAATATCCGCCGCTTCCTGCCCTTTATCAACAATATCTTCCTGGTAGTAGCCCTCCCGTCCCAGGTGCCAGCCGGACTGGAGAAGAAGGTTAAGGTCGTGCTCCACAAAGATTTCATTCCGAAGCAGTATCTTCCCACTTTCAACAGCAATACCATCGAAATGTTCCTCCATAGGATAGAAGAGATGAGCGACCGTTACCTGTATCTCAACGATGACTGCATTCCGGTAGCGCCAAGCAGCGAGGATGATTATTTCGACGGAGATAAAATCTGCAGGGGCTTCGCTCGCCATCTTATCGCTCCCAACATGTTCAAGAAGATAGTTCGTCATACTGATGCTGTGGCCCGCAAGGCCGCAGGGCTTGCGCGGAGTCCTTTTTTTATCCGTCCTCAACATTCTCCTTCACCTCAGGTCAAAAGCATAGGAGCGGAAATCATGAAGAAGGTTGAAGAAGATATGCTGGCTTCGATTACCCCTTTCAGAAGGGAGCACAATGTCTGCAACTATGTCTTTCCCGATTATATGTATCATATGGGGAAAGTGAAACTGCAGCGGCTTTCCTGCAAGCACTTCTCTATGGGCGCGAATACTCCCGCCCAACTGGCAGCTTTCCTGAAGGCCCCGGACCGCAAGTGGGTATGTATCAACGATGTCGAGATGAGCGAATCGCGCCGCAGGGAGTTCCTCGAAGTTATCGCTAAAGCAGCCTCCAGATGAAAACCGTAAGCATCATAGTTCCTGTCTACAAGGTCGAAAAGTATATAGAGCAGTGTGCCCGCAGCGTGCTCTCCCAAAGCTGGCCTACTATTCAGTTCATCTTCGTCGACGACTGCTCTCCAGACCGAAGCATTGAGTTGCTTGAGGCTCTGATAGACAGCGAGTTCGCTGCTCTCAAAGAACGCATTACTATAATACGGAAGCCGGTAAATGAAGGCCTTCCCCAGGCCCGGAAAACGGGCGTCGCGGCGGCTGCCGGCGAATACGTCCTCCATGTCGACTCCGACGACTGGATTGAGCCTGACGCGGTAGCAAAACTGGTCGGGAAGGCGGAAGAGAATGGAGCTGATGTGGTCTATTTCTTCGCATGGAAGGAGTTCGAGGACGGGCGCTCGAGGGTGATTACAGACAAGGTATTCGCGACTCCCCAGGATTTTGCGGATGCCGTCCTGGTCCACGACGCCCACCCGAGCGTGGTGCTGAAATTCTGGCGTCGGAGCCTGTTCAGCCCGGAGATATTCTTCCCGCGCTTTGGCCAGGCCGAAGACATGGTTCAGAGCCTTCAACTGCTCGACCGCGCTTCAAAGGCCGTCAGGCTACCCGAGCCCCTGTACCACTACCGGCGTACAGATGCCGAGGCCATGAGCCGTAATAGACGCGGCAAACGCAAAGCCCAGCAGCTTCGTAACTATCTGGACCTTTATCTCTTCTATAAGGATTCGCTCGAGACGTCGCCTATCCGGCGCTGTTACCGTAAGATACTTCGCCAGGCGAAGTGGTGGTCTCTGCTGTATGATCGCAGCGCGCGTAAGGAGTATCCGGATTTATTCTAGTTTCCAGACTTCGCCCCCGTGGCCTTCCCGTTCGTTCTCGGGAGGGGGAGTCATGTACGAAGGCCCATACATCTGCCGAAGGTAGGAATCAGTATCTTCGGGGGCCGGAAATTCGCGCCCGCGCAGTTTCAGAGGCTTGAGATGTTCGAAGAAGTCTTTTGGGTGGATGTTGCGCGCCGAGCGAGTTCCCAACAGGATGGCGATTCGGCTGCAGTCTTCCGGTCTGCAACTGCGGGCTAAACGGTCACAACGCTTGTACCACCAGTCGAGGCTGTGGAAATGAGAGTCGAGCAGGAGAATGGGCGAGCCGGTCCTGCGGCTGCGGTAGAGCAGGCGGCGGTGGGCATGAATAGTCTTCCTCACGAGGGCGCTATACTCAGTCTGGTCGTCGGGGACCGGGTCGAGCGCGAAGATATCCACGCTCACCCCATAGTGACATATGTACTTGCTGCGGCTTGCCACGAACTTGTCGGTCGAGGGGTCATGGACCTTGGCGACTCCGGCGACATAAAAGACATCGTCGCGGCGTGTGTTCAAGATACACTCGTATTTGCCTTTGTAGGTCGCGACGAAACGGTCGAAGTCTTCGCGCGGCATCACTATGTCGGCATCGTCGTCCCATGGGATGAAGTCGCCATACCGTACGGCTCCCAGGACAGTTCCGTAGCCCATGGCCCAGCGCAGTCCGTTCTCGCGGCAGAAGTCGTCGATATCGCAGAGAATATCGAAAAGGATATCGTGGACTTCGTCTATACCTATCTTTCTCATTATCTGGTTTTTACGGCAAGTTTGTCGGGCCTTTCGACATTGCCTGAAACACCCGGGCGGGGGTAAACGAAGGTGGGATCCGGGGTGCGCCAGTCGAGTCCGTAACGGGCCACAACGAAGCCCTCGGCGCTCTTGGTTACAGGAATCTCGATTCCGTCGAAGGGAAGCATCTCGGTCTCTTTCGAGAAAGGTACTTCGAATTCGACTACCCTCAGACCTCCGTAGAGTTTGTTGGATTCTCGGAAATTGGCCGTGCCTTTAAAGGGGTAGAACATATACCCCTTGCAGCGCTCGCCTTCGAGGGAATCGAAGAAAAAGATGTCAACGTGGAGCCCATGCCACTTCCACGTCTCCTCACGGGCGAACTCTCCGCCGTCGACAAGGAAGCAATGGGAGTAGGTGAAGCCGGCTTCCTCGAGGCAGCGGTGGAGATTGTCAAGCCCCCCGGGAATGGAGTCAGTCCAAACGCCGGTATCGATATCGTCGTCGTGCTTGATGAAGCCCTTTTCGCGTATGGCTCCCAAAAGGGTGCCGTAAACCGGAGACCAGGGTATGCCGGCTTTGGACATGGCGTCCCTGAATGCCACCATCGCCGGGATACCGTAGCGCTTACGGCGCCTGATGCGGCGGGGATTGGAGTAAATCTTTTTCCAGAGTTGGGAAAGTGTCATTTGCTGTAGTATTTTGCCATCTCAAGCCAGTTGTTGAGGCTTTCACCCATAGCGGCGCCGCAAGATTCGCGGTAGAGGGCCCACACGAACCAGTACCACGCGATAAGGGCGGAGTAAATCAGATAGTGCTGCTCGAGGGCCGGGGTCCAGCTCTCCTGGAGGTATTCGCGTATGAAAGTGCGGGCGCGCTCACGGTCGTACATGGCGTCAACGATGTAGTAACCGACATCGATGCCAGGATCGGCATAGCCCGAATATTCCCAATCGATAAGAATCACGCTGCCATCCGGGCGAAGCATCCAGTTGTGTTTGTAGGTATCGCCATGGCAGAAGCATTTACGGACTCCGTCGCCGACCGTCTTTTCGTAGAGGCGGCCGATTCGGGCCTTAAGCTCCAGGTATGGTGCGAAACAGCCAGGGGCCTTCTCTTCCAGCAGACACTCGATTTCGAGGGAGTCTTCCCAGGGCTTCAGGCCCCAGTCGAGCACCACCGGCGAGGCATGGAGTTCGCGCAGCACTGCCAGGATGCGGGCTGAATCCTCGTCGGACGCATAGTCCGGTTCGCGGAATTCCGGGACATACCAGCTTATCTTCCAGCCCTCGCGTTCGTCGAGATGGATGTAGGTGGGGTCGATTCCCAGTTCCTTCGCTTTTTCAAGGGACGCTTTTTCGTGGACCCGGTCGATAATTTTTTCTGTACCGTCGCCAGGGTGGCGGTAGATGTAGTCCTTGCCGTCTATCCTGAAGATGAAGGAGGTGTTTGTGAGGCCCTCGCTGATCTTGCGGAAGTCGGTAATGTCTGCATCGGTGCAGCCGAAGACCTTCTTGATGTTCTCTATGATGCGGCTTCGCGAGTCGGCCATGTAATCGCTGTCAAAGGCGCGCAGTTCTTCGAAATAGTCGAATTCGTAGACTGTGCCATTAGGGTAGGCCTTGAAGTAGAAGGGAGGAAGTACGGGGAGATAGTCGCGCACGAGCCACTCCCAGTAGGACTGGCTGTACTTGCCTTCTTTGTCGGCCCTTGCTATCAGGATGAACTTGCGGGCGAACTCCGCAGTCCAGAATGAATGGCCGAGCAGTATCTTTCCCTTCTTGCGGCCCTTGTCCATGCGGGTTATGCGTCCGCTGCGGTCCGTCGAGACGAACATTTCCTTCGAGGCATAATCAACCTCTTCTCCGGCGTAGAAGCTGTGTTCCTCCTCGCTGCGGAAAGGATTCTCGGCGAAATAATCGTCACACGAGCAGATGTAGGCGTCCTCAAGGTATTCGGCAGCGCACAAAAGGCTGTCTATGTTGTTAGTTACATTGTAGCGGGGATTGTCAATCAGGCGCACGCCATACTTGGGGGCCAGATAGTCGAACATCTCCTTCTTGTAGCCGAGTACGACGGTAATATCATCGATTCCCGCTTCCCTGAGTTGCTCGATCTGCCTGTCGATGAGCCGCTGGCCGCCAACGGAGAAAAGTCCCTTTGGCTGCTCGAGCGAAAGGGGAACGAAGCGGGTGGCTGCACCGGCTGCGAGGATTACTGCGTGACGGACTTTGGACATCAGAACTTGTTTCTCGAACCGAGGCCGCGGCAGACCGCCTTCAGAACGCCTTCCTTGGCGCTCTCGTAAGGCTTACCGGCGAGAATGAGCTGTTCTACCTTGAGGTTGATGATTTCCTCTGCAGGTATCTCGTAAGGGTCAGCGCTGAGAATGACCATATCTGCAATCTTGCCCTTTTCCAGCGAGCCGCGCTCCTTCTCGTCGAAACTGATGAAGCAGCCGTTGTAAGTAGCCATGCGAAGGGCCTGCTGAATGCTCACGCGCTCCGCGGCGTTGGGGTTGTTCACACATTTATCCATCCACACTATCGGGTTCGGCGATGTGCAGGGCGCATCGGAACCGAGGCCCACGACTATTCCATTGTCGGCGAAGGTTTTGACGGGGTTCAGTCGCGAGCAGCGCTCTTTGCCCATGATGCTCTCGAGGTACTCGTCCGGCTCCTGCTTCCAGCCGATGAACGCGCTCTGGATGGGCATGGCGATATGGTACTCGCTGCAAATCTTCAGGCCTTCTTCGGTGGGCAGGCAGTCGTGGATGATTCCGTGGCGATGGTCTTCGCGCGGGAAGTCGTCGAGAGCGGCCTTGAGGCAGCGGGTGGCCTGATCGAAAGCCTTGTCGCCTATGGCGTGCATTTCGATCTGGAGCCCCGCACGGTTCGCCGCCTTGCAGAACTCGGTAACCGTCTCGTCGGAGTAGTAGAGCACACCGTCGGAGCCGTCGGCGTAGGGCTCGTTCATGGCGGCGTCCATGGAACCGAAACAGCCGTCGAGCGCGCACTTGAAGCAACCGCCGATGCGGGGGAGTCTTCTCGATGTCGCGACCTTTACGTCCAGCGACTGGGGAAACACCCTGACCTGGAAGCCGTTCTTAAGGCTTTTAGCAAATATCTTTTCGGTAGTGATGTCCAGGTCGCCGACGAAGCCCACGCCGCTGACGGTGTGGACCATTCCGATGCCCATCGCGGCCTCCCAGTCGGCGGCCTGCTGCATCTTTGAGAACAGTTCGACGACGCTGAGGCTGCCGGTGATATAGTCGGACACCTTGAAGAAGGCTTCCTGATTCATCTCTCCAGTGTCGGGGTGATAGCCGCGCAGATTGCGGACCTGCTTGTCTATCTTTGAGAGGAGCTTGCTGTTGACTATGCAGGCATGACCGTCGTATTTGACGACCATTATCTCTTTGTCCGGGCAGACTTTGTCCAGTTCTTCGCGGCTGATCAGGCGTCGCTCCTTAACCGAGTAGGGAGATGCGCCGAAGGCGATAAGGGTCTTGGCCTTGCCGCTCTTTGCGTAAAAGTCCGCTACCATCTCAGCTATCTGAGAGTTGGATTCGGCGTCCATTACGTTGAGGCCGGCGTTGAAGATGGAGAACGAAGCGAAGTGCTGGTGGGTGTCCACGAAGGAGGGGATAAGTGCTTTTGAACCGAGGTCGACGCATTCGTCCTGGGCGTACTCCTTGGGAAGGGTCTTCCCGACATAGGCTATGCGCCCGCCGTCTTCGACCAGATATTTTGCAACGCTGTCCTTACTGTCTACCGTAAGGATGTGTCCTTTGTATACTTTCATCGCGTGTAGTGTTTGTAAGAAGGATCAATGGCGCAGAGCTCCTGAAATGAGTCAATCTCCACTATATCGCCCTTCTGGCATTCGTGAATTCTAACCTTATAATTGTCTTTCTTAAGTACTAACGGGACGAACTCGTAGAAGACATCCCTGCCGCCCGGCTCGTTCCAGACGAGTTCTATGTCGCGGCGAAGCTGGTCGCAATCTTCGGGAGTCCAATAGGATATACCATAGCAGTTGAAGCACTCTGAGCCGCCTTTTCGGTAGTCTGTCGCATAGCCTTCGCGCTCGCTCAGGCACCAGTCGTCGGTTTCGCGGGCGAATGAACCCAGATAATCAGTTCCGGCGTGCCACTTCCTGATTACGTCGGGATTTGCTATAAGCAGATCGGCCTCACAGATATAACAACCGCCTTCTATTAGTTTGAGCGCCGCATGGGCGGAAGAGATGCTGTTGGTCTTGTCGTAAAGGTCGTTGTCGATGAACTTCAGATTGGGGTATTGGTCGAGCAGTTCGTCGAAACATTCTTTCTTGTAACCGCGGACTATGGTAATATCTTCGATACCTGCATCAAGCAGGGCGTCGAGTATGGTGTCGATGATTCGTACGCCGTTAACCTTGACAAGGGGTTTAGGCCTGTCGAGGGTCACGGGAACCATTCGCGAGCCGAAGCCCGCTGCCAGTATTATTGCTTTTTTCGCTTCGAAGGTCATACCCAGAAATGCCCGTTCTCTTTTTCAATAACAACCTCCGGGCTGTTGTCTTTCAGCAATTCATAAATCTTGGCCGCAAAGAAGGTGTCGTGGAGCGCAAGTCCGTAGTTGTAACTTATTATACGCTCGTTATCGTTCTCACGGCCCGGGTCTTTCCCTTCAATTACCTCCTGAAGCTCCGCGTAATGACGGTATTGATTGAAGTATTTCCAACTTCTTAGGGGTTCGGTGTCGTCGCCGAAGACCTTATCGAAGACGGGATCGCAATTCTGGAAACCACGGACATGGACAGGGATAAGGGTGCAACCTGGCTTAAAGCAATTCTCATCCTCGCATAGGAGACCATCGGCATCGGTGATGCAGGAGAAAATCACATCGGATTTCGCGAACATCTCGGGAATGTTTTCATGCGTATAAAACTCAACATTACCGTAGTTCTTGAAGCGATCGATAAATAGCTCTGCCTGATCTTTATAGCGCTTGAGAAGAACGATATGCTTAATTTCCGGCTCGGAGTCAAGTAAGCAAAGGAGTGTGGCGCGGGCGGTGTTCCCCAGGCCGACGAAACAGTAGGTAAGCTCGCCGCTCTTTCGAAGGGTTTGGGCCGCTAAGGTGGCGGTGGCACCGGTGCGCATGGCTGTGATCCAATCACAGTCCATTAATGCAAGCAATTCACCGTTGGATGCCTTGTATAGCAGAAGATCGCTGCCAAGGGCAGGTACGGCGCCTTTTATCCTATGGACCATCTTGAGTCCGACCCTGTCGTAAGCGGCGGGCAAGAGGCAGGGCATAGCCGTATAAAAGTCGAAGCCCTTGGGATGAACGCTTATTTTAGCGGGAACCTGAGAATCTTTCTTGATCGAGAACGATTCTTTCACCCATTCCACACAGGTGGCGGGAGAGATACCCAGTGCCTTGATACTGCTTTGCGAAATAATCTTCATGGAACCGTGTTGAATCCAGCAAATGTAGGAAAAATTTTGCGTATATTTGTTTGATATGAGTACAATAGCTGTTGTCATAGCAGGCGGCGTCGGCTCACGGATGGGGCTGGATATTCCGAAGCAGTTCGTTGATGTGGAGGGGAAGCCTGTTCTGTTCTATACACTTGAGGGATTCCAAAATCATCCCATGGTGGACGAAATCATCCTTGTCTGCATCGACGGCTGGCAGGAAGATGTCAGGGCCTGGGCAGTGAAGTATGGTATCACCAAACTCAAGGAGATCATTACCGGTGGTTCGATGGTTCAGGAATCTATACGTAACGGAGTCTTCTCTCTGGAGGGCCGCTGCAAGCCGGACGACATAATCGTGATTCACGACGGAATCCGTCCGCTGGTAGATTCTTCCGTGCTTACGGACGTAATCGAGAAGTCTATGAAATTCGGGAATGCGGTTACATCTCTCCCTTACAACGAGCAGATATTCCTGGTGTCCGATGACAATCCGGAGACTACAGTAAAATACATTCCCCGCGAGACTCTCCGCCGCGTATCCACTCCCCAGGCATACCGCTTTGAGCTCATAGACAAGGCGTACCACGAAGCATTCGAGAAAGGAATAGGGATATACGGGTCTGCCTACACCAATACCATGATGGTAGAACTGGGCGTAAGGCTCCATTTCGCCAAGGGCTCGGACAGGAACATAAAACTTACAACTCCCGGAGATTTAGAGTGGTTCAAGGTTTATATTAAGCAAAACCAGTGATGAAAGCTTATGATCATCCATTATATCTATCTGATGTAGAGGACATTGCGCGGCTTGACCTCCCGTGGGAGAAGCTTGCCGGAAAGACCGTCCTTCTGAGCGGCGGTACCGGCCTGATTGGCAGTTGCCTGGTCGATGTTCTGATGAAGCGCAACAGCATCGAGAATCTCGGCTGTACCGTCATAGTCCTTGGCCGTAACGAACAGCGTGCCCGCGAAAGATTCCTGGCGTATCAGGGCAATCCGCTGCTGCAGTTCGTTCGCCAGGACATAAATATGCCGTTCGCGCTGCCCGTCAAAGCCGACTACGTCATCCATCTGGCTTCGAACACACATCCGGTGGCCTATGCGACCGAACCTGTCCAGACCATCATGACCAATATCGTCGGCCTTCAGAACATGCTTGAGCTTGCGCGCAGTTGCGGGGCCGAACGCTTCGCATTCGCTTCTTCCAACGAGATCTACGGCGAGAACAGGGGAGATGTGGAACTCTTCGACGAGAAGTACTGCGGTTACATTGATTCCAATACCCTGCGAGCCGGCTATCCGGAGAGCAAACGCTGCGGCGAGGCGCTCTGCCAGGCATATGCCCGACAATACGGGCTGGATGTCGTAATCCCTCGCTTCACGCGCTCCTACGGGCCGACTCTCCTTGAGTCCGATACCAAGGCCCTGTCGCAGTTCCTGCGCAACGCCGTCCGCGGAGAGGATATAGTCCTGAAGAGCGAGGGCATGCAGCACTACTCCTACACTTATGTGGCGGATGCCGTGTCCGGCCTGCTGTATGTTCTGCTTCTGGGCGCTTCGGGTGAGGCTTACAACATTGCCGACGTCTCGAGCGACATTATTCTCAGGGACCTGGCCTCCGAGCTGGCGTCGATTGCAGGGACTAAGGTGGTATTCGACCTCCCTGACGCGACCGAGGCCGCCGGCTTCAGCAAAGCCACCAAAGCCCGGCTGTCTTCTGCGAAGCTCCAGACACTTGGATGGAAATGCCGTTTCCCTATCAGGGTCGGCCTGCACCATACGGTCGAAGCCCTAATTGCACAGGAATAGTTTCACCCCGTAAGAGTGGATGCAGGGCGAGGCTCAGGGTCTGGGTCTCGCCTTCGATTTCATACTGCATGACCAGAGTGGTCGCAGGGTTCCCGGGATTCGGATCGGGGAGATCGTTGGGGTAGCAGTAGAGCCTGATATCTGGGTATTGGCTGTACAGGCCGATATCGCAGGGGAGGTAGACCGCCCTGGTGCGCGAAGGGTCTTTCACGGCGAAGCCCTGATTCCTGAAGACTTCCGCTTCGCCGTTGACATTTTCGAGCCATACCCGCGGGTTTTCCGCTATTCTGTCGCCATCGTAGTAATTGGTTATTTCCTGGACCACGACCGTACACAGCAGAGGAGTCAGCACTACTGCCGTGTCGCTTCCGGGCACAAGCGCGCCCATGCCGCTCATCAGCGGCGCATCGGGGCTGTCGTCGGAATATCTGAAAACCAGGGCGCCGAGCGAATCAAAGTGCTTCAGGGCCTCCGTATTGAACGTTCCGCGCGCATTGGCGACCACGGCGACTGTCTTGGGCAGCGAGTCCGGCAGGCTCACCGTCGCCGTGGCGCCCTCGGCGCGAACGTGGAAGGCCAGGTCCTTCAGCCCGTCCGGATTGTAGACGAAGATGTCCATGCTCCTGACAGGCAAGTCGGCCCTGACGCTGACTCGGCTCTCCCAGTGCGCCGAATCCTCCTTTACGACGGGTACCGGTTCCCCGGACTCCGTGTCATGTTCCGCTTGACTCCCCATACTACGACAAGCTCCCGCCAGAAGCGGGAGCATTGTCATAAGAAGTATCAAGGGCTTTTCCATTAACCTCCGAAATTGTCGAAGAGGATGCTCTCGGGCGCGACGCCGAGCGAGTCGAGCAGGTCGCACACGCACTTTGTCATCATAGGCGGACCGCACATGAAGTACTTGATGTCCTCGGGGGCTTCGTGGTCCTTGAGGTAAGTCTCGTTCATGACGTTGTGGACAAAGCCTGCGGTGTACTTCACGCCAGCCGCATCGGCTGCCGGATCCGGACGGTCGAGGGCGAGGTGGAAGTGGAAGTTCGGGAAGTCGCGCTCGATTTCCGCGAAATCTTCGAGGTAGAAGGCCTCCACAAGCGCACGTGCGCCGTAGAAGAAGTGGACCTCCCTCTTTGTCTTGAGGGTCTTGAAGAGGTGCATGATATGGCTGCGAAGAGGAGCCATACCGGCGCCGCCGCCCACGAATACGTACTCCATGTCGTCCGGGTCGTCCTTCGGGAGAAGGAATTCGCCGTAAGGGCCGCTGATCCAGACCTTGTCGCCCGGCTTGCGGGAGAAGACATAGGTTGACGCGATTCCCGGAGGAACTCCAGGCACGAACTTGAACACGCCCTTGGGCTGGGTCCTGTCGAACGGAGGAGTCGCGATACGGACGTTGAGTTTGATGACGTCCTTCTCGGCGGGATATGAGGCCATTGAGTATGCCCTGATAGTAGGGACGGTGTTCTTGAACTTCAGGCTGGTAATGCCGTATTTCTCCCAGTCGCCCTTGTAGATGTCTGCAACTCCCATATCGGAGAAGTCAGCCTCGTACTCGGGGATGTCGATCTGGATGTATTCGCCGCTCTTGAAGTCGATGTGTTCGCCTTCAGGAAGACGTACGGTGAATTCCTTGATGAAGGTGGCTACGTTCTCGTTGGAGATGACCTCACACTCGAGCTTCTTGACGCTCAGGGCGCTTTCGTCCATCCTGACCTTGAGATTGTCTTTTACCTTGACTTGGCAACCAAGTCTCCAGCCTTCCTTGATCTGCTTGCGGTTGAAGAAGCCGACTTCGGTGGGGAGAATTTCTCCGCCGCCTTCCTCGACTATAATCTTACACTGGCCGCAGTTTGCCTTACCGCCGCAGGCGGAGGGGAGGAAGATGCCACCCTCAGCGAGGGTACCCATGAGGTTTCCGCCGGGGGTAGCTTCGAGGACTTTCTTGCCGTCGTTGATATCGATGGCGACCTTGCCCTTAGGGGTGATGGCCGCTTTGATTACGAGGAGAATTGCCACCAGGATGAGGATGACAATCACCATCAGCACCATTGCAGAAATAAGTGTATTGCTCATATTCCTATCCTTTTAGAGTGAAATTCCCATAAAGGCCATGAAGGCGATGCCCATCAGGCCGACGGTGATGAATGCTATGCCCGTTCCCTTCAGGGCTGAGGGAACATTGCTGTAGGCCATCTTTTCGCGTATTGCAGCGAGTGTGACGATGGCGAGATACCAGCCGATACCGGAGCCGAGAGCGTAGACGGTAGCCTCTCCGAAGCCTGCGAAATCACGCTGCTGCATAAAGAGGGAACCTCCGAGGATGGCGCAGTTTACTGCGATCAGCGGGAGGAAGATGCCCAGAGACGAGTAGAGGGAGGGGAGGAACTTTTCCACAACCATCTCGACTACCTGTACGATGGCGGCAATTACGGCGATGAAGAGGATGAAGCTCAGGAAACTGAGATCTACATTTGCGAAACTCTCTCCGAGCCAGCTCAGAGCGCCGGGCTGAAGCACGAACTTGTTGAGCAGGTAGTTGACGGGGAGGGTGATCAGAAGCACGAAGATGACCGCGATGCCTAGGCCGTTGGCGGTCTTTACATTCTTTGATACTGCCAGGTACGAACACATACCGAGGAAGTATGCAAAGATCATATTGTCAACGAAGATTGACTTTACGAATAAGCTTAAATATTCCATAATTCCTTAGTAGTGTTATTTTTCCTGGAGAGACTTGTCAATGCTCCTGTGGACCCAGATGATGCATCCGATAAGGATGAGGGCCATAGGAGGAAGAATCATAAGGCCGTTGTTGACGTATCCGAGAGATGACAGAACCGGGAATCCGAAGAGGGTTCCGCTTCCGAGCAGCTCGCGGAAGAACGCGACGATGACGAGTATGAGACCGTAACCTACGCCGTTGGCCACTCCGTCAAGTAAGGAAGGCCAGGGCTTGTTTCCGAGGGCGAATGCTTCGATACGTCCCATCACGATACAGTTCGTAATGATGAGTCCGATGTAGACCGAGAGCTGCTTGTCGATTGCATAGGCAAAGGCCTTGAGCACCTGGTCCACGAGGATAACCATCATTGCCACCACCACGAGTTGTATGATGATACGTGCGCGGTTAGGGATGGTCTTGCGGAGCAGCGAGCAGATGAGGCTCGACACTCCGGTAACGATAATCACTGAGAGGGCCATAACGCAGGCGCCCTTGAGCTCGACCGTAACTGCGAGAGAAGAGCAGACACCGAGGATCAGGACGGTGATCGGATTACCCTTGAGTATCGGGTTGAGGATAGTTTCTTTGAGTTTCTGTGCCATAGCTTATTCCTCCTCTGTGGTATTATTGGCTGCAGCGGCATAGTTGGAGTATGCCTTGAGCCAGATGTTGATGGCTTCGTCGAGACCCTTGCTGGTCATCGTAGCGCCGGAGATGGCGTCGATGGCATTGGTCTGGCCTGCAGGAGCGCCGCCCTTCACGATGTGGAAGGGAACGTCGTCTGCGGTGTTGACGGTCTTGCCGGCGAACTGCGCACGGAACTCAGGGTCATCTTTGATCTTGCCGCCAAGACCGGGGGTCTCGGATTCGTGATCGAAGTAGGCGCCTGCGATCTGAGTACAGCTGCTGTCGAGGGCGATGTATCCCCAGACCGGTCCCCAGAGACCTGCACCGTAGATGGGCAGGGCGGTGGTTCCGTTCTTGAAGATGTAGACAGGAAGATTGTAGTCAGCCTCTCCCTTGATGTTGTAGTTCTGGGCCTTGAGGTCGGACACTCCGTAGATCTGAGCGGTCTTGGTGTCTAGAGTGCCGGTTTTCTGTCCGTCAGCATCCACGAGGAAGGCCTCAGCGATGTTGGACTTATAGAAGCCGAGGATGGCTTCGTTGGACGAAGCGTCGAACTCGAACTGGGCTGCGGTCAGGATCTGCCTGATGGTCTCAGCCTTCTCGTTGGCATCCTGCTTAGGCTTGAGACTCTGCGATGCAAATGCGAGGACGGCTGCCACAATCACGCAGATGAGGGTCGTGTAGATGACCGTATAGACGTTGCTGTTTGTATTCATAACCTTCCTCCTTATGCTTTAGCGATTTTGTTCCTTCTGCCGGTGTGGATCGAGGTGACGCAGTGGTCAATGAGCGGGGCAAAGGTGTTGCCCAGCAGGATGGCCAGCATCATACCCTCCGCATAGCCGGGGTTGAAGAGCCTGATAAGGGCGCAGAGCGCGCCAACCAGGAAGCCGTAGATCCACTTTCCGGTCTCAGTCTGGGCCGAGGTGACGGGGTCCGTGGCCATGAAGACGGCGCCGAATGCGAAGCCGCCCATCACGAGATGGTAGAAGCAGGGGATGTCGGACAGGCCGGCTACGTTTGCAAGGCCCGCTACGCAGAGCAGACCCACAACCTCGCTGACCATAATCTTCCAGCTTGCCACGCCGGTCCAGAGGAGGATCGCGG
>JAGCVW010000036.1 GCA_017962165.1 Bacteroidales bacterium | reverse complement strand
CGCTTTTTCGGCTTCAAGGGGCTGATAAAGTAGCCTATAGTACTAAAATAAAGCCTTTTCGGGAAAACGATTGGGCCACAAGAGCCTCTTACATAAATACAAAGAAGGTGACCAATAATCTCTTATTAGTCACCCTCTTTTTTGCTTCTTAACCCCCGCCTGCCGGCACCCCCTGTCAGGGGGTATGCCGCAATCGCTTCGCTCTGCGGGCGCCTTCGCTGCTTCGGTTTCATCGAAACCTCGCTGACGCTCCGTCGCGGCGGCTGATGCCGCCTACGGCCCTTCGGGCCTCTACCGCTCTTCGATTCGGCGCTCTACCGTATGTGTGAGCGCCACTGCCAGAGGACGACTCCGACGGAGACGGAGACGTTGAGGGAATGCTTAGTGCCGAACTGGGGGATTTCCAGGGAGAAGTCCGCGGCGTCAACGACTGCCTGCTGGACGCCGTCGACTTCGTTGCCGAAGATGAAGGCGTAGCGCGCGCCTGGCTCGGGGGTGAAGCTCTCGAGCGAGCGGGAACCGACGGTCTGCTCGACAGCCACGACCGTGTACCCTTCCGAGCGCAAGCGCGCTACGAGCCCGATGGCGTCGTCCACATGCTCCCACGGGACGCTGTCTTCCGCTCCGAGGGCCGATTTGTGGATTTCGGCCGAGGGCGGGCAGGCGCAGATGCCGCACAGCCAGACTTTGTCCGCCTTGAAGGCGTCGGCTGTCCGGAGGGCGCTGCCCACATTGTGTGCGCTCCGGATATTGTCCAGCACCACGACCATTCCCGATTCGGGAAGGTCCTTGTACTGCTCGGGGCTGATCCGCCCCATCTCGCTGCCCAGAAGTTTTCTGTCTTTCATGATTGACTATCGCAAATTTAATGATTATCTTTGTCTTAATATGAAACAGGACAAACAAATCTTCGAGCTCATTGAAAATGAGCGTGAACGTCAGGCCGGCGGCCTGGAACTCATAGCTTCCGAAAATTATGTCAGCGACCAGGTGCTCCGCGCCATGGGCTCAGTCTGTACAAACAAATATGCCGAGGGCTATCCCGGACACCGCTATTACGGCGGTTGCGAGGTGGTCGATAAGATCGAGCAGCTCGCGATCGACCGTCTGAAAGCGCTCTACGGCGCCTGCTGGGCCAATGTCCAGCCGCATTCCGGTGCGCAGGCGAACATGGCCGTGACGATGGCCGTCCTGAATCCCGGCGATACCTTCATGGGCCTGGATCTCAGCTGCGGAGGACACCTTACCCATGGCTCGCCCGTCAATGCCTCCGGCCTCCTGTACCACGCCGTGCCGTACGGCCTCGACCCGAAGACCGGTCTGATCGATTACGACAGGATGGCAGAGCTCGCCCGCGAGAACAAGCCGAAGCTGATTATCGGCGGCGCTTCCGCGTACTCGCGCGAATGGGATTATGAACGCATGCGCGCGATAGCGGACGAAGTGGGCGCGATCCTCTGGATCGACATGGCCCATACGGCCGGCCTCATCGCCGCAGGACTGCTGAAGAACCCTGTCCGTTATGCGCATATAGTGACTAGCACCACCCACAAAACGCTTCGCGGCCCGCGCGGAGGTATCATCCTCATGGGCCAGGATTTCCCGGACCCGCAGGGACGCAGGACTCCGAAGGGCGAGGTGAAGATGATGAGCGCCGTGCTCAACTCGATGGTCTTCCCGGGCGTGCAGGGCGGTCCGCTCGAGCATGTGATTGCTGCGAAGGCCGTGGCGTTCTACGAGGCGCTGCAGCCTGAGTTTGCCGAGTACCAGATGCAGGTGAAGGCGAACGCCGCCGCCATGGCCGAGGCTTTCATCGCCCGCGGATACAAGCTCGTCAGCGGCGGGACTGATAATCACCTCATGCTTATCGACCTGCGCTCGAAGTTCCCGAACCTCAACGGTAAAGTGGCCGAGCGCGAGCTGGTCACGGCCGATATTACCGTCAACAAGAACATGGTCCCGGACGATACGCGCAGCCCGTTCCTGACTTCCGGCCTGCGTATCGGTACGCCGGCGATTACTACCCGCGGTTTCAAGGAGGCGGACATGCCGGCAATTGTCGCGCTTATCGACGAAGTGCTGACCTCATGCGCTACGTGGGTTGATCCGCAGGCCAAGGCCAGCGACCCTATCCTCGCCCCCAAGCACCTCGAGCTTCTTAAGCTCGTCCGAGCCGAGGTCGCGAAATTGACCTCCGGTAAGCCGTTGTTTGCATATTAATCGCAGACATCACCTCTCGGCGGAACTTCAGTTGCTCCGCTCCTTCCGGCCCCTCCCATCGTTATCTTCGTCCTGCTTCGCAGAACTCGCTTCCGACGGGCCCCTCCCCCTACCCGTGTCCGGGGGTGGACACGTCCGCCGAGAGGTGATGTCTGACGATTATGACAATTTGTCACTGGCACGGGGATTGACGTATTTACAGTCAGAAAACAACTAAAATCTATCATATCATGATCAAACCACTTGCAGACAGAGTCGTGATCGAGCCGAAAGAGGCTGAGACCAAGACCGCATCGGGCATTTATATCCCCGACACAGCTAAAGAGAAACCCCAGCAGGGCACGGTAGTCGCAGCCGGCCCCGGAAAGAAGGATGAACCGATGGAAGTAAAGGTCGGCGACGTCGTTCTTTACGGCAAGTATTCAGGTACGGAGGTAACCGTCGACGACAAGAAATACCTCATCGTGAAACAGTCTGACATTTTAGCTACTCTGTAATTATGGCAAAGGATATAAAATTCAACGTGGACGTACGTGCCGCGATGAAAGAGGGTGCGGACGCACTCGCGAATGCAGTCAAGGTCACTCTCGGACCCAAGGGCCGCAATGTAGTTATCGACAAGAAATTCGGCGCTCCCCAGGTTACCAAGGACGGCGTCACCGTCGCGAAGGAAATCGAACTTGAGGACAAGTTCCAGAATATGGGCGCCCAGATGGTCAAGGAAGTCGCTTCCAAGACCAACGAGCAGGCAGGTGACGGTACCACCACCGCTACCGTGCTCGCCCAGGCAATCATCAACGTCGGCATCAAGAACGTGACCGCCGGCGCGAATCCGATGGACCTGAAGAAGGGCATCGACAAGGCGGTCGACGCCGTTGTCGCTGACCTTAAGAAGCACAGCCAGCCGGTTGGCGACGACTACTCGAAGATCGAGCAGGTCGGTACTGTCTCGGCCAACAACGACTCCCACATCGGCAAACTCATCGCCGACGCCATGTCCAAGGTGGGCACTGACGGTGTGATCACCGTTGAGGAAGCCAAGGGCACGGAGACCGAGGTGAAGGTGGTCGAGGGCATGCAGTTCGACCGCGGCTACATCTCCCCGTATTTCATGACCGACGCCGACAAGATGGAGGCAGTGCTCGATCACCCCGCCATCCTGCTTACCGACAAGAAGATATCGAACATCCAGGACATCATGCCGGTGCTCGAACCCGTAGCGCGTGAGGGCAGGGAACTGCTCATCATCGCCGAGGACGTGGACGGCACTGCGCTGACCACCCTCGTGATGAACAGGCTCCGCGGCTCGCTCAAGGTGGCGGCAGTCAAGGCCCCGGGCTTCGGCGACCGTCGCAAGGAGATGCTCCAGGATATCGCTATCCTTACCGGTGCTGCAGTAATCAGCGAGGAGAAGGGCTTCTCCTTCGAGAACATGACTCCCGACATGCTCGGCCATGCCGAAAAGGTCACCATCACCAAGGAAAATACGACCGTCGTGGGCGGAGCCGGATCCAAGGAAGATATCGCCGCCAGGGCGGAGATGATACGCAAGCAGATCGACCTCACCACCTCCGAATATGACAAGGAGAAGCTCAAGGAGCGTCTCGGCAAGCTCGCCGGCGGTGTCGCGGTGCTCTACGTGGGCGCTACCACCGAGGTTGAGATGAAGGAGAAGAAGGACCGTGTCGAGGACGCGCTCAACGCTACCCGTGCCGCAGTTGAGGAGGGCTACCTCCCCGGAGGCGGCGTGGCCTACATCCGTGCAGCGGGAGTGCTCGCCGGCATGACCGGAGAGAACGACGACGAAACGACCGGTATCCACATCATCGCCAAGGCCATCGAAGAGCCCCTGCGCCAGATTGCGCAGAATGCGGGCGAAGACGGCTCCGTTATTATTAATAAGGTACGCGAGGGAAAGGATGATTTCGGCTACAACGCCAGGACCGGCGAATATGTCAAGCTGTTCGAGGCCGGCGTCATCGATCCTACCAAGGTCGCGCGCGTAGCGCTGGAAAATGCTGCTTCCGTAGCAGGCATGTTCCTTACTACAGAGTGCGGAATAGTTGACATTCCGGAGCCCGCAGCAGCCGCTCCGGCTATGCCTGCCGGCGGAATGATGTAATTTTTCAAATTTTTTAAAAAATAATTTGGAAATTCAATTTTAGTTGCTACCTTTGCAATCCCGCTTGAGAGACAGCGGGATTTTTTACACTCTTGTCGGGGCGCGAGCCCCGAATAATTTGTAAAAAAGTTGAAATAAAATTTGCATTGTAGAAAAATGTTTCTACCTTTGCAACCCGCTTTTCGGAGCGGGAAAACAAGATCATTGAAAAGACTGATAAGATAAGTACAAGCAAGTACCGAGAAACAAGAAAAATCGAGAGCGTTAATTTCTTTGGAAATTGAAGCGTCGGGGTCAAGCTAAGAATTATAAGAATATACAAAGAAGAGTTTGATCCTGGCTCAGGATG
>JAGCVW010000035.1 GCA_017962165.1 Bacteroidales bacterium | reverse complement strand
CTTATTCTTCTTCACGTGCTCGGTAAGATGAGCGATACGGTAGGAAAATAGAGCAACTTGACTCTCAGGAGAGCCGGTGTCTTTATTAGACTTCCCGTACTTCGCGAAAATCTCTTGCTTTTTCTCAGGCATTAAATATTCAGCCATAGTGCAAAAGTTTTGTTTGTTAGTTAACTCGCGGGACCATCCCGCGAAAAAAGCGTGCAATATTAGTGAATAAAATCGTGATTACCAAAAATTTCCGCTCTTTGGAGTTACTTTGCCCCCGTGAGGGCAAAGTAACTCTGGTTTTCGCTTGTTTTTGGGGTTACTTTGCCCTCGCGGGGGCAAAGTAACCCTAAAATTGCTATATTCGTGGTGTTATGAAACGTATTCTTTTTACATTATTGGCTATGGCAGCGATTTCATGCGCGGGCAACACGCATATTTCACAGGAAGCGGCGCAAAAGGCCGTACTCGACAACATCATGACCCGGACTTCGGTCCGCCAGTTCACAGACCAGCCTGTCCCGGCGGAGATGGTAGAGCAGCTGCTCCGCGCCGGAATGGCAGCGCCGACCGCAATGAATTCCCAGCCGTGGGAGTTTGTCGTGCTTAACGACCGTGCGACCATGGACGCGCTTGCCGGCAAACTCCGCTATGCCAAGATGCTCACCCAGGCTCCTCTCGCAATAGTCGTTTGCGGCAAGAACACCCTGATCGGCCGGAACGGCGAACCATGGGACAATATCTTCTGGGTTGACGACTGCGCTGCAGCGACCGAGAACATCCTCCTCGCCGCCCATGCCCTTGGACTGGGCGCGGTCTGGACCGCCGCCAAGGACGACCGCGGCGAGATAGTGAAAGAGGCCCTCGGTATTCCCGACGACCTCTCCACCTTATGCGTTATCGTTATCGGCTTCCCCGCTGAGAATCCCCAGCCTAAGGACAAGTGGAAGCCCGAAAAGATTCACTACAATAAGTACTAATCAAGTAAATTGAACAGCTGTGAGGTTGGCGGCAAATGCTTTGACGCCAGCCTCAATTTTTTCTATCGTTTTTCTTGACGGCTTGCTTTGGCCGTGGAGATAATGACCCAACTGCTTCTGGTTGATGCCGGTAATGCGCTCCAAACCGGCCAGAGAAAAAGCCTCGCAGTACTCTGCCAGAAAACTGGCGGTATCATAATAAAAATGACAATGTATTTCTTCGAAACGTTTTCCTATGCTTTCATAGTAATCGCGAATCCCAACATATGACAGATTGAAATCATCGATAGCTTCCTGCACAGTAGCGCCTTCTCCTGTGCATCCATAATCCAACCCGGCTTCCTCCATATACGCCGAGAAGCCAAACTCTGCTTTTTCTATAAAAACTTTTACTTCTTTCATACCTTTATTATTTCAATCCTGCATCCTTTAATATCTGCCTCAGAGTCCCTCTGGGCACCTCTTGAACGCCATGATTGCTCAGTTTAAAGATTCTGCCGCTCTTAGGGCTATACCAAAGCGGGTGTCCGTTTGCCTGTGCACCCGTATCATAGCATCCAATCCTGCGAAGTTTTCGTTCAAGTTCGGTGTATTTCATAGTTTACATCACAAAAGTAGAAATTTTTCTATTGTTTACAAATACCTGTGCACGATTATAATGCAATTCTTCGTCACTTAGTCGGCAAGTGACGAAGAATCGTAGAAAAATAAAAATTTAGGCTACCGAAAAAGTTTTTTTAAAGCTTTTCCTGTTTCAGGGCCTCCACGTAGCGATCGATGCGGTGGAGTTCGTCCGGAATATTGAGCTGCTGGGGACAAGTCTCCAGACATTGCTTGCAGCCGATGCAGTGGTCGGCCTGACGGACTGTCGGGACGGCCTTGTTGTATTCCAGAAGGTATTTCTTGCGAACTCTTGCGTAGTGTTTTTGTTCTGAGCTGACGACATAGGTTCCGGCCTTGATGTTGTCGTTGTAGAACTTGAACACGCCGGGAATATCGATGCCGTAAGGACAGGGCAGGCAGTACTTACAGTCGTTACACTCTACCTGAGGATATTCGTTCATCCTGACTGCGACTTCGTCCAGCAGGCGGAACTCCTCCTGAGAAAGCGGCTCGAAATCCAGATAGGTTTCCAGGTTGTCCTTCAGGTGTTCCATCCGGGTCATACCGCTGAGGACACACATAATCTGAGGGAAGCTTCCTACGAAGCGGAAGGCCCACGAAGCCACCGACTTATCGGGGCGCTCGGCCTTCAACATATCGGTGATAGCTGCAGGCTGGGTAGCAAGACGTCCTCCGAGCAGGGGCTCCATCAGGACGATGGGGATGTTCATCTCGGTAAGCTTTTCGTACATGTGGATAGCGTTGACGTCGCGCTTGGCGTGGGTCCAGTCGCTGTAGTTCATCTGAATCTGGACGAAATCCCAGTGATATTTGTCGTGGAGGGCCATCATCTCGTCGAAGCCCTCGGCGGGGCCGTGGAACGAGAATCCGAGATGGCGGATGCGGCCCGCCTCGCGCTCACGGGCGAAATAATCGATCAGCCCCGTATCCTCGAAGCGCATCTTGAACGACGCGTAGCCGCTGAGGGAGTGGAGAAGGTAGTAATCTATATAGTCGGTCTCGAAGTTCTCGAACGACTTGAGATACAGGTCCCTTCCCTGCTCGAAAGACCAAGGCCCGCGAAAGTTCGAACATTTAGTCGCGATTATATAGCTCTCGCGGGGGTGGCGCAAGAGGGCGATGGCGGTAGCGCGTTCGCTCTGGCCGCGGAGGTAGACCGGCGCCGAATCGTAGTAGTTGACACCATGGGCAAGGGCGTAGTCTACCATTTCGTTGACGGCTTCCTGGTCGATGGTGCCGTCTTCCGAGGAGGGCCAGCGCATGCAACCGAAGCCCAGAAGGCCGATTCCGGGGAAATGCTGCTCCATGTGGTCCGGACCGAGCGACTGCTTCGACTCCGAGGCGGCCGTTGAGGTCTTGGGGGCGCAGGCAGCCAGACCGGCAGAAGCCGCGGCAGCGCCCGATATCTTGAGGAAATCTCTTCTATCCATTGTGTCTGACATGTTGCTCGCGGCCGTTGACCCTTACCGCGCTTATCGGGCGCACGGGGCAGAGGCTCTCACACGCTCCGCATCCGATGCACAATTCTTCGTTGACGACGGGGACCTCGCGACCGGCGCGGTTGGTCACCATCCTTATCGCGCCCACCGGGCAGTGGCGGACGCAGTTTCCGCAGTCCGTGCTCTGGCGCTGGAGGCAGTCCTTATGATAGACGTGGGCCACGCCCCAGCTGAGCGTAAGCTTCTCGCCCTTCGCGAGCGGCTCGATAGCGCCGGCGGGGCACACGGTCGAGCAGGTGTTACACTCGGGGCGGCAGTAGCCGTCTGCATAGCTCATCGTAGGCTGGAGCAGATGTTCCAGGTCGGTTGAGGTCTTCAGGACGCCGTTGGGGCAGTTCGACACGCAGAGCTGGCAGCCCGTACAACGCTCGTAGAAACGTTTCACGCTCACGGCTCCGGGCGGGACCAGCGGCACCTTGCGCTCGGGGTTTTCCTTCGGGATGACGATACCCAGTCCGCCGTGGAGCTGAGCCTTCGCCTCGAGCCCGGTCAGGGCCACTCCGCCCGCGATAATCGCGGACTTTCCTATGAACTCACGGCGGCCCTCAGGCTTCTCTGCCTCGACCCTGGGCTTCTTGCCCCATGCGAACTTCAGCCCGATTCCGCCTTCGTTGCAGACGCCGATGCAGTCGAAGCAGTTAACGCAGCGCGAGCTGTCGATCACTTTTCCGCCCGGGATGTCGATGCAGGCGGCGCGGCAGGTGCGCTCACACTTGCGGCAGCCGATGCACTTATCCTTATCGATCGCGATACGCAGCATCGAATAGCGGCTTACCGATCCGAGCAGGGTTCCGACGGGGCAGATGTTCGAACACCATGCGCGACCGCTTGTCCATGCAAGCTCGACCAGGCCCACGAACGTCACGCCCGCGACCGCAATCAGCGGCCATGCCAGCGACTTCCCTGCGGCCAGGGCCACCATCCTGCCGTAGGCGCTATACGGCGCTACAAGCAAAACTACACCCTGAATTCCGGCCGCTATACATATTATGATAAGAGCGAGGACTCCGTAGCGAAGCCACTTGCGTTCTTTCGAGTAGGTAAAACGCTTGACCGGCTTAAACCTGCGGCGTAGCCAGATGATTACATCCTGGAAGATGCCGAGCGGACATATTACCGCGCAATAACATCTTCCCACAAGCAGGGTCACGGCGAGGACGCCGGCGATCACCGCGATATTCAGCCCCAGGACGGCGGGAAGGAACTGGAGTTTTGCCATCCAGCCCCACCAATCGGTCCCGATACCCGTGAACAGCAGGGTAATCCCGACGATGAACACCGCCGCCAGAATGATTCGAATTTTCCTTAGCATGATTGTTCAAATATAGTAATATCTTTGTAATATGAACGTCAATATTCTTGCGGCTGGGGAGTTCCCGCGAAAGATATATCCACAAATGCTACTGGCTGCCGAGCCGGTCGTTTGCTGCGACAGCGCCCTGCATGGCGCGTTGCGCCACAAACTGAATGTGTCTGCCGTCGTCGGCGACATGGATTCAGTGCCGAGGGCAGACCTGAAGAAGTTCTCAGGCGAGATTATCCGTGTTGAAGAGCAGGACGACAATGACCTCACCAAAGCCCTGCGCTACGTGCTCGAAAAGTATCCGGATCTGACGGGTATCACCATTTTCGGCGCGAGCGGGAAGCGTGAAGACCATACCGTCGCCAACCTTTCGCTGCTGATGGAATACGAAAAGCAGTACGGATTCTGGGGGCGCGGAATCACCGTCCAGATGATCTCAGACTACTCGACCACGTTCGCCGTGGGCGACAGCTGCGAGCTGATGCTCGGCGAAGGCCGCTCGGTGTCGCTTTTTACCTGCGACCCTTCTCTGCGACTTCGCTCAGAAGGCCTTCAGTGGCCCCTCGACGAAGTCGTATTCGACAACTGGTGGAAGGCTTCCCTGAACCGCGCCACCGCCGACTGCGTCAAACTCACTTTCAATCACCCTGCGCCGTTACTGATAATCCTTGACTAATGAATGGAACTTCGATTAGCAGGCACCGGCCGGGCATGGCCGGCCTCGGTCCTGGGGACGCCGAAGGAGCGCTAGCGACTGAGCCCCGGACGGGCCTGCTGATCGAAGTTGTTATAAAAGAAACGATATGAAAAAATTGTTATTCTGTTTGGCCATTCTGGCCGTGTGCGCGCTGTCGCAGGCGCAACCGCACCGCAGCGAGGCTGCAGTGAAAGCCATCATGGAGGACAACACCCGCGCTGCGAACAACCACAACTCCTACGAATTCTTTCCGATCAGCGATACGCCGGCTCCGAAGGGCTACAAACCTTTCTATATCAGCCACTACGGACGCCATGGCTCGCGCTCGGCCTGGGGCGGAGATTCTTATAAGTATGTTATAGGCATACTCGAAGAAGGGCATAAAGCCGGCATGCTCACTCCCGCCGGCGATTCGCTGCTGGTCGCGGCCCGCGAGGTCCTGGCGGCCTACAACGGGATGGACGGCCGCCTTACTCCGCGCGGAGTCCGCGAGCACGCCGCAATCGCCGCACGCATGTACAAACGCTATCCCGCCGTGTTCAAGGGCGCGAAGAGAGTTCGTGCTGTCTCGAGTACGGTACCCCGCTGCATAGTGAGTATGGGCGCGTTTACAAATTCGCTCTCGCGCCTCAATCCCAAGCTCGACATCAGCCTCGATACAGGCGAGCGCATTATGGAATACATTTCTCCGAAAGACGATGACGCAAGAAAGCTTACGCGTCCGGCTTATGAGGCCGGAAAGGCCGTGCTGGCAAACGTTCCGGACGATACCCTCGGGGTGTTGAACATCCTCTTCAAGGACCCGCAGGTCGCGGCCGAGAAGGTTCTAAGACCCAAATACCTTACCGATGCGGTCTTCTACACGGCCGACATAGCCGAAGATTTCGACATAGAGGATAATTTGTTCCGTTTCCTGCCCTTCGACGCGATCTATTACCGCTGGGCCAAGAAGAACCTGAGCCTCTACACCGGCCAGTGCAATTCGGTTGAAAGCGGAGCGGCACGCTGCGCCATTGCAAAGCCGTCGGTCGACGATATCGTCGCCAAGGCTGATGAAGCGATCGCCGGCGGGGCTTACGTCGCGGACCTTCGCTTCGGCCACGACTACCCGCTGCTCGCGCTTGTCAGCTATCTCGGCATCGAAGGCGTAGGCGACAGGATCCCGGCAGAAGATGTGTGCGACCGCTGGCTCGGTTTCTGGAACATCCCTATGGCCAGCAACCTGCAGATGATATTCTACCGTGATAAGAAGGGTGATGTCCTCGTGAAGTTCCTATACCAGGAACAGGAACGTCTTCTTCGCGGCCTCGAACCCGTCTCCGGACCCTACTACCGATGGGAAGACGTCAAAGCTAATATCGAAGGATATAAGCGCTAAAAACTGTACCCCAGGCCAAACATCATGCTGCCGGCGAGGGTGTCGGAGGCGAGCAGGTAAGCGGCATTGAGTTCAATGCCGATAAAGCGCACGCCGAGGCCCACCGAGGCGAAGGAGGGCACGCCGAAGTCTTTGCTGCCGAGGTGATAGCCGGCGCGTGCGGCGACAAGGCCGCCGTAGCAGTATTCGGCTCCCAGGGCCATGTTGAATGCACCCCCAAACAGGTATGCGGCCTCAGCTCCGGCTTTCAGGCCTTCGATGATCTCATAACTTGCAGCCGCTTTTGCGAGGGAGGGCTGGGAATAATCCGCTCCGCCGTAATTGACTTTGCCGCCAATATTGCAGAGGGCGAATGCCGCTTCAAGTTTATCCTTGGAGTATACTGCGCTCAGGTCTATGCCTATCACCGAGGCTTTCGCGTCTTTGCTTAGAACGGAAGACACGCTCTTCAGGGTCAGCGCAGCCGAAAGGCCGGGCATGATGCGGTATCCAAAGCCGAGGGCTATAACCGATTCCTTCGGGGTGAAGGTCGGGGTGACCTGGCTGACCGAACCGGTCGGGCCAGTCACCTCATAGGCGGGCTGAATCAGGGATTTGTAATCAAGAACTACCGCGAATTTTTCCGCGAGGAGGACGGCGGCGCCGGCGCCCAGGAGCTTGTCGCCCGCAGCCTTCGGCTGCCACGCGCCATACCCGGCGCCAGCCGAGGCCGTCCCCTCCATAAGCGCAGCGCTTGCCGCATATCCCTCAATAGGCCTGGTCTGGCAGCCCCACAGCGAGAGCCCTCCCGCGCCCATCGCGGAAGCATCGGAATTTACAAGAAGTGAAGGAAGAGTCTGGGCTGACGCTGCGAACGCAAACGCACAAAAAGCCAAAGTCACAATTATCTTTTTCATCGCGTCAAACCTTTACAATGGTGTATTTGATTTCCTTCCCGTCCTTTGTGAGAACTACCGTGTAGACTCCGGGCACTGCCTTCGACATATCTACAACAGGCGGATCGAAGGGATCCATCTCGATATCGGCCTCATAGAAGACCGCGCCTGAAGAAGTAACTATCTTCACATGCCAAGTCCCGGTCTCACCCGCACGTATGCTAAGCTTGTCGCTGACGGGGTTCGGATAGACCTCCGCCGGCTTGCTGTTGTCGCGGATCAGGACCCTGAACGACTGCGAAACCTTCTCTCCGCGAACGTCTGTTCCGGTCACATCTATGCTCACGTTGCCATAGTTCATCGGCGTGATGTTGAATTTCCCTGAGGCCACGGTCATATTGCAGACGGTAGTGTTGCTGAGCTTTATCTCATAAGAGAGGGCCTCACCGTCGTCATCCTTGAAATAATCGTCTGCCTTGAGGACCAGCACGGGGTCTTTCTTGGAACCGAAAACGATGTCTTCGAGCTCTTTGCCCACATAAGGTTTGTGGTTCTCCAGGACGGTGTACTCCACTATCTGCTGAACTTCCAAACCATAATAATCCGCCACTACAAGCGTATCCTTAAAGCTGCCCGATACAGTATTTGCGCCCGTGAGCACTATGTTGGGCATGTCCCTTACGAGGGTGTCGAGGACGGTCCCGGTCGAGCCCTGCTTGAGTTCTATGGTGTAATAGTGGCCGTCGGGATCCTCGATGCTGAACGGCATGACCGCTTTTTCGTGTGGTTTAATGACCGCTGATATCTCTCCCAGACTGGTCAGTACGGGCGCGTTGTTGCCTCCCGTCGTCACGGTAGCGCGGGCAGTCAGGGCCGAACGGTTTCCGGCAAGATCGGCCGCCTGGGCCGCCATGTAATAGGAGGTATTGAACTCCAGACCGGAGATCGTACCTTCCAGCGTATCGCCTGCCTTAGCGTCGTCGGGAACGTAGAACATCGCGAACGAAGCGTCGTCGATTTTGTTGAAATCAGCGGTGTCGTAGTAGACGTAAATCGCACTCGGGGTGCCGTCATCCTCATCAGATGGCACGGTGACCGTGCAATGTACATTGTTCGACTGGGAACTGAGCACAGGGACGGAGGGTTTGCCCGGGGCTTTTCCTCCGGATCCGGCAATCGCCCCGTAAGCATTCACTAGTCCCGCCCCCATCTGGACTCCTTTGTTGAAGGACTTTATATCCTTCACGGTGCTGGTCAGAAGTTTGCGCAGGTCGGAGCTCTTGAAACCTTTCGCCATTTTGTTGGCAAGGACGAGGGCCGCAACGCCGCTTACATGCGGGCAGGCCATGGATGTTCCCTGGTAATAGCCGTATTTGTTTCCGACGAAAGTGCTCAGAATCTGGTTGCCCTTCTTTGCGTCTCCGCCAGGAGCCGCAATGTGGACCCACGGACCATAGTTCGAATAGTATGCGCGCTTGTAGTCTGCTCCGACTGATGCAACTATGAGCATGCGCTCATAATCGGCGCCGTACGGGTCCGTGCTGTCATCATTGCCGGCAGCGAATACAACCAATCCTCCGGCCATGGGGCCGACCTGATTGCCGTTCTCGTCCAGACCGGCCATGTCGGTAAAATAATCTACGGCCGCTTTCAATGTGCCAGAGGTGGTTCCCGGGTTTATAGTACCCCAGCTGTTCTGGGAGATGATGGCGCCATTATTGCGGCTCCATACGATAGCTTCGGCACCCGACCCCTGTTTCTCACCGTCAAAAATCTGGCAGGACATAAGGCGTACGCCTTTGACTTTTTTCTTCGCATCTCCCCCGGCGATGCCGCAAACGCCCTTGCCGTTGTTATTGACAGCTGCAATAGTTCCGGCAACGTGCGTGCCGTGGTTTCCCGGGTTCACAGTAAACGTGTTGCTGGCGAAATTGTAGCCGAAACGGTTGTTTCCCTTCTTCTCCGTATTGATCCACATGTTGTCGGCAAGGTCTTCGTGATTGAAATCTATACCCTCGTCGACCACACCTATAATGATGTTTTGAGAGCCGCTGTTATAGGCTTTCCACACCGGATAAACATTGATATCGCAGCCGCTTACGGAAGAATGGGCTGAGCCGTCGTTATAATAGCCCCACTGCGCGTTTAACTGCGGATCGTCAAAAGGCGCCGCGGCTTTTCTCACGGAGAAACTCTTCGGCTCCACATACACCTCTCCCTGAGGATTGCCGACTATCTCTATCCTGGGGTTGAACTCGATCAGCTCCACTCCAGGCACATCGAGCGAAAAACCGGACTTAGTGACGCTAAGCGACTCGTCGTAATCTACTTTGTACCACAAATGCAGGCCGTACTGCCTCATCTGGGCCTCGTATTTCCCGCCATGACGGAAAAGCCGGCGCATTCTTACCATGCCATTTGTCGGCAAACTCTTAAGTTCCGGGAGCACGATGTACCCGGAAGTATCCGTAGCCGCTTCGAATTTCGCGGCCATCTCTTCGCTGACTTTAATGCTCACATACGGCAGCAGCCCTTCGTCGGGCACGAAGCCGTTCAGCACGCGGGCTGAGCCCTGCTGAGAATTCTCCTCCAGGATGGCGTTTTCGCCGCCGGACTTACACCCGGCAGCAAAGAGCGATGCGGCCAGGGCAATAACTGGTATAATTCGCTTCATTTACTTGTTCTCGCTTAAGAAACCCACCACCTTCAGAAGGCTCTGCGGGTCTTTCCACTTGATTTTGTTCTGCTTGAGCCAGGCCTTGAACGCGGCCTGTCCTTCCTCTGACAGAGATGCAGAAACGTCCTTTCGCGTTGCTTTAACGCAGTCTCCGCTGCGGATAAGGTAATAAGTGGTGATGATATTCAGGTCTGCTCCGTTCTCCTTTTCCTGAAGGAGCAGCATGTGGTTGCGGTTTACCTGGCCGTTTGCATCGTATGAAGACAGTTTTCTGGTAGAGGCTGATTCGGACGAGGCACCGTAAGCGCCGCCGGTCTCCTGCGATGCGGCAAAATCGCCAATCAGCGAGACGGCGACCACTCCGTTGTCGTCCTGCGCGACTATTTTACGCAGTTCTCCGCCGGAAGGGATAAACGAATCCGCGCCTATACTTACGATAAGCGTATTGGACAGGTCTGCCTGCTTCACCAGATCGTTATCAATAAAATGCAGCTGGTCATGGCGAAGATGGACGTTCATCATTACTTCGCTCTTCGCTCCGCCCTGCAGGTAAATCACACCGGGCTTGAAATTATCGTAAAGGTACGGCCATGTGGTCGTAGGATTCTGGGCCATTGCATACGCTCCTGCCAGGAGCAGCGCTATCGTAACAAATCTCTTCATATTCATATCTGTGTTCACTGTGCGTGAATTACAAATGTAATAAAAAAAAAGGCACTCACCATGCGGAGAGTGCCTTAATTATTAAGAGTGTAATACCTTACTGGCGGGTGGCGTGAATGTAAGTCAGCGCGCCGACAGGTGTATTGCCATTCCAGATCACGAACAGCCTATCCTCGTTTACAAGCTCGCCGGGAGCGGGGACAAGAATAGTAGCATCGTCGTCCTCATAGAAATCGAAGTCAAGAGTATTCTCTCCAACTTTGACCTTTTGAGGCTCCAGATAGATGGTGCCGAGATCGGTGTCGAACTCTCCGTAGATAGCCTCGATACCCATCAGGCCGGTAATCATGACATTTCCTGCCTCTTCGTCATCGGATGCCGCGACGCTCATGGTTGTCGAGACGGGTGCTCCGTTTAAGCCGTTGTAGCAATCTACGTCATAAGTTCCGATTACGTCAGCCAGAGTATAGCCATAAGAACGGAAAGCCACTCCAAGTGCATCTTCAGCGCCTTCAAGGGAAAGGGCCTTGTTCACGTTGCCATAAACGTCTTCGATAATGCCTTCCTCAATCTCGAATGAAGCATAGTATCCATAACCACACTCATCGAGACCGACAACAACGTTTCCGGTAGTGTTGCTGATCTCCCAGTTCTTGAGGGTGTATCCAACCTTACGTCCGGAAGCATTCTCGGTAGCAACGAAAATATCACCTTCGCCATACGCGGCAGGGCCGTTTAAATAGCCCTCGCACATGGGAGCAAGCTGAATTGCAAAAAGATCCGGGTCGTTGAAGGTCACGAGGGAGTCCTTAGCGACGGAGCACTCGAATTCGAACTTTGCAGGCTCATACTGGGCAATGATACCACCGGCATAAGAAGCATAAGTGGAGCCCGGAACAAAGAGCAGGTTTTTATTGAATGCCGCGTTGACGGCGCCAAGCTTGTTGACTACGGAACCGGCGTCAATAAACAGTGCAACAAAAGCACCGGGAGCATAGAGGTCCGCGGGGACATTGACAATTACCGTGCAACTGTCTTCCGCTACGGAAAGGCTGTCGGCAGGAATGTCAAGTGAGCCGATGGTTAACAGCTGATAATAAGGCGAATCGCTGTTGTTATTAACACCATATGTCTCGATGAAGAACGAAGCGGTGTCGGTCAGTGCGATAGGATCGTCGAACGGCACATAGAATACCAGGACGGTATCCTCCACCTCGAAGTCGCAATCATCGACAATTACATCAGGGGCAGTTCCATCGGTAGTCTTAACCGTTTGCGCCACCACCTGGCTCAGAGCCTGGGTTTCCTTGGAGGAAGCAATGGCAACGAGAGTGTAATTGGTGTTGGAGGTCAGCTTGTTGATACCGAGAACGACAGAGTCTTTCTTGGCAGAATTGAGCACCTGGGTCGCAATAGCGCCGGCGAGTTTGCCTGAAAGCAGGGTCGAACCGTTGACTGTAGCAGGGTCCACCTCTCCTTCCACGAAGGCATAAGCATAGTATCCGGTATTGGCTCCGGGGAAGACCTTGATAGTCACGGAGTCGTCAGCTGCAACTTCTGCGCTGATGACGGGGACGTCGGGGGTCTCAAAGTTGACCGGAGTCTCGGCCTCGAACTCTGTGCAGGAAGCAAGAGCAAGAGCTGCGATTGATATTGCAAATAATACTTTTTTCATACCTGTTCAGTTTTATTTCTTAACAGCGAACATTCCCGGCCATATGATTCCAATGTTACCGGTATCCCTGATAGTAACCCATACTCCGAGTTCCTTACCAAAGTCGAGTGTGACCTTTCCGTCGTCATTGGTGCCGATTGTTGCGACAAGGTTGCCGCTTTCAACCGAATAACCTTCACCAGTCAATCCTCTAAGGTACAAGTGCTTGCCGTTTGAATAGGCATATTCAGCCTCCTGGCCGAGAGGGATAACGATAGATGTCATCTCATCATTCACATTTCCGTAGAAGCGCAGTACTTGAGCTCCAGCCCAACCTGAATTGTTGTACAGGTTGTCAAGCCATACCATATGATCGTCTTCAGCGTCCTTGTAAATGGTAAGAGTCCAAGTAGATACGCCGTCCCAGTTATCCTCACCGGTGAGATCGTACTCGCCAAGGATAGGGGTCAACGGGTGGTCAATATCATTAATAGTAATGGTGCAAAGCGAAAGAGTTCCGAGAGCGACATTGGCAGAAGCATTGAGCGAGATGGTGAATGTAAGGTCTCCGGTATAGGCTCCGTCCGGATGAGGGACAATAGCAATATACTGGGTCCTGTTCTCGGCATCGAATGAGAGGGTTCCTGTAGAATCGACGAGGTCAAAGTTGACGCCGCCGCGTGCACCCTTCTTTGAGAGGGTGTCGGTCACTACATAGCTGATAGTCTCGTTGAGACCGGACACAGAAGCCAGGGTGACGGGGACGAGAAGAGTATCTTTCGAATCTTCATCGATATTCATAGTCGCCTCGTCGAAGGCTACGAAAGCAAAGCTGTCGTCGAAGACGGCCGGTTTGTTTTCAAGTCCGCAGGAAGAGAAGAGCACTGCAGAAAGAGCAGCGATTCCTAAATATGTAAATATCTTTTTCATTGTCTTCCCTTTTTAATTGTTAGTGTTGGCATAGCCGGGATTCGGGACCAGGTTCTTGTTGAGGTCGAGTTCGCGCTTGGGGATAGGAAGAGCCCACTGATAGCTCGGGAACGGGACGTTCTGGTTCTTGGTACCGAGTTCGAAATCGGCAGCTGTACGGGTGACACCGTCGCCCCAGCGGGCGAGGTCGTTGAGAAGGTGGCCTTCCCAGCAGAGTTCCTTGCGGCGCTCAAGCTTGATGTTGGTGTAGTTGACTGCCGCATAAGTAGATGCACCGCGGTTGCTGGGGATCATGTTGAGATCGTCGATGGCGTTGACGCCAGGGATGGTAGCTCCGTTCATGAGGGCCTCCGCGCGGTTGAGGTACATCTCGGAAAGACGAAGGATGGGAACGTTGTTCACATCGTTGGGGTCACGGTCGCCCTTTCCGGGATACTTGTTTGTCCACATGTAGCCCGACTCATTCTTTTTATCTGTGCGGAAACCGTCGGTCAGACGGACATCGGCAGCCTCATAAAGGGCAAGGAGTCCGGGAGTAGCGACGGGATCGCCGTAACCTTCGGGATTGGTAAGATAGGAAATATCATCCCAGGAGCCGTTGGTTCCGTTGGAAATCTTTCCGTAAACCTCGAAGATGATTTCGCCTGAGCCAAGGTCTGCGCCCCACACCTCGGGCCATTCAGCTGCAGTCCACATCTTGAACTTCTTGCTGTCGATGACCTTGGTTGCGTATTCAGCGGCCTTCTGCCACTCACCCATATAGAGGTAGACACGGCAAAGGAGGGCCTGGATAGCGTAGATGTTAGCGCATCCGAGTTTGTCGGCAACGCCCGAACGGTAGTAAGTCGGGTCGATGATGCGTTCAGCCTCGAGAAGGTCTGCTACGATGTAATCATACACCTTGGTGACGGTGTCGCGTGCGGGAAGCGCGGTAGGATCCGTGTGGAAAACATACGGAACACCGAGGGTCTCGGGACCGGAGAGGGTCGCTTTGTTAGCCTTCACATAGGTGTAGGGCTGACCGAAGACGAGCACGTTCTCGAAGTGGGCGAAAGCACGGAGGAAAAGGCACTCGGCCTTGAGGTTGTTGAGGTCCTGCTCCTTGACGGTCTTACCGTCGGCTTTTCCGTCGAGATTATCTATGACATTGTTGGCCATTGCGACGGTGTAGTAGCAATATGCCCACATCGTAGTGTTGGTAGCGTCGGCCGTGTACTGCCAGTTCATCGAGGTGCAGCGGCCGGAGTTCTTGAAGGACTGCTTCATACCGTTACCGGCGCGCATTTCGTTGTCGACGACGCGGTCTCCGGTGTACCAGCCTGTAGAACCGAGGTAGTAGTATGCACCCATGGTGGCGGAATTGAGCCCTTCGAAGGTGCTTAACTGAATTTCAGAAGTCTGCTGAAGCAGAGGAGCTTCCTCGAGGAATTCCTTGTTGCAGCTGACAAGAGCTGAAACGGTCGCTATGGTTGCGAGTACGTATAAACTAATTCTTTTCATAATTCATCCTCCTTGTTTAGAATGAAATTTCCACGCCGCCGATGAGGGACTTGACCGCTGAGTGGACACCAACTTCTACGTGTCCGAGCGGACCGACCTCAGGATCGAGAGCGGTTACGTTGTGGAAGGTGTAAGGGTTGAGGGCGCTGATATATACGCGGGCTCCCTTGACACTGATCTTGTCGAGAAGCTGCGAAGGAAGGTCGTAAGAAAGGGTTACGTCCTTGATACGCAGGTAGCTTCCGTCCTCAAGGAAACGGGTAGAGTATGCGGAATGGTACACGCCGGGGTTCTGGGCCACGGGCTTGGGAGAAACGCCGGTATCGCCGGGCTTCTTCCAGTAGTTGAGAGCCGCAGTTGAAGTGTTGGCCGTAAGGTCGTAACCGTCATCCACATAGGAGTTCGAAGCGAGGACCTGGTTGCCGTAGACGAACTGGAAATATGCTCCGAGTGTGAAGCCCTTCCAGCTGAGGTTGGTATTGAAACCGCCGGTTGCCTTAGGCTCAGGAGAACCCACATAGATGTAACGGGCCTTGTTGCGGTCGTTGGTGAGGGTTCCGTCCTCTGCGAACCAGAGGCCGTCGCCGTTGGACGGGTTAACACCGTACCAGTCGCGCAGATAGAAAGTATAAAGGCTGTAGCCCTCCTTGATGCGGATCGAGGTTCCGTTGCTCGTAGAGCTCAGACGGCCGTCGCCCATGCTGAGGAACTCGTTGTCTGCAAGGTCGAGGACCTTGGAACGGTTGAACGCAATGTTGAATCCGGCAGTCCAGGTGAAGTCTCCCTTGTGGAAGATGGTTCCGTCGAGCAGGAGCTCAACGCCCTTATTCTGAATCGAACCTACGTTCTTGAGGTTGGATCCGAAACCGGTTGTGTAAGGGGTCTGGGTGCTGAGGAGCATGTCTTCGGTGATACGGTCGTAGAGATCGACGCTACCGGTGAGGCGGTCGTCGAAAAGACCGAAGTCGAAGCCCGCGTTCCAGGTCTTGTTCTTTTCCCATGAGAGCTCAGGGTTGGCCGAGCGGGAGGGAACCGCACCGATCGCACCGTTGTTCTGGACGGTAGCGTAGGTGCCGTATGCCCTGTAAGCGGAAATATTATTGTTACCGTTCACGCCGTAGGATGCACGGACCTTGGCCTGGCTGAGAATGCCGGATGCGTTCTTGAGGAACTTCTCGTTTGCGATGTTCCAGCTGCCGCCCACGGAGTAGAAGGTACCCCATTTCTTGTCGGCGCCGAACAGCGAGCTTCCGTCTGTACGGAGAGTGGCCTGGAGGGAATATTTGTGGCCGTAGCTGTACTCGAGATAACCGAAGAACGATTCGAGAGTTTCCTCTACGAAACCGTACTCGACCTCATCGCTTGCTGCAGTACCTGTAGTAGCGTAAGGGATGTTGGGGTCTACTCCGGGGGAGTAGCCGCCGAGGGCCTTGTAGGTATCGATCATCGCTTCCTGACCAGCCATCGCACGGACATTGTGGTCGCCGAAGGACTTGTCGAAGGTAAGGGTGTTCGAAGTCGTGTAGCGGATGTCGTTCGAATGGTATTGATATGCCATGGTTGCAGTGGCGCCTCTCTTAGAACCTCCTTCAGGGCTCCAGTACTGGCGGGAGTCGACATAGACGAACTCGACACCGTCTGTGGTCTTGAAGGTGAGGTAAGGGAGTATCTTCCACTCGAGATAAGCCGAACCCTGCAGACGATAATCCTTATCATTGTAGTCGTCGTTGCCTACGCCCAGAGGGTTGCTCTGGTTCATCTCGGAGATGTTGTAGTTGAGGCTGCCGTCGGCATTGTATGCCTTGTGCCAGGGCAGCGGCTGCCACATTGCGAACTGAGGGTTGATGTAGTAGGAAGTACCCATCTGAGGCGAATTGGAATCCGAGTAGCTGAGGTTGATCCTGGTACCGGTCTTCAAGGTCTTGGTGAGCTGGCTGTCGGCGTTGATACGAGCAGTAAAGCGCTGGAAGTCAGTGAAATTGTACACGCCGGTGTTCTTGTGGAAAGCGAGCGAGGAATAATAGGAATTCTTCTCGTTTCCGCCGGTGGCGTTGATTTCATACTCCTGAAGGTTTCCGAGTCTGGTGAGAGCCTCGTACCAGTTGGTAGTTCCGTCTGCAAGCAGAGTGTAAGGGAAGTACATGCTGCTGGTAGGATCATCCGGATCACCGCCTGCGTTAATGACTGCAACACGCTTGAGCTCGAGGGCTTCCTTACCGGTAAGAGGACGGAGGTTGTTGTCGTTGGCAAGCTGCTGAACACCGTACTTGGCACGGGCAGTAAACTTAGCCCTGCCGCTCCTTCCGCTCTTGGTGGTCACGAGGATAACACCGTTGGCCGCGCGGGAACCGTAGATGGAGGCTGCCGCAGCGTCCTTAAGGATGGTGATGCTCTCGATGTCGTTCGGGTTGAGGAAGGTAGAGGACGATCCGCCACCGACACCCACGGCGGAGATCTCACGGAAGTCGCCTGCCATCACAGGAATACCGTCGACAACCCACAGAGGCTCATTGCCTGCGGAGATCGAGGAGGTACCCCTCACGCGGATGGTGGAGGTGGAACCCGGCTGGCCCGATCCCTGGGTCACGGTCACGCCCGCGAGCTTACCGGCGAGCATTTTATCTACCGAGGTGACGGGCGCCGAAGCGATTTCCTCGGACTTAAGTGTGGTCACGGAGCCGGTAAGTGATTCCTTGCTCACGGTACCATAAGCTACAATAACTGCGTCTTCGAGCCTTGTAGCGTCGAGTAAGAGAGTGACGTTGATCACCGCGCGTCCCTGCACGGGCTCAACCAACTCTTTGTAACCGATGGTGCTGAAACGGAGGGAAGCGTTTGCAGGAACGGAGATAGTGTACTCTCCTTCTGCATTTGCAACGGTACCCTTCGTCGTACCATCAATCACAACACCCGCGCCAGGAACCGGTGCACCGGTCTCGTCGGACACGACACCCTTGACCGTGATAGTCTGGGCGAGTGCGCTAAAACCGGACAGCAGGATAGCTGCGGATGCCAAAAGAAGCTTAAATTTTTTCATAAGCCATTTTGATTTAGTTAAACAATAAATAATACACTATAAATAGTTTCTCATTTTCGGATCCGCTTAAGGCCCCGAAAAAGGGGCGCAAAAAGATGCGAATCGGGCGCAAGGTAGGAATAATTTTCGGAATAGCAAAATACTAAAAGGAGGTGCGGGATTGATTATCTTGCTTTCTGCGCGGGTTTTCGGGGATTATTTTTGCCTATGGTAGTTTTGCGTGCTTATATTTTGAAAGTATTTCAGGCTTTTTGCTTACAGTTTGATAGTTAAATTATTTTTTAAAAAATTTTCAAAACCCCGTTGAGGCCTGTTTATCTGTATTGCCGCAAGAAATGCGGTACGGAAAAATAATATCGCTATATTTGCACCGTGAAAAAAGCAATAACAGCATTGTTTGCAGCCTGCTTCCTGGCGTTGCTTCCTTCCTGCACTAAGTTCGGCGGGGATGAAGAGTCCGGGAAGCGGGAATACTATACCCTCAAATACGTCAACCAGTTCGGCTACAATGTAATGTCTGCCTACTACCTGTGGATTAACGAGCCTCAAGTCAGGGACTCCATGCAGACATGGCGCAGCAACAACGACCCCATAAAGAAAGTCAAGGCCGTCCGCTATAAGGACCCGTCCGGCAAAGACATAGACCGCTGGACCCAGATGACTGACGATTACGACACTTTCGTAAAGTCTGTCGAGGGCGTGTCGACTACCTACGGCTATGAATTCACCCTTTACCACACCGACACTACCAAGCAGTACGTAGCGGTTGCCGTGACGCTCGTATATAACGACTCCCCCGCCGCCAAAGCGGGACTCAAGAGGGGCGATCTCATAGTCAAGGCCGACGGAAACCCGATTCCGACGGAGCAGTATGTCTCCATAGTCAAGGAAAAGTTGATGAACAGTGCGCACTGCGAGATCGGACTCAGGGACGGCCGCACCCTCACCATGAACTCGGTGGAGATGTACTGCAATCCGGTCCACATCGCGAAGGTCTTCGACTGCGGCGGAAAGAAAGTCGGGTACCTCCACTTCACCTCCTTCACTCTTGCGGCCTGCCCGGATCTGATCAATGTCTGCAAGGACTTCAAGGCCCAGGGCGTGAGCGAGCTGATTCTCGACCTTCGTTACAACGGAGGCGGCTACGTCCAGACGGAGGAAGTGATGGCGTCCATGTTCGCTCCCGTCGCCGTAGTGTCTTCCGGTACGGTGTTCATGACCGAGGTCTACAACGACAAACTTACGGAAGCGTGGGGCGAAGACGAAACCATCACCTACTTCCGCAATTCCTTCAAAATCAACGGAACCACCTACGATACCGCGGAGGCAAACATCGGCCTTTCGAAGATATACGCCATCATGACCGGCGGCAGCGCTTCCGCGTCAGAGGCGCTCGTGTGCGGCCTCAAGCCCTTCGTTGATCTCGAGATTATCGGAGAGCAGTCCTACGGCAAATACTGCACAGGCTACATCCTGGAAGGTGCAAAATGGTATGACGACATCAAGAAATCACTTTCCAGCACCGAATACAAAAACGGTATGAAGTATGCCGCCAACTGGGGAATCTATGTTATGATAGGGCGCTATGCTGACCGCGACGGAAATACCGGCTGCATGCCGGACGGCTTCACTCCAGACCATGAAGTGAGAGACAATCCGCTCGACGGGCACCAGCTCGGCGACCCGGAGGAGACCATGCTCAAGGCGGCCCTTACGCTCGCCGGATACGAGTACCCTGCCGCTCCGACTTCGGTCAAAAAGAAACCGGCCACCCTCATCGGAGGACCGGCTTCTCCTAAGCGCGAAACTTTCGGCGTGTTCTTACGCCAAGAGTCTATTTAAGCTTCTTATAACCATAAGCTGCTGTATCTCCAAGCTCCTGTTCGATCTTCATCAAGCGGTTGTACTTGCAGATACGATCGGTGCGGCTGAGCGAACCGGTCTTGATCTGGCCGCTGTTCGTAGCCACTGCGATGTCGGCGATCGTGGTATCCTCAGTCTCGCCTGAACGGTGTGAGGTAACCGTAGTGTAGCCATGCCTGTGGGCCATCTCGATGGCGTCCAGGGTCTCGGTCAGGGAGCCGATCTGGTTCACCTTGATAAGGATAGAGTTACCGGCACCCATCTCGATACCCTTCTGGAGGTACTTGACGTTTGTGACGAAGAGGTCGTCGCCGACGAGCTGGCAGCGGTTGCCGATGGCCTTGGTGAGCTTGACCCAGCCTTCCCAGTCTTCCTCGCTGAGGCCGTCCTCGATAGAGTCGATAGGATACTTGGTGATGAGCTTCTCGAGGTACTTGATCTGCTGGTCAGTGCTGAGCTTCTTGCCCTTCGGATCCTTCTTCTTGCCGTCCTTGAGCTGCTTGTAGTCATAGTAGAACTTGCCGTCCTCGCCCTTGAAGCAGAACTCGGAAGCGGCGCAGTCCATTGCGATGGTGATGTCCTTGCCGGGCTCCAGGCCTGCGGCCTTGATTGCCTCGATGATGCAGTCGAGCGCATCGTCGATACCCTTGAGTGCGGGAGCGAAGCCGCCTTCGTCGCCGACTGCGGTGGAGCATCCTCGGTCCTTGAGGACCTTCTTGAGGGCGTGGAACACCTCTGCACCCATCCTTACGGCCTCGGCTTCATTGGGAGCGCCGACCGGCCTGATCATGAACTCCTGGAATGCGATAGGGGCATCGGAGTGTGCGCCGCCGTTGATGATGTTCATCATCGGGACGGGGAGAACATAGGTATTTGTTCCGCCGATGTAACGGTAGAGCGGGAGGTCGAGATAAGCCGCTGCGGCATGGGCCACTGCGAGGCTGACGCCGAGGATGGCGTTTGCGCCGAGCTTGCTCTTGGTAGGGGTACCGTCGAGCTCGATCATGGTCTTGTCGATGGCCCTCTGCTCGAGAGCGGACATGCCGAGGATAGCGGGGGCGATCACGTCGTTGACGTTGGCGACGGCCTTGAGGACGCCCTTGCCCAGGTAGCGCTTCTTGTCGCCGTCGCGAAGCTCGAGGGCTTCGTTCTCGCCGGTGCTGGCTCCCGAAGGAACTGCCGCTACACCCTTAATACCAGACTCGAGGATAACCTCGACTTCCACTGTAGGGTTACCTCTTGAATCGAGGATTTCCCTTCCTGTTACTTGTACGATTCTCATTTTTTTGATAAAAATTATGTTGTTTTTGTGGTTTTTTGCCAAAAAGCAGAACAAATTTAGTGAATTTCTTTGAAAACGGACCAATAATCGAACTTTCTTATGTGGCAAAGGTCAAAAATGAAGAGTCCGTCGCCGTTTTCGAGCAAAGTTTGGGCGATTTCGGGCAGGACATCCTCCCTGCCGCCCTTCTCAAAGCCCTGACCGTTACCTATGTCCGGACCTATCGCGAAGGGTGTTTCACCGCAGAGGCGTTTGCGCCCGAGTTTCGCGAAGCCTTCCATGGTCCACTCGCCTTCGCCATGGATCCGGTCGGCCGGACCGTATGCGCCCAGGATCATAAAATCGACCCGGTCTGCGAAGCCTGTCGCCTGGTATTCGGGGGTCGCCCACCAGAAGGTTTTTTCTTCTCTGGCGAGATCATAGTGCGGGCTGGTCCAGTTCACTCCGCTCCGGTAGTACTCCGAGAACCATGCGCCGACATAGATGCCGAACTTCGTTTTGGGATTTGCCTGCCGCACAGCCTCCCTGGCCTGCGCCACGAAGTCGTGGATTACCTTGCAGCGGTAGGTCAGCCACTGGACGTCGAGCCAGTCGGGATCCCAGTCGATGAAGACATGGCCGGGGCCATGGGACAGGGCTGGCCAGCGCTCGGGTTCATGGCCAAGGTACTCGCTGAAACCCTCGTAGGCAGCTTTTGTGTATCCGGCGTCCATCGCGTAGTCGTCGTAACGGCAGCGGTCGAGGACCATGCCGTCGAGACCTTTGTAGGCCGCAAGATCTTTCAGCATTTGGATCAGGAAGGCCTGCACCTCCTTGTTGGCCGGGTCGAGGAAGCGGCCGCCGATTTTCTCGGTATTGTCGATGAAATTTACGAGGTTGCCGTCTTTGTCGAGGTCGACCGCGCACCATTCCCTGCGCTCGGGGTGATCGTAGACCATGCCTTCGGGACCGGCCGATTCCGACCACCACCCTCCAACCATCATATTGACTCCGGCGAAAATCTTCAGGCCGGCTTTATGGCCCGCCTTGATCCAGGTCTCCAGATAATCGAAAGTCGCCTCGCGCGGGGTGTATTTATGGCCGTAGTCGCTCCATTTCGCGATCTGCTTTAGTTCCGGGGCGACCGTCGACTTGAAAAGCACGTCGCCTGAGGTCGGCCTTACGTCTACCACCACATGCGTGAAGCCCGCATCTTTTATTCTTTTGCAGTCGTTGTAGATGTTTTCCTGGGATTCGAAATAGTATTCCGACGATGCTCCCGCCTCGATCCAGACTATTCTTGGTTTCTGCTGCGATTTGTTGCAGGATGTGCCTGCCGCCAGCATTGAGCATAGTATTCCCGCCAGCGCAATGGTTTTCAGTATCTGCCGTATCATAATTGTGTGGTTTTTCGATACTAATTTACGAAAAACTCCGCATCTTCCGCAGGGTACGCCCTTTTTCGCCTTTCCCTGTGGCGATTTGTCACAGGGTAGACCCTTTTAGCCCGTACCCTGTGGTTTTGTGCGTTCGCCTTAGAGGCCCGAAGGGCCGAGGGCCGCATCAGCGGCCGTGCCGTGGCGGCTAAGTATCTGCT
>JAGCVW010000034.1 GCA_017962165.1 Bacteroidales bacterium | reverse complement strand
ACGGGAGGGGCCCACAAGCGTAGCGCAGTGGGAGGGGTGAGCGAAGCGAAGGCTTCCGGAGGAGAGCAGCCTGCGCTCGGAGGCGGAATAACATAAAAAGAAGATGACCTCCAAGTCCTAAGACTTTTTAGTCATCCTCTTTTCGTGAGGGCTAACGGAAAAAGTGAGTATTTTTGCGGTATGAAAGTGATGGGGATCATCAATCTGACGCCGGACTCGTTCTGGGCGCCGAGCCGCTACAATTATGCGATGCTGGAGCGCGATGATGTCGAGATAATCGACATCGGAGCCGTGTCTACAAGGCCCGGCGCGCCGGATGTCGATCTCGAAGAGGAGTGGAGGCGTCTGGAGATGTTCCTGGAGATGTGGAAGGAGCGACCGCGCGGGAAGCAGCTCTCGATCGACACGACGCGCGCCGAGATAGTCTGCCGGGCTTACGCGATCGTAGGACCGTTCATAGTCAACGACATCAGCGCCGGCCACGACGATCCCGAGATGCTCGCGACGGTTGGTCGGCTCGGGCTGCCGTACATAGCCATGCACAAGCGCGGCAATCCCCGCACGATGGACGCCCTCGCAGACCCGGACACGGACATTATCACCCAGCTAATCGATTATTTCCGCGACTTCGAGCGCTCGGCCCGGATCGCCGGAATCGAAGACTGGATACTCGATCCGGGCCTCGGCTTTGCTAAAACCGAGGAGCAGAACATCGAGATTATCGAACGTCTGGAAGAGTTGAAAGTGTTCGGCCGCCCGATTCTCGTGGGCGTCGCCGACAAGCGTTTCACGCACGGCGACAGCGCCCGCTACGAGAGCCTCGCGGCCGCCCACGGAGCCGATATCCTAAGAATTCACTGACGTACCCTGCGGAAAGTCACGAAGAAAAGCGCGACGAGCAGCAGGCTGGCGGCGAAGACCGGCCAGTACCACTCTCCCAGCACCTGCATCCAGCCTTCGGCATCCTTCAGAGAGTCGATATGGCTCAGGATCAGCGCGAAGGTATTGTTCGTGAAGTGCATCAGCATCGTCAGCTTAAGCGAGCGCGTCTTGTAGTAGACATAGCCGAAGATTGCGCCCAGCAGGATCGCCGGAACCATCTGCCAGATGTTCATGTGGATGATCCCGAAGAACACGGCGGAGAACAGAATCGCCCATACGGGCTTCACGCCGCGGTCCAGCAGGCCGCGAAGGACCATACCCCTGCACAGCCACTCTTCGAAGATTGGCGCAAACAGAGACACGCACACGAAATTAACCCACAGCGTCCCTGAGGTCATGCTCTTGAGCGCCTCCTCCAGCCATTCGGGCATTTCCGGCAGCACGGATGTAATCCCATCCGATATCACTCCTGCCGCGAGGGTCACGACCACCACCAGCACCGCGCAGAGCCAGCCGCCGAGCGGGGCGAAGTAGCCGGCGTCCAGCGGAGAAGGCCGGGCTTCGATTTCCATCTCGCGACGGCGGCTGCCCGCAGCGGCGAACACCATCGGAGGGATGAACATGATGGGGTACGACAGCAGCATGCCGTAGTCCAGGGCAGCTTCCTGGCCCATAAACTTAGTGACGATAAGCGTCACTGCCATACCCAGCAGACTGCCCACCAGGAACCAGAACGCCAGACCCAGTATCCCCCGCCACTTCGGGCTGAAATACTCGAAGGTCTGGTACAGATTGAAATTGCCTCTGCGCTTTGCCATAACAAAAAGATGCCCGGTCAGCGCCGGGCATTACAATTATTATTTATACAACGGTGTCGGATAAACGCCCTTCGCGACGAGGTCGGCGAATTTCGCGACCACGGCGGGACGGTCTTCCTTGAAGGTGACGCCGAACCAGCGGTCCGGGGTGCCGAGAACGTCGCAGGAGGCGGCGCCCTTCTTGATCAGATTGTCGACCACGAACGGAATGTAGAACTCCTTCTTCAGTTCGTTGATATTCGCCTTCAGGAACTCCACGAAAATGTCGCGGCTCGCTTCGAAATAGTCCGGAGTGAAACACCACATGTTCATCGAGCACAGGTCCTTGGGCTTCAGCTCTACGCGCTCGCCTGTCACGGAATTGTCTCCGCGGAGCTTTCCGTCGGCCTCGAACATTACGTTGTGGTGCTCGACGACATCGGTCAGATGATTCTGGGCGTCGTAGCTGCAGATGCCGCGGGAAACGCCGCCGCTCTCGCTCAAAGTATTGTCAACCTCGAAGCCGATAATACCGTAGACTCCCTTGGTAGATTCGTGGGCCTTGCACCACTCGGCCGCGATGCGGAAGGAATCCTTTCCGTAATAGTCGTCGCCGTTGATAACCACGAACGGGGTCTTGATCTCGTCTGCTGCCATCAGCATGGCGTGGGCTGTTCCCCACGGCTTCTGCCTCTCGGGGTTAAGGACGAACCCTGCAGGTATCTTGTCCAGTTCCTGGGTCACGAAAGCGAACTCCAGCGGAGATCCGTCGGGGCATTTGACTCCCGCATATTTCTGGTGGACGTGCTCCTCCATATCCTTCAGGAAATAATCCCTGACGATATAGACCACGCGGCCGAATCCGGCGCGCACCGCATCGTAAATGGAATAATCTATGATGGTCTCTCCGGAGGGGCCGAGGCCGTCCATCTGCTTGAGTCCGCCATAACGGCTGCCCATACCGGCAGCAAGAACAAGAAGTGTAGGTTTCATATATCGGCTAGTTTTATTGTTCTGCAAATTTAGTTAAATTTGCGCAATTATGGGCTACTTGAAAGATATTTGGGACAAGAGCAAGGACGGCAACCGCAAGGAGCAGCGTTCCCTGCTCCGCGTAGCCATAATAGCAGTGGGTCTGGCGGTGTTTTTTCTCTTCGTCAAGAAGGATAATATCGTAAGGTGGGTCCAGGGTGGATTCACCATCGCCAGGCAGAATAAGGAGATAAAAGCGAACGAAGCGAAGATCAAGGCCCTGGACGCGAAGATAGACGCCCTTACCGGCAACCGCGACTCCCTGGAGAAGTTCGCGCGGGAGACCTGGAACTTCGCCGAGCACGGCGACGACGTCTACCTCATCCAATAATGGCACGAAACTAGCGGTAACACCATCATCGATGAAGTCAAGCCTGAAACGGTACATATTCCCCCTCGCGCTTTTCGGAAGCCTCTGCATAGCGGTGGCAGCCGAGATGGCCGAGGGTCCGGCACAGTTCGATCCCGCCGACCCGGCGGCAGCTGCTTCTCCCGACACTGTCGTGTACCCGGTCAGTAACTATAAGGCCCGCCGGAAGGGCAACTTCGAAAAGGTGGAAATCGCCGACTCCCTGCTCGGAGGTCCTGACACCCTGGTATTCGAAGAGGAGGAGGAATTCATCGACACTCTCCCCCACCTCACCGCGCGTGACACTATCCATGCCCCCGACTCCCTGAAGGATACGGATCCATGGCGCTACAAATACTATGTGGCCCTGGTGGACTCGCTGACCCACCATGAAGTCGCCGATTCCCTCCAGGCGGAAGGTGATTCGCTCATGCAGGTTTCCATCAGCTGGAAGGATTCTCTGGACAAGGTCCGGACATCGATAGAACGCCGCCGCTCAGAGGCGATGGAGACCGCCGAGCGCGAGCAGGCCGAATATGTGGAGGATTCATCGATCGTAAGCAGCGAGCTTGCATGCCTGGCGGGATTCGACCATGCCAGGACCGACTCCACCCTCGCCGAATTCAACTGGAGCGAACGCGCCAGGCTAGATTCCACCTACTACGCGGACTCCACTGCCCGCGCGAAGGCCGCCTTCCTTGCATGGTACAACTCCCTCTCAAAGGAGGAGCGTAAGAAGTACGACTTCGAGCAGAAGGAACTCCGCAAGAAAGCCATACGCGACAGCCTCGACAAAATCAAGAATCAGAAGCAAGCCGTGCGCGATTCCATCCGCGAAAACACTCCTCGCATCCTGGACACCTACGCCATCCCGGATTCGCTCCATTTCAAGCGCATAGTTGCATGGACGGAAGACCGCGACTTCGGACAGCTCAGTCCCTATGTCCCGGACACCAGTTACAACTACCATTTCAACGACTACAGGTTCCTGCGCGAAGACGTCAACGCCACATGGCTGGGAGTCGCCGGCTCGCCGGTTCAGAACTACAACTTCCTGAACCGGAAAAAGACGGGCGTGAGCTTCTATGAGCCATACGAGACGTGGACCTTCAACCCCGAAACCTTCGTTCAGTACAATACAAAGACTCCCCATACCGAGCTGGCCTACTACGGAACCCTGCTCGCCGGCGAAGACAAGGAATCCGACAACATCCACATCTTCTCGACCCAGAACATAACCCCCGCCCTCAACTTCCAGATCCTTTACGACAAATGGGGCGGCGGAGGCATGCTCATCAACGAAAAGGTCAAGAACAAGACGGCGGCCGTCGGTCTCAACTACCTGGGCAAGCGCTATCTCGCCAATGCAGGCCTTATCCACAACAAGGTGGAGATGGGTGAAAACGGCGGACTCAAGCTCATCAGGGACATCAGGGACACGACCTACAACGACATCCGTGAAATCCCGGTGGCGATGGAGCAGGCCCAGAGCACGACCAAGAAATTCACCGTCTACGGCGACCAGCAGCTTCGCATCCCCTTCGATTTCATCAACACCTGGAAAGCGAAGCGCGACACGACCTTCGTGCCCGACAGTACGGCCGAAGTAACTACGGCCTTCATCGGCCATGCAATCGAGTATTCCAAATACCAGCGCCAGTTCGTAAACGGGACCGACGCCGACTCGCTCGGCCAGACCCGCCTGGACAACAAGATTTACCTGCGGCTGCAGCCATGGAGTTCCGACGGCCTGATCTCCAAGATCGACGTCGGACTGGGCGACTACCTCCAGAGCTACCACAAAGTCACCGCCGTCGATACTTCCAGGGCCTACGAGAACTCGCTCTACACCTATGCCGGAGCCCGCGGCCAGTTCACCGATAACGCCCGGTGGGACGCCAAAGCACACCTGGTGTTCGCGGGCGCGGACGCCGGGAACATGGACATATCGGCAAACCTCGGAATGGAGTTCTATCCTTTCCGGCGGGCGCGCCGCTCCCCCGTCGCCCTGAAAGCGGGCTTCAGCGAGAGCCTCACCGGCGCCAGCTATTATCAGCGCCACCTCTACTCTACGGTCAACCCTCTGATGCAGTGGGACAACAACTTCGACAAGACCTCCGTCACTAAGATCGAGGGCTCGGTCAACATCCCCTACTGGAAACTCGAGGCCAAGGCCGGGTATGCCCTCGTGGGCAACTACGTCTACTACGACACCCTCGGTGTCGTCAGGCAGCATACGGGCGGAGTGATCAGCGTCCTGTCCGGCTACCTCCGCAAGGAATTCGTCATAGCGAACTTCCTGCACCTGGACAACAGAATCCTCGCGCAGTTCTCCTCCAACCAGGACGTCCTGCCCCTGCCGAACCTGGCCCTGAACCTCAAGTACTTCATCCAGTTCCCCGTGCAGCCGGGAGTGCTCGACATGCAGATCGGAGTCAACGCCTGGTGGAACACCAAATGGTACGCCCCTGAGTGGAACTACATCACCGGCACCTTCAACAACCAGCATGAATGGGCCTACAACAACGGCCCGTACTTCGACGCCTTCATCAACATGCAGTGGAAGCAGGTCACTGTCTTCGTCAAACTCCAGAACGCCGGCGACGGCTGGCCCATGGAGCACTCCGACCTGTTCAGCGCCCACAGACACATCATCACCGGCTCGGGCGGAACCGGCCTCAAGCTGGGAATCTGGTGGCCATTCTACCTCTCGCCCGTCCAAAATAAGCCTCTCAGCAGATGACCCGGGCCGACAGCTTCATAGCCTCCCGAATCAAGTTCAAGGGCAGGGTCTCCGTCTGGGCAACCGCCATCTCCGCGTTCATCATGATAGTGTCGGTGAGCGTCGCGTCCGGCTACCGCAAGGCCCTTCATGACGCAATCAGCGACATAGTCTCGGACGTCGTGCTCACCGACACGGCCGCCATCCGCCTCACCCCCGAACTGAAGCGGCAGCTCGACGGGATCGAGGGCATAGCCGGCTATGGGCCCGTAATAATCGAAGCTGGAATCGTGCGCAGCGGCGAAGTGCTGGAGGGCGTTGTCTTCAAGGGAGTGCCGCAGATGACCGGCAGCCTGCAGGTCCGTGTGCCCGAAAAGCTGGCGCGCAAGCTCCGCATCGGCGTGGGCGACCAGCTGCTGTCTTACTTCGTCGGTGATCGCGTCAAACTCCGCAAGTTCACGGTCGCGGAGGTCTATACTCCCGCCGTAGAACTGGACGAAGCGCTGATCGTCTACTGCCCGCTGGCCGACATGCAGCGGCTGCTGGGCTATTCGGCGGACCAGGCCGGCGCGGTCGAAATCCGTCTGACGGACGACTACCGCACTCGCGGGGGCATGATGGAGATGGCGGGCGTGATCGGCTACTCGACCGGCCTGCGGGCTGCGGCATCGTCCTACCGGTACGGGAACCTTTTTGACTGGATGCAGCTAATCGACATGAACGTCGTGGCAATTCTGCTGCTGATGGCGCTCGTGGCGGCCTTCAACATGATATCGGGTCTGCTGATCATGATCATGCGCAGCACCCCCACCATCGGCACCCTCAAAGCGCTGGGCATGGCCGACCGCGGAATCGCCCGCACCTTCCTTCGCGTCGCCTCCCGCTCCACGGTACTAGGCCTTGCCGCCGGCACCGCCGCCGCGCTCCTCTTCTGCCTCGTCCAGGGCCTGACGCACATTATCAAGCTCGACCCTTCGAACTATTTCGTCTCGTATGTGCCCGTCAGCTTGAACGTCCCGGCCATCCTTGTTACCGACCTCCTCGCCTGGGCAGTAATCATGCTCCTTCTGCTCATCCCCGCCCGCCAGATTTCCCGCATCGACCCCGCGCAGTCCGTCAAAGGCGAAACGCTGTAGCCCTCCGTGGCGCCCAACCCCCTCACTATCAGCCACTTGCTAAAAGACGGCTCGTCATTTCGCGGAGGCGTCTTTCAGCAACTTCTTGACAGCCAGCGAGTTGGCCGCCACGCCGATTATTTGGCGGCTTTGCGCTTTTCGATGAGTTTGAGGTTGGCCTTCGCGACCTCGTCGGAGGGGTTGAGTTTCAAGGCCTTCTTGTAGTAGCCCGCGGCTTTGGAGTCTTTGCCTTTCGCGACGAGCCAGTAAGAGCCGATGTTGTCCAGATAGTTCGAATCTTTGGGGAACATTTTTGAGAGTTTGGTCGAAAGCCGGAAGAAGGCTTCGTAGGACTGCGGCGTCCCGACAGTCCACAGCCTGACGCAGTAGCCGGACATCAGCTCCGAAAAGTCCTCAGAGGTGGCGGAATTGCTGCCCACAACCCATTCTGGATGTGATTTCTTTTCCATCTCAACCAGTTTGTCCAGCTCCGCAACGGCCATGTCCGGGGACTCCTTTTCGTAAGCCAGCAGGCATGTAACCTTGTCGGCGCGGTAGATCAGGTCGAGTGGATACAGTTCCACCGCTTTGTCAAGCCATGTCATGGCCTCTCCGAAGAGTTCATCGTCGTAGAAGGTCTCCTCGAAGTAATTTATCTTTTTGCCCGTGGAGTCCGGGATCGAGATGACAGGTTTTGCGCCCAGGAACTTGGACTGGTCTTTGGGGACGACCTGGGTGGTGATACCCTTCGCCAGGCAGTAGTTGCAGCGCGCCTCCAGAAGGCGGCCGTCTTCGGGGAACGCGGCCTCCCATTTGTCGAGATAGGTCTCGATTCCGACGCCCGCGTAGCCGAGACGGCCGACAAGGCGCTGGTACTTTTCGTTGAATTCTTCACTCGTGGTCTGGGCGAAGCATGCCGCGCCGAGGGCCATGGCGATAAGGGCGGTGAGGTATCTTTTCATTTTATATTCATATGTATGCGGCGCGCGAGGGGGTGGAGGGTGTTGCACCTGCTGCCGAGGTTGTTGACAAAGCCCAGCGGGTGGCCTTCGAAGCAGACCGTGTTGTAGCCGCGGGGCGCGTCCGGGAAGGTCAGGGGGTCATGGTGCAGGTACTGAAGGGCCTGCTCGCGCGTAAACTCTATCGCGGGGTACTCGCCCTTGTAGCCAAGGCTGAGGGCGTAGTCGGGATCGGGGATGAGTTTGCCGCCTTTCAGCGTGCCCTGAGGGACGCCGTAGCGGAGGGGGCGGAGACTGTCGAAATCGGGTTTGCGGCAGGTCCCGGAGGGGGCGGTCTTGACCATGGCGCCGACCCACTGGCCTTCGCCGGGCACTTCGCCCGCTTTCAGCAGGTTGCCATGGCGGGTCAGCCGGACCCCGTACTGGGGGAATTCATCTTCGGGGGCAATGATCTCGCCGCCAAGTTCTGCTGCCGCCCATTCGAGGTTGGCGTCGTTCTCGGCGTCTTCGTAAGTGCAAGTCGAGTAGATGAGGATGCCGCCATGGCGCAGGGCGGGCCAGACGTCGGCCAGGATGCGCTTCTGGCGCGCGGCGCACAGCTGGACGTTCTGCTCGCTCCACTGCTCCACCGCGCCCGGGTCCTTGCGGAACATGCCCTCTCCGGAACACGGCACATCGGCTAAAATGATATCGAACGCCCCGGGGAACCGGGCAAATGCGGCCGGGTCCACTGATGTGACCATGACATTGGGCTCGCCCCACAGCGCGATGTTGTCGCTGAGGATGCGGCTGCGATCGCGCATCACTTCGTTGGCTACCAGAAGGAAACCGTCTCCGAGGGCTTCGCGAAGGCTCGCCGCCAGGTCCGTGGACTTTCCGCCAGGGGCCGCGCAAAGGTCAAGCGCCCTGATGCCGGGGGCTTTAAGGCTGGCGAGCGCTTTGCGGAAGATATGCCCGACGTACATGGCGGAGGAATCCTGGACGTAGTAGCATCCGGCATGGAGGCGCGGGTCAAGGGTGAACACCGGACGCTCCGCGAGGATACGCCCGTGCGGGCTCCACGGCACCGGTGTTCCCTCCGGTCCCGCGCCTCCCTTGAACGGATTCAGTCTGACTGCCGTACCTATCATATACGCGCGGAGGCGTCGACCAGGCCGTCGACCACCTTGTCGAGGGCCTCGCGTATCTTGCCGCCTATCATAAGCTTCATGATTCCGTTGAGTTCCACGTCGGCTTCGATCCAGAAGTCGGTCTTTCCGGCCCCCCCGTCGTCGAAGTGGATCTGAACGTTGAAATGGAACGGAGCATTTCTGTCTTCCAGCACAATAAGGTCGTATGGATGCCTCTCGGCGACCCTGACGGTTATCGACATGCCCTGGGCAGTGGCCGTAAGGGTATCGAAGTCCGCCTCTATCTCCACCTGCCTGTCCGGCGGAACCATCTGCTTGAAGATGCGAAGGTCAGTAAAGACCATGTACAGTTCCATCGGCTGCCGTCCAACTATTCCGTGCTTGCTTGTATAGTGCTCTGCCATATTTTCATTATATTTGCTCTGCAAAGATAGCAAAATGCACAAGATTTACTTCGAGAAGCGCTGTATCATCATCTGCCCGCCGACAGACGACTCGCTGTCGGATCCGAACGCCGTCATTTTCCATCCGGGAAACAGGATTGACATCGCTACCCTTGTCCGCATGTTCGAGCAGACCGATTCAATCGCCCGCATCTATATCCCGACAGAAGATACCGACGCCGCCTACGCCGACCTTTGCGCGCAATTCCGCAACGTAGATGCCGCCGGAGGGCTGGTCGTCAACAGGCGCGACGACTACCTGCTGATCAGCCGCAACGGTCTCTGGGACCTGCCGAAGGGCCACCGCGAAGAGGGTGAGAACATCGAAGTGACCGCAATCCGCGAAGTCCAGGAAGAGACCGGAGTCGATGAACTCGAACTCCAGGATCTCATCTGCATCACAGACCACTGCTATCTGAGGAACGGAGTCTGGCATCTGAAGCACACCTGGTGGTACAGGATGCTCTACACAAAGCCGGTCGAGCTGATACCCCAGCGCGAAGAAGACATCTCCAAGGCCGTCTGGGTCGCGAAATCCTCCCTGCCCCCGTTCCTTAAAAACACCTACCCTTCGATTCTTGAAGTGTTTCGTGCTGCATAAACGCACTGCGTGGCGACCAATTCTCTGATTGTCAGGGAGTTATTGAAAGACGCCTCCGCGAAATCGCGAGCCGTCTTTTAGCAAGTGGCTGATAGTGAGGGGGTTGAGCGGCACGGAAAATGGAGTGAAACTTTTTCGGTTTTTTGGCCGTATATAAATTACTATATCTAATATCGACCAATGAAACTTTCTCAATTCAATTTCGATCTCCCGCAGGAGAACATCGCAAAGGAACCCACCAGATGGAGGGACGAATGCAGGCTTATGGTTCTGCATAAGGACAGCGGCGAGATCGAACACAGGCAGTTCAAGAACATCATCGACTATTTCGGTAAGGGCGACAACTTCGTCCTGAACGACACCAAGGTCATCCCCGCAAAGCTTTACGGCAAGAAGGAGAAGACCGAGGCGGACATCGTGGTGTTCCTTCTGCGCGAACTGTCGAAGGAGCAGAGGCTCTGGGATGTGATCGTGGAGCCGGCCCGCAAGATACGCATCGGCAACAAACTCTATTTCGGCGAGGACGATTCGATGGTGGCGGAAGTGATCGACAACACCACCTCCCGCGGAAGGACCCTGCGTTTCCTTTACGACGGACCGTACGAGGAGTTCAAGCAGTCGCTCTATGCGCTGGGCCACACACCTGTGCCCGAGTGGGTGAAGGAGGAAACTGACGAGTCGGATGTGGAGAACTACCAGACCATCTTCGCCGCTAACGAAGGCGCAGTGAGCGCCCCGGCGGCGGGCCTGCACTTCAGCCGCGAGCTCTTCAACAGAATGATACTCAAAGACATAGAGAAGACATTCATCACTGTCCACATGGGCATGGGCTACTTCCGTTCGGTAGATGTGGAAGACCTTTCGAAGCACAAGATGGACGGAGAGAGGATGATAATCTCAAAGGAGGCGGCGGACAAGATCAACGCCACAAAACGCGCCGGCCACAAAGTGGTCGCCTGCGGAGTGACCGTGATACGCGCCCTCGAGACCTATGTCACCACCAATAAAGAGATCAAGGAGAACGATATCTGGACCAACAAGTTCATCTTCCCTCCCTACGAGTTCTCGATTCCTGATGCTATAGTGAGCAACTTCCACCTCCCTCAGTCCACGATGCTGATGACGGTGGCGGCGTTCGGAGGATATGCGAAAGTGATGAACGCCTACAGGGTCGCCCTGGAAGAAGGATACAGATTCGGACCATATGGAGATGCACTGTTAATCGTATAACATTAATATAATGAACTATGGAAACTTCAAAACTTACAAAGGTGGGCGCATGTACGCTCAACCGCGCCTTCGGGTATTATCCGAAGGTCTCGCACAGACTTATCGAAGAAAGCGGCTCGATTGCCGCACTGTTCAGCCTGGGCGAACGTGAAAGGGACGCTTTGCTCGGTCCCTTTTCGCGTTTCCAGGGCTTGCTTTCCGACACGGAATTCAAACGGAGCGAAGAAGAATTGGAGGGCATGCACGCGCAGGGCGTGGAGTTCGTCGCGCTCGGCGAGGAGGACTACCCTGCTGCACTGGCCGAGTGCCCGGACGCTCCCGCAGGCATGTACGTCCGCAGCGCTTCCACCCCCGCCGACCTTTTTGCCGAAGGCCCGTTCATCTCGATCGTGGGGACGCGGGACATCTCGCTCTACGGCCAGGAATGGACGCGCAGGATTGTGTTCACGCTCGCGGAGGCGCAGCGTAAGCCAGTGATTGTGAGCGGGTTGGCCTATGGGGTCGATATCATGGCCCACCGGGCTGCGCTTGAGGCGGGACTGCGCACGATCGCCGTGATTCCTACGGGGCCTGAGACCGTTTATCCGTCCGGGAACAGCCGCTGGGCGGAGCAGATCGCCTCTACTCCGGGCTGTGGGCTCGTGACAGACTTCCCTCCGGGGACCGGGGCCCAGGCCGCGACCTTTCTGCGGCGCAACCGCATCATCGCCGGGCTTTCAAGCGCCACGCTGGTCGTAGAATCGAAGCGCAGGGGCGGGAGCCTGATTACCGCGCACACGGCCTTCGACTACGGCCGCGACGTGTGGGCGCTGCCCGGCAGGGTGGACGACATCCGCTCGGCGGGCTGCAACGCACTGCTGCGCGAGAAGGTCGCCGAGCCGATCGCGGATGTCGAGGCCCTGCCGGACGCCCTCGGGCTGGGCGCCTGGAACCGTCGCCGCAAGGCCGAGCTCGAAGAGGAGGTGCGCGGCCACTATACCGGGCAGATCGACCCGGACACCGTCGACAAGCTCTGCCGCATCGCCGTCTGCATCAAGCTCAACCGCGGAATCAGCGTTGAAGAAATCGCCGAGCAACTGGGGCTGGACTACGTCCGCACCGCGACCCTCGTCGGGACCCTCGAAACCGGGGGCTTCATCGTCACCGACATCCTCCAACGCTGTTCCGTACTCGTCAAAAAATATTAGAAACAGCCATGTACTTTCAGCCGCTATCGCTCAAAGGCGCTGCGCGTCAAGGAGCGACCCTAGTCCGGGTAAATGCGGCTGAAAGTACATGGCTGTTTCTGCATAATTTATTAAATTTGTGTCAATGGAATTTATCGATACACATTGCCATCCGAGCGACGAGGCTTACGGGAGCGAGCAGGACGAGGTGATCGCGCGGGCGATCGCGGCGGGGGTGACGCGGATGCTCCACGCAGACGTGGACAGCCACGACCGGCCGCGTATGCTCGAGCTCGTGGGGAGGCATCCGGGCGTGGTGTTCCCGATGCTCGGCCTGTATCCGGGCGCGGTGCGCGAGAACTGGAAGGACGAGCTCGATCTGGTTTTCGAGCATGCGAAGGACCCGGCGCGTTTCGTGGCCATAGGCGAGATCGGGCTGGATTACCACTTCACCACCGAGTTTAAGGAGCAGCAGAAAGAGGCCCTGAAGGCGCAGCTGGAGCTGGCCGCGCAGCTGGACCTGCCGGTCAACATACATCTGCGCGACGCCACTGACGACTTTTTCGCGGTGCTGGACAGCTGCCGCGGGCTTGGCCTGAGGGGCAACCTCCACGCCTTCAGCGGCAGCGCCGAGACTGCGGCGCGAATTCGCCGATACGGAGACTGGAGCGTGGGAATCGGCGGAGTCCTGACCTTCAAGAAGGCCGGAATCGCAGAGGCCGTAAAGGACATCCCAATCGAGATGATTCTGCTGGAGACCGACGCGCCGTATATGGCTCCGACTCCGCTGCGCGGGACGCGCAACGAAAGCTCGTATATTCCTCTGATAGCGGCCAAACTCGCTGAGATAAAAGGCATTAGCATCGAACGGGTCGCCGCCGCAACCACCGCTAACGCGGAGAATCTTTTCGGATTGACAAATCCATAGGAACGAGCGGGCAGACTTTTAAGGCGCATTTACCCGGACTAGGGTCGCTCCCAGACGCGCAGCGCCGTCGAGCGATTGCGCCTTAAAAGTCTGCCCGCACGTTCCAACATTGAATAATTTTTACTATATTGCATCGAATTTGTGAATTGGAATAAAAACAACAAATCAATAACAACAATTAAAAACTACAATCAAAAACAGTTATGAAAAAGATTTCCATGTTTTTGGCAGCAGCGGCCATCCTGGTCTTCTCCGCCAGCATCGCATCGGCACAGGAATCTGAGCAGGCTGCACCGGAAGCCACTGAGGTAGCCGCCCCTGCAGACGACGCTGAGGTTGACCCGTTCAACACTCAGAGCGAGATTCCTCTCCATCAGGCCCTCAAGACAAAGTTCATCGAGGGTGGTGCAGGGTTCATGTCACTCGTTATCATCTGCCTTATCCTCGGTATGGCTCTTTCGATCGAGCGTATCCTTTATCTCTCGTTCTCGAGGACCAATGCAAAGGCTCTCGTCGAGAAGGTCGAGGCAGCTCTTAAGGAGGGCGGAATCGAAGCCGCAAAGGCAGTATGCCGCGAGACCCGCGGTCCTGTGGCGAAGATCTTCTACGACGGACTCGACCGCTATGATCAGGGCCTCGACGTAGTTGAGAAGAACGTAGTTTCTTCCGGCTCGATCCAGATGAGCATGCTTGAGAACGGCCTTTCATGGATCTCCCTCTTCATCGCCATCGCCCCGTCCCTCGGATTCCTTGGAACCGTTATCGGTATGATCCAGGCCTTCGACGCTATCCAGGCTGCAGGTGATATCTCCCCTAACGTTGTGGCTGGCGGTATGAAGGTCGCTCTTATCACTACCGTTGCGGGTCTTATCGTAGCTATGATCCTCCAGGTGTTCTACAACTACATCCTCGCAAAGATCGACAGCATCACCATCGACATGGAAGAGGCTTCGATCGACCTCGTGGACGTCCTTACAGCTTACAAGGCAAAATAATTCAGGATCATGAAAGACTACAGTAAAATCATCAAATGGGTCCTGCTGGGTCTCCTCGTCCTCAGCGTCGTGATCTTTATCGGAGCCTGGATCTACGGCTTCGAGAGGAACGATGCGGTGGCCGTCGACGTGCTCTTCTACTGGACTTATGCGATGGTCGGCCTCGCCCTGGCCAGCATCATCTGCATCGGCGGATGGATCGGGGTGAAGAACGACAAGAAATTCCTCTGGAAGATTCTTGCCGTCATTGGAGGTACCGCTGTCGTTGTTCTGGTAGTATACCTGCTGTCCCCCGGCTCAGAGGCCCTCGGAATGCTTGAGCAGCCTTCCAAAGCGACCCTCAAGCTCACGGATACTATTCTCAATCTGACCTATCTGGTCGGTGGCCTGACTATCCTCTCCATCATCGTCGGAGAGATCGTAGCCGGTGTCCGCAACAAGAAACAGGCAAAGTAACAAGACTATGTCCAAGAAAAAAACTCCGGGTTTAAATACCAGTTCCACAGCGGATATCGCATTCCTTCTGCTCTGCTACTTCCTCATGACTACAACCATGGGAAGCCAGACAGGTCTTGCGCGCCGTCTTCCCCCCATCCCTGATTCAAAGCAGCAGGTGGAGGACCAGAAGATCAACCGCCGCAACATCATCGTGGTGCGAATCAATTCCGCAGACAGGGTACTTGCCGGTAGTGAAGGAATCGAAATAGCTTTCCTGAAGGACAAAGTCAAGGAGTTCCTCGACAACCCCAACAACGACCCCAACCTCCCCGAAAAGGAAGTTAAGGAGATCGAGGGTTTCAAGGCCGTCCCCGTGTCGAAGGGTGTTATCTCCCTGCAGAACGACCGCGGTACAAGCTACTCTACATACATCGCTGTGCAGAACGAGCTTGTGAAGGCAGTCAACGAACTCCGCGACGAATTCTCGATGGCCAATTTCGGAAAGAAGTATGCCCGCCTCTCGGAGGAGGAGCAGGGATGGGTGAAGAAAGCCGTCCCCCAGAACATTTCCGAAGCGGAGCCTAAGGACGTAAACGCATCAACAAGATAATAGGAGGATTCAGCCATGTCAATGTTTGGTGGAAACAACAAGAAGGAAGTTCCCGGAATCTCTTCGGGTTCCCTCTCCGATATCGTGTTCATGCTCCTGTTCTTCTTCATGGTCACCACGCAGATGCGCGAGACCGAGAACAAGGTTCAGGTGAAGCTTCCCGAGGCTTCGGAGGTTACGAAGCTGGAGCGTAAAGACCTTTCGTCTTATATCAACATCGGTACTCCTATCAGGTCCCTCCAGGCCCAGTACGGTACCGACGCCCGTATCCAGCTCAACGACTCCTTCAAGACCAAGGAAGACATCCGTGACTTCGTCGCTTCCGAGCGTGAGGCCATGAACGAGGGCGACCGCCCCCTCATGACCGTCTGCATCAGGGCCGACCAGGATGTCCGCATGGGTATCATTACCGACGTAAAGCAGGAGCTGCGCCGCTGCTCCGCGCTTAAGATCATGTACTCCGCAAGGAGACCGTCCGAGTAAGCTCAGACTACCGTATATGAGCAGCCCCGCCACAGGGGCTGCTCTTTTATCAAAAGAAAGCAAATGAGTAAGAAGGAAATACTCCGCACTAAAGTCAAGGACCTGCTGGCAATGCCCGCAGGACAGGACGTCCTTGCCAAAGGTTGGGTAAGGACCAAGAGAGGAAATAAAGAAATAGCGTTCATCGCGCTCAACGACGGTTCGACCATCAAGAATATCCAGATAGTCGTCGACAAGACTCCGGAGACAGAGCCGATACTCGCCAGGATCAGCACCGGCGCGTGCATCGCGGTCAAGGGCTCCCTGGTGGAGTCCATAGGCAGCGGGCAGGCAGTCGAGATCAAGGCTAAGAATATCGAGGTCTACGGCGAGAGCGACCCCATGCGCTACCCTCTCCAGAAAAAAGACACCTCCTTCGAGTATCTGCGTACGGTTGCCCACATGCGCCCGAGGACCAATACCTTCGGCGCGATTTACCGCCTTCGCAGCCAGATGGCCTTCGCCATCCACGAGTATTTCCACAGCAGGGGCTTCGTTTACCTGAACACCCCGCTGATTACCGAGTCCGACGCTGAAGGCGCCGGCCAGATGTTCCAGGTGACTACGCTCGACCTGAACAACGTCCCGAAGAACAAGAAGGGCCTGCCGGACTACAGCAAGGACTTCTTCGGAAAGATGACCAGCCTTACGGTCAGCGGCCAGCTCGAAGGCGAGCTCGGGGCGACCGCCGTGGGCGAGATCTATACCTTCGGTCCTACCTTCCGCGCCGAGAATTCCAATACTCCTAGGCATCTTGCGGAGTTCTGGATGATAGAGCCGGAGATGGCGTTCTACGACATCAAGGACAACATGGATCTGGCGGAGGACTTCATCAAGAGCCTCGTCAGGTATGCCCTTGACAACTGCCGCGACGACATCCAGTTCCTCAACGACCGCTATGACGATACGCTCATCGCGCGTCTGGAAGGCGTTATCGACACTGAGTTCGTGCGCCTGCCCTATACCGAGGGAATCGACATCCTCAAGGATGCGATTGCCCACGGACACACATTTGAATATCCCGTTGACTGGGGAACCGATCTCCAGAGCGAACACGAAAGATATCTGGTAGAAGAGCATTTCAAGAGGCCGGTGATCCTTACGGACTATCCGAAGGATATCAAGGCCTTCTACATGAAGCAGAACGAAGACGGTAAGACCGTGCGCGCGATGGACGTTCTCTTCCCGAAGATCGGGGAGATCATTGGCGGATCCGAGCGCGAGGCCGACCTTCAGAAGTTGGAGAGCCGCATCGACGAGCTCCACATGAAGCGCGACAACCTCGAGTGGTACCTGGATACCCGCCGTTTCGGCAGTTGCCCCCACTCCGGCTTCGGACTTGGCTTCGAGCGTCTACTGCTCTTCATCACCGGAATGCAAAACATCAGGGACGTCATCCCGTTCCCTCGTACGCCAAAAAATGCAGAGTTTTAACGTATTTCGGTTAGCTGTTTTGACCCGCAATCGCTCAATGATGCTTCGCAGCTGGGAGCGACCCTATTCCGGGTAAATGCGGGTCAAAACAGCTAACCGAAATACTCAGACATTATAAGATATGTTAGTTATCGGTATCGCCGGGGGATCCGGCAGTGGAAAGACCACGGTAGTCAGGGCTATTACTGAAACGCTGAAGGGCGAGAGCGTCGTTACGATTCCGCTGGATTCGTATTACAAGGATTCGAGCGACCTGACGGACGAGGAGAAGCGCAACCACAACTTCGACCATCCGGACGCTATCGACTGGGAGCTTATCTGCCAGCAGCTTTCGGAGCTGAAGGCCGGCAAGAGCATCGAGCAGCCTATCTATTCGTATATATCCTGCAGCCGCAGCAAGACCGAGACGGTCCACGTAGATCCAGCGGACGTTATCATCATCGAGGGTATTCTGGTGTTCACATGCCCGGAGCTCCGCGACCAGATGGACATCAAGATATTCGTGGATGCGGACGACGACGACCGTCTGATGCGCGTGATGACCCGCGACATAGTGGAGCGCGGCAAGGACGTGCGCTGGGTGATCGAGCGTTACTCGAAGACAGTGAAGCCGATGTATCTGCAGTTCATCGAGCCGAGCAAGCGCTACGCTGATATCATTATCCCCCAGGGCGGCCACAACAAGGTCGCGATCGACGTTATCAACAACACGATCCGCAAGGAACTGAGGGCACAGAAATAACCTGGCCGCTGCCGTTATGCGCGACAACCTCATAGGAATACTGGTCACCGTGAGCGTCCACCTCGCGGTGATTCTCGTTTTGTTCCTGACGGTTGTCCACCCCAATATCGAGAGTCAGCGCCAGGCTTTCATGCTCGATTTCTCGAAGCAGGATCCGGTGGAGAAGCTCGAAAAGGAGATTGCACGCCAGAAGGCGGCCAATGCGCGGGTCGAGAAGATGCTGCGCGAGGCGGGAGTGCGCGAGGTCGAGCCTTTGCGCAACGTGGTCGTAGACCGCAGTAAGCTGAAGGACGACCGAGGCACCGATGCCGAGCGCCTCTATCGCGACGCCGCCCGGATCGAGAAGCAGGCGCGCGAGAACATCAACCGGAAAGAGGAATCCATTACCGTTGCCGAGCCGGCTCCGAAGCAGAAGCCTGAGCGGGACGAGCCAACATACCAGGGCCCCTCGGTCCTCTCCTACTCCCTTGGCGAGCGCAAGGGCAGCTACCTGCCCATCCCGGCATACAAGTGTATTGGAGCTGGGGAAGTTACGGTAATCATCACGGTAAATGCCGCTGGAGACGTTACCGATGCGAAAATCCAGGACGAGGTGTCTTCGTCGGACAAATGTCTTAGGGACTACGCACTGGGCGCAGCGCGCCGCAGCCGCTTCTCGCGAAGCAAAACCAACAATCCCAAAGAAATAGGTAATATAGTATACAGCTTTATTGCGCAGTAGCGGCGGCAAAGACGTCGTCGATCTGCAGATAAAGGTGGTAGAAGGCATTGTCGCCGAGCTTGGAGTAGCGGCCGACAAGTGCCTTGATCTGGGTCATCATGTAACTCTTCGAGTCGTCCCATTCGCCCGGTTTGGGGACGAAACCGTCTTTCTGCCGGGCATAATCCAGGAAGAGGCGGTCAAGCCCGGCCTTGTCCAGATACTTCAGCAATTCGGAGTAATCGGAGATTTCGGTCAGCTCTTTGTGGGAGTCGAAATAGGCCGATGAGAAGCGCATGGTTGTGGCTTTCCTGTTGCACTTGATATAGAAATCGGAAGCACGGGTGGTGTCGATCGGGACGAACACGTCGGGGATGATGCCGCCCTTGGAGACGTTCATGCTGTCCGCATCGACCATCTCGCCTTCGTCGTAGCGCTTGTAGACTTCGTAGGCGTAATCCTTTGTATACGGTTTCTGGATGCAGCGGCCGGAGGGCGTGTAGAAACGGGCGACCGTGAGGCGGATTCCGCTGCCGTCGGTGAAGAAGACGGGCTCCTGGACAAGGCCCTTGCCGAACGAACGGCGGCCGTAGATGGTTCCACGGCGGTTGTCCTGGACCGCGCCGGAGAAGATCTCGCTGGACGAGGCCGAACCTTCGTCGATGAGCACCTTCAGTCCCACATCCTTGAGCGCTCCCCTGCCGTCGGCCTTGTAGACTTCGCGCTTGCGGTGGAGTCCTTCGATATAGACGATCGTGTCGCCCTTCTCCAGGAAGGCGTTTGCGAGCAGGAGGGCCTGGTCGAGGTAGCCGCCGGAATTGTCGCGCAGGTCGAAGACCAGCTCCTTCATGCCCTCGGAGCTGAGGCGCGAGGCGGCCTCGCTGAACTCCTTGAAGGTGGTTCGGGCAAATTTGGAGAGGCGTATGTAGCCGGTAGTGTCGCCGACCATGAAGGCGGCGTCGACGCTGTGGGTCGGGATCTTGTCGCGGGTGATTTCGAAGGGGATTTCCTCACCTTCGCGGCGGACGGTGACCGTGACTTTAGTGCCGGAAGGGCCGCGCATATGGCGGACCATGCTGTCCTGCGGGTACCTGCGCCCGGCGATCTCGATCGTGTCGACCTTGAGGATGCGGTCACCCGGCTGCAGGCCGACCTTTTCCGAGGGGCCGCCGGGGATGACCTCAATCACGACCGCCGTGTCGTTGGGGACGTTGAACTGTATGCCTATGCCGTCGAATCCGCCGGCAAGGCTGGTTTCCGATTCTTCAAGTTCCTGCGGGGGAAGGTAGATCGAATGGGGGTCGAGCTGCGAGAGCGCGGCGACTACGGCGGCGTCGGTGAGTTTTTGCCTGTCGACCGGGTCCACATAGTTCTCGTCGACCTTCTGGAGGATAAGGTTGAGCTTGCGCCAGTCCTGATACTCGGCCTTGAGGCGGGCCTTGTCGGCGAACACCTTCTGGACGGTGAGCACGCCCATGACGCCCAGCAGGATTCCCGCCAGGGCCACGGCTATCGCTGACCAGTTGCTACTTTTCATCCTTTGAGGTGTCAAGCTGCTCGCATTCGATGTTGGCGCTCTTCAGGAGGTCTATTCCGTCGGTGATGCGGTAAAGGTCTTTGTAGACGACCCTCTTGATCCCGGACTGGATTATGAGTTTCGCACATTCCATGCAGGGAGATGCGGTCACATAGAGGGTCGCACCTTCCGAGCTGTTGCCCGACTTGGCCACTTTGGTGATGGCGTTCGCCTCGGCGTGGAGCACATAGGGCTTCGTAACGTCGTTTTCGTCTTCGCACTGGTTCTCGAAACCGGCGGGGGTGCCGTTGTAGCCGTCGGAGATGATCATGCGGTCCTTCACGAGCAGGGCGCCGACCTGACGGCGCTTGCAATACGAATTCTTGGCCCAGACTTCGGCCATTTCGAGATACCTTTCGTCGAACTTATTCATTTTTCAGATACAGATAACGTTTAATACTGCGTTTGGGGGTGCGCTCGAAGTCCTCCTTGAGGAGCTCGATCTTCCTGATGTGGGCGTAATTGGGAAGCTGCTCGTTGATTTCGGGCAGCAGGCTCTGGAGCTTGCCTTCCAGCTCTTCGGCCTCGATGCCGTCGATGGCCGCGCTGACATAATCAGGGAAAATAATGGCAGTCAGGCCGCCCTTTTCCTCCACGACAAGCGATTCGACCACATACTGCACACTGTTGATTACTGCCTCAAGCTCTTCGGGGTAAATGTTCTGGCCGTTGGCCGAGAGTATCATGCACTTGAGGCGGCCCTTAAGGTACAGGTAGCCCTTGCGGATAACGCCCATGTCGCCCGTGCGGAACCAGCCGTCCTCGGTGAACGCGGCTGCCGTCGCCTCTTCGTTGCGGTAGTAGCCCAGGAAGACGTTGGGGCCCTTGACCTGGATCTCTCCGGGGATCTTCTCCGGGTCCTTCGAATCTATGCGTATCCTGCAGCCAGCCACCGCCTTGCCCGACGAACCCACCTTGCAGCGGTTCCAATGGGCATAGGTTATGATGGGAGCGCATTCGGTCATGCCGTAGCCGACGGTGAAGGGGAAGCCCATCTTATGGAAGAACCTCTCTACCTCCGGGTTCACGGCCGCACCGCCAAGGATGACTTCCTCGAAGGAGCCGCCGAAGGCGTTCTTCACCCTCTTGCGGACCGAGCGCATGAGCACGCGGCCGATAAGGGGTATGTCGAAGAAAAAGCGGAACCTGCGGACCATGGGCTTGATCTGGTTCTTGTAGACCTTTTCGATGATCAGCGGTACCGAGATTATCGTCGCCGGGTGGATTTCCTGGAATGCGGTCATGATAACCTTGGGACTCGGGGTTTTCGTCAGGAAGTGCGTGTGCGCGCCTATGCACATCTCGAAGAGGAACTCGAACATGAGGCCGTACATGTGGGCGCTCGGGAGCATCGCGACCATGTCGGAGGTGTAGTCCATCTGGGGCTCGGCCTCGTTTGCGGCGAACTCGATGTTGGCGATCAGGGCCCTGTAGGGTATCATGACGCCCTTCGAGAAGCCGGATGTACCGGAGGTATAGTTGATGAGCGCAAGCTCGTCGGGGCTGTCCTTGTAGTAGTCAAGGTCCTCCGGACGCATGCCGGACGCGTACTTAGTATGGAATTCGGAAATTATCTTCGAACGCTCGGCCGCAAGGTCCGGGATCACCGAGTCAAGGACGCGGAAGTTCGCGAGGTTGAGCGTGCCGATCAGGCTGGCAGGGAGCTTCGAATGGTCGAGCTTGTCCCATATCGCCTCGTCCACGAAGAAGGCCTTCGCCTCGGCGTGGTTCAGGAGGTCCACAATGTTTGCCGGGTTGAAGTCGTGCAGAAGCGGCACGGGCACTGCTCCATAGGTCATGGCCGAGAGGAAAGCTACCCCCCAGTTGGCCTGGTTGCGGCCGCAGATCGCGACCTTGTCGCCGGGCTTCACCCCGAAGCGGCTGTAGTGTGTGTGGATGATCCCTATGCGCTCGGCGAGCATGGCGTAGTTCATGGTCTCGCCCTTGTAGTTGGACAGGGCGGGCCTCCACCAGTTCTTCTTGAAACTGCGCTCGAGCTGCTTGTTGAGGGATTTGATTTTCAGCATTGCTTAGTAGGTTCTGTACACGTCGAAACGAAGCTCGCTGCGGGTCCAGCTGAGCTGGCAGTCGTCGGCAAGGACGACGGCCTTGACTCCCTTTGTTGGCCAATAATGGAGCTTCTGCCTCACCTCGGAGGCCATGAAATGCTTGACTGCATCTTCGCTGCCCATGATAAGCCAGTTGCCTATGCAGGCGGCATGCGATTCGTCGGCGATTTCGTAGCCCTGGCCGAACAGGGCGGCGACGAAGCCGCGGTGTTCGTTGGGGCGTACGTTGTGGGAGACCAGGGGTTTGGCCGGGCGCAGCACGATGACTTCCTCGCCTTTCCACTGCACTTTCGCCACCTCCCGGATATCGGTTTCAATGGCCCATTTTACCGGATCCAGGCCGGTCTGCTTCTTGAGCTGGGCGCAGGTATTGCTCCATTTGTTGAGGCCGCCGCGCGCGTCGAGGTTCTTCTTGCGGGCCTCGATCAAGCTCTCGACCGACGGTATGCACTGGTCCACGACGTAGGTCGTACCCTGGGGCAGCACGGTCGGGAGTCTGCTTTCTCCGTAGCCCTGCTGCTCGAAGACCTGTGCGGACTTGGAGAAATCGTCGGGATGGACGCTACGGACCTCATAGCTGAGGTACACTCCCCTGCCGGCGGGCTCGGCGCCCGTCAGGTGCATAACAGTCCACTCCGAATAGCCCTTGATGAAATTGACAAGCTGCTTGCGCGTAAGATACTTCGAGAGGAAGTCCTTGGGAAGCAGATTGGAGATAGCGTCGTTACGGAATATCACTACATCGCCGCGGGCGGGCGCTTTCTCGAGCGCATCGGTGAGGCCGACCACCTCCAGCACGGAAGTGTGGGCCTCCATGTGGCGCTCGGCGGCGTCGAGGATGCCGGCCGAGGGGCTAAGGAGCAGGATGCTCCTGCGGCCGCGACGGCCATGGGCCTGGATCACGCGCGAAGCCAGATCCAGCTTCGCTGCCCCTTCCGTCACGGCCGCAATCTCCTTCGCGGCCGACTGGGGCCTGCCTGCATCTATGGCTATCATCGGGGTAAGGGCGCCTACGAAATGGTATGAGATTACCATCCTGGAGTCGGCGAGGTTCCCGTAGGAGAGCTCGCGGAAGACGCTGCCAGAATCGAAGAGAATCTCGAGACCGTCGGCGACTTTCTCGCAGACTATCACTCCGCAAGCATCCGAAGGGACATAGCTGAGGAGTTCGAAACCCTTCACTTCGGGGAAAGCGTCGCCGGAAGTGTTCCGGCCGAACCATTGGCAGGAACTTGTCAGGATAATCGCCGCGAGCGCGGCCAGCGTCTTGATCCAGGTTTTAGACATACTTTGCAAAGATAACAATATATATTTATCTTTGTGCGTTATGCAGAACAACACAGGTATTCCAAAAGCTTTCTTCAGGTTTCCGGCTCAGATAGTCCATTTCGTAGGGCTGCCGGTATTCTTCCTGCTCTTTTTGCTGGTCTTCAGGCCGGCCGGAATAATTGAATTCCTCGATGCAGGAGTGATGGTTCTCGAGTTCAACGTCACCATCCTTTCGACGATACTTTTACTTATCCTTGTCGGAACGCGCCTTACCTTCTTCTTTCTGAGGAAGAAAATGGATCCGACCTACCTCTCATACGCCGCCTGGTGTATCCTCGAGGTGTTTTTCTTCGCCTGCTTCGGAGCTATGTACATGGCCCTGATCACTATAGGCCGCGAGCAGTACAGCTTCTTCTACGCGCTGCCGCGCTGCCTTATCGACTTCTTCGGCGTGCTGGTCCTTCCCTATCTGCTCATCGAGATGGGAACTATCATCTACGCATACCGCCGCGAGAAGCTCGAGCCCGCAGCAGACGATAATCTCGTGCGCTTCAAGGATGCGAACCAGAAGCTCAAGCTGGCGGTGGCGGCATCGTCGCTGCTTTATGTCGAGGCGAATGAGAATTATGTCAACATCGTCTATCTCGACGGCGAGAGCGTGAAGAAGTATCAGCTTCGCTCATCGATGAAGCGTCTTGAGGAGATGCTCCACAAACAGGGCCTCCAGCGTTGCCAGAGGGCATTCTTCGTGAACCCTTCGCACGTTACTGTCCTGCGCAAGGATTCCGCCGGCTTCGTCTTCGCCGACCTCGATACTCCCGGCACTCCCCCGATTCCTGTAAGCAAAACTTACTACGATTCGCTTTCGGCCCTGCTGTAGCAGGTCCTCCAGCGAATCATCGGTCTTCGACCGACTTCTACCCCCGCTGCTCCGCAGCTGCCCCGGTGGGGCATGCCGCCTCCGCTACGCTCACGGCGGGTGCCTTACGGGCTCGCTCTCCGCTCCTCCCTCTCGGCACGGCGGCTGATGCCGCCCTCGGCCCTTCGGGCCTCTAATCGTTCTTCGGTTTAGCTGAATATTTCCAGCCACCGTGCACACCTGGTTCAGAAATATGCCAGGTATGTGCAAAAAGGGGCCAAAATGCTCACACCTGGTCGAAAAACATACCAGGTATGCACGCTGTGACGCAGATGGAGTTCAGGCAGAAGCAAACTGCACCCCTGATACCGCTATCGCTCGTATGACGCTGCGCGTCTGTGAGCGACCCTAGTCCGGGTAAAAAGCGGCTCAGGGGTGCAGTTTGATTCTGCTGCTTAGAGTCTATCTGGTTACTATCGATCCAACTCCTCTAACAGAGGGACGTATCGTGTTGGCCACAAGGCCGCGGGCGTTGATGTCGCCGGCGCCGTTGATCGTAAGGTTGGCGTAGTCGACGGCGCCGGTAAGGGTCGCGTCGCCCGCGCCGTTGATGGTAACATCGATTCCGGCCGCCGTGATATCGAGTATTTCGAGATCAGCAGCTCCGTTGCAGCGAACCATGATGGCGTCTGCATCGAGCCCCTTGATTTCCACATCGCCTGCTCCGTTAATCGTCAGCGCGAAATCGCCCGCCGAACGGATGCCGTGCCTGCACTCCATATCGACCGCACCGTTGACGGTAAGGGAGGAGAGGAGATCGGAGGTGACGTATATCTTAGTGCTCTTGAACGAGCGTATCTTCTTGTCGTCGGTCTTGACCACGAGGCTGTTGCCGTCCTGCTCGACCAGGATGTGTTCCATGTATTTCTCGCTTGCGACTATCACCACCTTACGCTCGCCAGTCTCATACACGACATCGCAGGGGATGTTGACCGTAAGGATGTCGAAAGGAGCGGCGTCGAAGGTGCGGGTCTGGTCGGCGCCGGAGCCGATGGCGGAATCGCTGCCGCCGTTGGAGCCGCTGACGGTGAAGACACAGGAAGTAAGACAGAAGCAGCAGGCTACTGCGAACATAATAATCCTTTTCATATCAATTCTTTGAGGTTTATGCCAAGCAGGTTGGCGCGTTTTACAAATTCGGGCAGTTCTTCGGTGATGAACTTGCGTTTTTCGGTACTGAGGATGGCCTCACGCGCCTGATCGGCCACGAAGAAGCCTATTCCCCTTTTCTGGAAGATGACGCCGCGGTCGGTGAGTTCGTCGTAGGAACGGGCCACGGTGTTGGGGTTCACGCCTATGGTCGCACCCCATTCGCGCACCGACGCGATGCGGCCGCCGGGGGCCAGCTTGCCGGATAGCACCTGCTCGCAGATGTCGTCGGCAATCTGGATGTAGATGGGTTTATTCTCGTTGAATTCCATATGCGTCTAGTGTTTGATGGTGCGGAGGCGCCAGTAGTTGAGGCCGAGGAAGAGCACCAGCTGGAAATAGAGCAGGGCCTTGCCGAGGGCGATTATCTTGCGGGCGGCGGTTTCGGGATCCGCATCGACTGCGTTGAGAAGGAGCGTATCATTTGCGAAATCGGCGTCGAAATTACCCACGATCGCGACGACGATCAGAGAGGCCAGGATAGTGAGGACGAAAAGCACCAGGATGGATTTTCCGACCTTGCCCTTTTTGAAGCAGATGGCTCCGAGGGTGAAGAACAGCATACTTGCGCTCCAGTTGCCCCAGACCAGGCCGGTGAAGCTGAAGTGGATGTCTATAGGCATGTCGGTTTCTCCGATAATGTCATCGAAAGGCATATTGATTATAGGAGTTCCGTATGCCTTGGGGAAAACGAGTCCCATGACGGTGTCGGATCCGACATAAAGTATGCTCAGACAGAGCGGCACGAGGACGCAGCCCATCAGAACCATCGACAGCCACTTCTCGAAGGTGGATGCAGGCAGCATAAGGAAAGATGATCCGGCGCGCCTGTCGGTCACGGAGCCGTAGACTTTAGTCGGGAACGCCAGGATGGCGACCGTCACACAGACTATTCCGGTGATGACCCTCGCGGGCATGAAGCCGTCAGAATTGACGTAGAACGTACCGTGGAAAAGAATGTTGATCAGCTGGAAGACCACGAAGAGAATAAACGGCAGAAGGCCGAGAATCAGGAGGGTCAGGCCGAAATTGTTCTTAACGTTGAAGAGGTCGTAGCAGAAATACTTGCCGAACCTTTTGGGTGAGAATACGTTATTCATGGCTGAAAATTCCTTTTACGAGTTCTTTGTTGTTGTGGACGGTGTTGAAGAGGGCCTCGACATTGACCTTACTCTCCTTTCCGGAAGTATTGGGACAAACCTGAATGAAGCCGCCGGGCAGGCGCTCCGAATAGAGAGCGTCGCTGCGGAGTTCAGTGCCGTAGTCGAAGTAGAGCTTTTCGCTGATCTCGGCGATTGAGGCGTTCAGGAGCACATCCCTGCGGTCGAGGATGACGATGGGATCGATCACGTTTTCGAGGTCGCGCACCTGGTGGGTGCTGATCACGATGGTCGAATCCTCACGGGTGTACTTCATTATGGCCGCGCGGAACTGAGCCTTGGAGGGAATGTCAAGGCCGTTGGTAGGCTCGTCCATCAGAAGGTACTGAGTTCCAGCCGCGAGCGCGAAGGCTATATAGGCCTTCTTGAGCTGGCCAGCCGACATTGCTTTCATTTTCTGCAGTGGGTCCGTCTCAAACTCCGCCATTATATTATTAAAGGTATCGAGGCTGAAGGCGGGCCAGAACTTTCCGCAGTTGCGGGCCCAGTCGAGAGCGCTCGAATTGAGGGGAGCCACCTCGTCGGGGAGGTAGTAGAGGTTCTCAAGGAAAGAAGGCAGGCGCCTGTAGGGATCGACTCCGCCCGCGGAGATGCTTCCCTCAATGGGTTTCTTGAGGCCGCAAAGGAGAGTCAGGAGCGTTGTCTTGCCCACTCCGTTCTCTCCGAGAAGACCGTAGATCTTCCCTGCCTCAAGCGTCATCGAAATGTTGTCCAGCACGTTTGTTTTGCCGTAGCTGAAGGCCAGATTCTTGATTTCAATCATATCCCTTTTGTGTGTATTAGTTCAATAGTACACTGCAAAGGTACGCCTATTTTTTAAATATGCAATACAAGCACCCGAAATTTTTCAAAAAAATATTTCATATCTTTGAAACTAATGACGCGCAGAATACTAATACCCATCCTTTGCCTCGCCCTCTCGGCGACGGCCTGCTCCTTAGACATGGAGCTTCCCAACAGCCCCGAACGCAATGCCGGAACAAAACAGGTCTCCTTCCCAGTGAAGGTAACCCGCGAAGGCAAGACCATCCCCGACGCAGCCATCACAAAAGGCGGCGAGGTGGAATCTGCCAACATGATCGCGACCATGGACCAGAGCATCCCCTTCGGCATTATAGGCATTGACATAGAGACAGGCTCGCTCCTGCTGGACAACGAAACCGTGTACAGCACGGGCGGGCAGTACAAAGGCTTCTTCGACGCGGCCTTGTGGGACGTCCCGGCGACAGTTTCCTTCAGCGCATACTATCCCTATGTGAACAGCATAGTCTACGGCGACGACCTGGAGAGCTACAGCATCCCCTTTACCAGCGCCGAGACCGAAGCCGGCCCGCTCGTCAGCAAGACGGTGCTGGCCGCAGTGGAGCAGCTCAATATGGTTCCTCTTGAGTTCCAGCACATTACGAACGATATCGGCTTCAAGATCTGCGACGTCACTACCGAGCCCGGGCTCCAGGGTCTTATCCACCTCCGCAAGGTCACCGCGACAAAGGTGGCTTCCGCAGGTATCTTCGTCAACGATATCGTGGCCGGCGAGGGATTCTGGCACAGGCGCGGCTATTACCGCGACGTGGTGGTTTTCGAAGGCGACGCCATCGTCGGAGTGGGGATGGAGAACGAGAAGTTTATCGGCAAGACCGACCTGGTGGAGCGCATGGCCTTCAGCCACCGCTACTACGCTATCCCCGATGAAATCATCATGGGCAAGCAGTGCGTAGAGGTAGAATACGACGTAGACGGCTTCACCCTCCACGGCTTCGAATACGGCGCCCTGAAGGACCAGAAAGCCCACTTCATGCTCTACGGTGTCCTGCCCGATAACATCATGGCCTACGGAAAGCAGTACACCTTCCACCTTGGGCTCGACACCGGCAAGCTCTACCACGAAATCACCTTCGCCCCTACCGTAAGCGACTGGGAGACAAAGATCTACGAAAACAACGACGACTTCTAGGCCGCCCATGAAAAAGTTTATCCTCATCGTGCTGGCGCTGGCACTGGTACTCCCAGTCGCCGCCCAGAAGAACCCTCTTGGCATAGACAACACCTGCTACGCCCTCTACAGGGAGACTGAAAAGCAGCTGGGAAAGCCAGGCTTCGCTCCGGCAAACGAACTATTCCTGCAGGCCGCGACCGAACGTAAAGACGAAAGGGCCCAGGTCCTGTACTACGTCCAGGTGCTCAAGGACCTCATGGCAAGGCCCGTGACCCAGGACAACGACGTCCTGGTGGATGCCGCCCGCGAATCTATCAAGCAGGCCGCCTTGGACAAGGGATTCCCGGAGTACTTCTATCAGTCGTATCAACTATCCCAGCAGTACTACGGCAGAAGGGGTGAAGATTACCGCGCCCTGCTGCTTCTTCAGGAAATGCAGGAACATGCCATAAAGGACGGAGATGCCTACGGAATCTGGACCAGCTCGAAGTTCCTGGCTGACATGTACATCAAGCACAACGATTATGTCAGCGCAAAGCCTCACCTCATCCAGGCCATCAACATTTACAACTCCACTGACAACGAAGCGATACGCCGCGAGTCCCCGTCGCGCCTGTATTGCGACCTCGCTGACACCTATCCCATCGCCTCTGACTCAGTTCGCATCAACGTCCAAAAGGCAATGTCCGGCGCCAAGGGCAGGATGGATTCGCTTCGCTGCCACTACTACCTTCTGCGTCTTGCGGCCCTCGACAACGACAGGCCAAACTATGAGCGCCTGAGGGACATTTGTCTTGACGATCCAGACTTAGCCAACATCTCTCCGGACTCCAAACTGTTTTTCTCTCTTATCGACGCCACCCGCGACGGCTCCATCCTCGACCGCGAGGAGGAAATCTACCATCTTTCCACCGTCCGCGAAATGAAGGTCATAGCTAACCTGTGCGAGAACGCCGGCTATAAAGACTTCGCCTTCATAGTGGAGAAAAAGCTCCTCGCAATCATGGAGACAGAGCTTTCCAACACAAACCATTCGCGCATCTCCGAACTCGACGTGACGATGGGAAAGGCCGCCCTCAACGCCGAACTTGTCACCAAAGAGCATCAGATATCAAGGATCTCCTATGTGGTCGCAATTCTGTTGGGAATTCTCCTCATCGCCATAACCACCTTCGCGTTCATCTACATCAGCGCGCTCAACAGGGCGAAGCGTAAGGATGAGCAGCAGATTGCCTCGCTCAAGGAAGCCAACGAAAAGGTGAAAATGGCAGACGCGGCCAAGACCCGCTTCGTCCAGAACATGAGCCACGAAGTCCGCACCCCGCTTAACGCCATAGTAGGCTTCTCCCAGTTGTTGTCACTGCCAGATGGAACTCTCTCTCCCGAGGAGAAGGGCGAATACGCCGGCCACATCATCAACAACACCAAGATGCTGACCATGCTCCTCGACGACATCCTCAACGCCTCGGCAATGGACAAAGGCAGCTACAGCATTTCCTACGAAGAGGGAGAGAAGAATTTCATGTGCGAAGCTGCGATTTCCAGCGCGGAGCATCGCCTGCAACCGGGCGTGAAAATGTACTACGATCCCGAAGATCCGGCACCTTACACCTTTACGACCGATCCCCGACGCGTCCAGCAGATTCTGATAAACCTCCTGACCAACGCCTGCAAGCACACAGCACAGGGCGAGATCAGGCTCTCCAGTTCCCTTACCGAGCACGAGGGCTATGTCACCTTCTCCGTGACCGACACTGGAACCGGTGTGCCGGCGGACCAGGCCGAGAAGATCTTCGAGCGCTTCACCAAACTCAACGAATTCGTGCAGGGCACTGGCCTGGGCCTGAGCATCTGCCGCGACATAGCATCACGCATGGGCGCCAAGGTCTTCCTTGACACCACCCACCCCGGACCGGGGGCCCGCTTCGTATTCATGGTGCCCGCCGTGCCCGAAACAACCCCCGACGCAGCATGAAACGCCTCGCCTTCATAGCAATTCTTCTGTCGGCCGTGCTCTCCGCAGCGCGGGCGCAGAACAACGTCTACTCCATTGATGACCTGTGCTACGAGTATTTCAAGATGGCCGAAACCCTCGTCGACGACCTGTCCAACGACGCGTTCGACGTCGCCAACGAAGCGCTGTTGAAGAGGGCCCATGAAGTCGGCGACCAGAAAGCGCGCACGCTCTACTGGGTATGCCGTCTCAAGAGGGCCTGCCGCATCGCGAGGTTCATGGACAACAGGCAGGAAGCCAACAGGCTGGTCGACAAGCGCCACCAGGAATTGATGGATGTAGCCCGTGAAACAGGCTACATGCAGTACTTCTATTACGGCTACGAACTCGCTCAGAACTACTACATCAATACCCGACAGCAGGTCCACGGGCAGACGCTACTCCAACAGATGATGGACTACGCTTCCAAGGACGGCAATGAATACGGCCTGTGGCAGAGTCAGCGCTACCTGTCCATGCTGTTCCAGAGACAAAACGACCTTCTCAACACTCGAAAATACCTTCGTCAGGTAATCAACATTTACCTCAACACCGATAATCCTACCATACGCCGCCAGAGCCTCACCCGCCCGTGCTGCGACATGGCAGACACCTACCCCAAAGGCTCCGACTCCGCACGTTTCTACTACGACCTCGCGGAGAAGACTGCGATTCTCCACAACGACACTGTTCGGGTCGCCTATTACAGGGCCCAGCTCGCGGCCCTCGACAAGCAGCCTGCCCGTTACCGCAAACTCAGGGATTACTGCCTGTACGACGACGGCTTCCTCAGTCAGCTCTATGGCGGAGACCTCTGCTTCGCTACCATCGACGGAATCATAGAGCAGAAACCGCTTGAAGAGATTACTCCCGTAGCCGAAAAAGTCGCGGTCCGCCAGCAGATGATCTTCCTCCGCGACCTCGCAATAGCCTATGGGCGCCCGGAAGTCGCAGCATGGATGGGCACCAATATTATCCTTACCCTGTACTCCGACATCAGCTACCTCAACGATATGAAGATGGAGGAGATAGCCGACGTTCAGCGTAACAATGAGATGACAGCCGCGATGGAGAAACAGGAGAAGCGAATACGCCTGCTTTTCGTCCTTTTGGCCGTCCTGACCGCTGCTATCGTTGGCTTGGTCGCGGGCATCCTGATTCAAAGGAAAAAGAAGAAAAACAAATAATATATGACTCCTCTGTACGCACAAGACCACGATTATTCGAAGTACAACGTACTTGCCGTGGACGACATTCCCCTGAACCTCCTGCTTGTGCAGAAGATGCTCAGCCGTTTCAACTTCACAATACGTACTGCCGCCAACGGCCAGCAGGCCCTCGACGCGGTCGCGCAACAGAAGCCTGACCTTATACTGCTGGACCTCATGATGCCCGGCATCGACGGCTTCGAAGTGCTGCGCCGTCTCAGGGAAAACCCGGAGACAGCTGACATCAGGATAGTAATTCTGAGTGCACTGAACTCCAACGACGACGTAGTGAAGGGCTACAACATGGGCGCCAACGACTTCATCATGAAGCCGATAATCATGGAAAAACTCCTCACGAGCATTGTAACCCAGATGCAGATAGTGGCGGGCAAATGATGCGCAAACTCCTGCTTACCCTGTCGGCAGCGCTGGTGTGCCTGTTTTCCGACGCGCAGATCGTAAACCGCCTGCGTGTGGATCAGGCTACTTTCCTCCGCTATGCCTACGGCCGCATGCAGCAGTTCAACCCCGATAACCTCGCACTCGCCGATTCGCTCTACACCCTAGGCGAGCGCAAGCTCGACTTCCGCTACAAGTGCCTCGCGCTCTCGCTGGAGATGCCAATCCGCTTTGCGCAGGGCAACTATGCGAGGATGGATTCGACGGTAGCCGAAGTCAAGCAACTCATAGGCGAGCGCAAGGAACTGCGCGAGTTCTACTTCCCCTTCCTGCACGAATACTGCGAGTATCTCGTCCAGACCGGCAGGGCGGCGGAGGCGATGCTCGAGGCCAGGGCCATGGAACGCCTCGCCTCCGCGGAGCGCCGGCCCCTCGGAAAGATGTACGCATACCGCATCATCGGCCTTATCCAAAGCGCCCGCGACAACCACTACCTAGCGATCCTTAACATGGAGAAGGCCGCGAAGTTCTGCCGCGACGCCCGCGCCGAGCAGGATCTCCCGACCCTGTACATACTCATGGCGCAGGAATGTGTAAAGATGAAGGACTTCGTCAAGGCCGAGGAATACGTAGGGAAGGCCGAAGAATTCCAGCGCTTCTTCCCTTCGGTGCGCCTGAAGGCCCTGATGACCAGGGCCTGCCTTTACTATGCTGCAGGAGATACCGACACCTTCGAGGCAACCTACCGCACCCTGCTTCAGGAGCCCCTCTATACAGTCCAGGCCGACTCCGATTCGCGCGTCGGGCTTGACATCAGCTATCTTCGCAGCCGCGGCATGCTCGCCAAGGCCCTCGCCAAGGCCGACTCGCTCGGGACCCTCCGCGGCCGCCTCGAGCAGAAACAGGGCATCTACGCCGATATGCACGCCTACGACGAAGCCTACGGCCACCTCGCGATGCTCATGGGAGAGAAAGACTCCACCTACATCAGGGTGCAGAACGAAGACCTCGCGATCCTCGACGCCGAGATGAACAACGCCCAGCTGCGCGAAGAGGCCCAGAAGCTCAAGGCCCAGAACCAGATGACTATCATGATAGGCTTCCTGGTGATGTTCGCCATCGCCGGCCTTGCCATCCTGCTTGGCCAGTGGCGGCTTCGCGAAAACCTCGACGAGATGAGGCGCAAGAACAGCCAGATGCTCGCGACCCGCCGCGCCTTCCAGAAGGCGATGGAGGCCAAGGAATCCGAAAACGAATACAAAATCAAGATCCTTCAGAACCGCAAGACCAATATGCTGAGATTATGAAAGCCAAAGACTTACTCAAATACCACGGCAACGAACTCGCCGCAATCCTGATTTTCCTCTCAGGCTCCACCCTGGGAATGCTGGGCCTTATCCAGAAAGTCCCTCTGGTGGTAGGCATACTCGGCATAGTGATACTGGCCACCGGCCTGTTCTTCTTCTGTATCCGCTATACCTCAGAGAAAGTCTACAAAGACTACTACAAAGACAGCTACGAAATCGAACACGAGACTATTGAGGACGAAATCCGCAAATCAATGACCTACCACCGCTATCAGGAAGCAGTGATAGGCCGATATGAGAGCGCCTGTCGCGACCTGGGCCTCCTCGACGAACAGAAAGACTGGCTCCTGGACCTGCTGATGCAGGAAAAGGAAAAGGTCGACGAAGAGCTTAAAGCCCAGGGCGGCGGGGCTATTTAAATTTCCACCTCCGCGTCGTTCAAGAAACAGTTCGGCGTGCCTCCTTCGGAGTATATGGGATAGCGTTACTTCACGCTGATCTCCTTAACGGGCTCTGCGGGGAGGAGAGCTTTGTGGACCTCCCATGACTTGCCGTTCAGTTTGAACGACACCTTGCCGCGGATATCCTCGACCGAGGCGCCGAACTGGGCGGTGTAGACGCCCTTGGCGGTTTCCCATGCGCTAGTCGCCTCGTTGAACGAAGCGAGGGCATATGTGTCGACCTTCATGGTGAGAGTCTCGGACTCGCCGGGCTTAAGTTCCCTGGTCTTAGCGAATGCCTTGAGCTCGCGTGCGGGCTTTACGAGTCCGCCGTCGGGAGCGGTCACATAAACCTCGACGATCTCTTTACCTGCCACCTTACCGGTGTTCTTTACGGTCACGGAGAAGGTCACTTCACCGGCCTTGGCCACCTTCACCTGAGGTTTGGAATACTCGAAGGTGGTGTAGTTGAGGCCGTAACCGAACGGATAGGAGACCTTCTTGCCTGCAGTATTGAAATAGCGGTAACCCACCCAGATGCCTTCTTCGTAATTAGTGTAGTCCACATTCTTGACGGGATGCATGTTCGCGCCAAGAATAGAGGCGAAGTCTCCGATCGAAGGTCTGCCGTGATAATTGTACGGGAAATTATAAGACGAAGGAATGTCGAAATAGCTGACCGGGAAGGTCATGGGGAGCTTTCCGGAAGGATTTACTGCACCGGAAAGGACATCAGCGACCGCATATCCGCCTTCCTGACCGGGAGTCCAGGCGAGGAGGATGCCGTCAGGAATATGCTTCCAGGAAGCAGTCTCTATTACTCCGCCGATATTGAGGACCACGATCAGCTTCTTGCCGGCGGCATGGTAAACGTCTGCCAGTTCCTGAAGGAGCTGACGCTCGGTTCCGCTCAGGGTCCAGTCTCCGTCTTCGGCCTTGCGGTCGTCGCCCTCTCCGGCATTTCTGGAGATTGTAAAAACTGCAATGTCCGTCGCCTTTTCCTTTCTCTCGATAAAGGTTCTGGAGACTTCCATCTCAGGGACCACGGGATCTCCGAGAAGGATGCTCGAACCGCCGTTGTTGCGGAGCTTTGTCTTAGAGAAGGCGATGTACTGGTTGTACCAGTCTTCGATGTCCTTGTCTACCTCAAAGCCGTTCTCGCGAAGGCCGTCGGCGATGTTGCGCACATAGGCCTTATTGACGTTTCCGGAGCCGGTGCCGCCTGCGATGAAGTCGTAGGAACCGGTACCGAACAGGGCTACTTTCTTAACGTCTTTGAGAGGGAGCACGCCGTTGTTTTCGAGAAGGATGAGTCCTTCGGGAGTAGCCTTGCGGACAAGTTCGGCATGGGCCTTAAGGTCGGGCTTGTTGGAGAATTTGTAGCCGGCGAAGCGGAGAGTGCGGACGATGTATTCCAGGAGGCGCTTGACGTTGCGGTCGAGGTCCTCGACTGCGAGGCTGCCGTCATTAACGGCCGCTATGATGCGCTGGATCTCCACATCATTACCGGGCTCCATCAGGTCATTGCCTGCGTAGACGGCCGCTACGGTTCCGTCCTTGGAGCCCCAGTCGGTCATCACGATTCCCTTGAAGCCCCATTCGCCGCGGAGAATATCGGTAAGGAGATCCGGGCTCTGCTGGGTGAAGGTTCCGTTGATGCCGTTGTAGGAACTCATAAGGGTCCAGGGATCGGCCTCTTTGACCGTGATTTCGAAGCCTTTGAGATAGAGCTCCCTGATGGCGCGGGGGTTGATTCTGGCGTCGTTGAGAAGACGGTTGACTTCCTGGTCGTTGAACGCGAAATGTTTGGCGCTCACTCCGACTCCGTTGCTCTGGACTCCCCTGACATATGCCGCGGAGGTCTTGCCGCAGAGAACAGGATCCTCGGAGAAATACTCGAAGTTACGGCCGCAGAGGGGGTTGCGGTGGAGGTTCTGGCCGGGAGCGAGCAGGACGTCGACTCCGTATTCCTTTACCTCATCTCCCATTGCGGAAGTAAGTTCCTCGACAAGGGCCGGGTTCCACATCGAAGCCAGCACGGTTCCTACAGGGAAGCCGGTGCAGAAGAAAGTGTCTTCACTTCCGGAACGTTTGGGATTGATTCGCAGGCCAGCAGGGCCGTCGGCCAGGACCGTCGCCGGGATGCCGAGGCGCGGGATGGCGCGGGTGGTTCCCGCAGCGCCGGGCACGAGGACGTCGTCGGAGGCCGTGAGCGAGCCGGCTACCATCGAGCCCCATCCGCCGCCGACGCAGAGCGCGGCCTTCTCTTCGAGGGTCATCGCGGCAAGGACTTCGTCGATGTTGTCCTTAGTGAGTTGGGGCTGTGCTAATGCTGCCCCTGTGTAAAGCAATGTCATTACTGCAAAGAGTATTTTTTTCATACAGAAAATAATGGTTATTGGCTTGGATTATTACCAAACCTTGAAGCGGTAAATGCAGGTTTGGGTGTAGACTTCGCCGGGGCGCAGGACAATATCACCGAATTCGGCATGATTTACCGCGTCCGGCCAGCGCTGCGTTTCGAGGGCGAGAGAGCTGCGGAAACCCAGCACATTGCCGTTGGAGCCCTTCTCGCCGCCGTCGAAGAAGTTCCCGCTGTAGAACTGGAGGCCGGGCTGGTCGGAAAGAACTTCCACATAGCGTCCGCTCTGCGGGTCGTGGACGGCGCAGACGAATTCCACTCCGTCGGTCTGCTTATCGATACACCAGTTGTGGTCGTAGCCGCGGGCGTTGCGGATCTGTTCGTTATCCTCCCCGATGCGCTCGCCTATGAGGTGAGGCTCGCGGAAATCGAAGGGAGTGCCCTCTACGGGTGCTATCTCCCCCGTCGGGATGCTTTCGGCGTCTATGGGGATATAACGCGAGGCGTTGATGCACATTATGTAGTCTTCCACGCTGCCGTTGCCCTCGCCCCTCAGGCAGAAGAACGGATGATGAGTCAGGTTCACCGGAGTGGGCTTGTCGGTTGTCGCCAGGTAAGTGACCTTGAACTCGTTATCGTCATTGACGCTGTAGGTCATGGTGATATCGAGATTTCCGGGATAGCCTTCCAGGCCGTCGGGATGCAGAAGATGGAAGACAATGGAGGTGTCGTCATTGGAAAGAACATCCCAGAACAGGTTGTCCACGCCCTTGAATCCGCCGTGAAGGGTATTGTGGCCGTTATCGTTGACGGGGGTATGGTATTCCGTCCCGTCGAGCGTGTAGGATGCTCCCCCGATGCGGTTGGCCACCGGTCCCACGCAGGCCCCGAGGAACCTCTCCCCCGCCGGGTGGATGTACTCGCGTGCCGTTTTGTGGCCCACGACTATGTTGTCTATATTTCCGTCGCGGTCGGGCACGGTAAGCGACATCACCCTGGCCCCGAAGTTCGTAGCCCTGAGGCTGATATCGCCGGCCGATATTTCGTAAGTTTTGATCTCCTGACTGCAGGCCAGAACAGAGAAGGCCGCAAGGATAAACAAGACTGCTTTTTTCATTGGTTCGTGGTTCATAGCTGTACGTCCTTCAGAAGTTCTTCAAGGACCGGCTGGACCAGCTTGTCCATCTCGAGGAAGCCTTCAAGGGCAGGGTGGACTCCGTCGTAGGCGTACGGCCCGGGGAAAGAGCCGTCGTCCGCAACAAAGCGGGTATAGTAGTCGATAAAAGGATAAGAGCGCTCCTCGCACCATGCCTTGATAAGGGCGTTGGCCTCCTGGATATGGGAGACGATCGTCACGCCCTCCCTGGACGGTTTCCAATCGTCCGCCCACCACCAGAACTTGTTCGCGGGAGTGAGGGAGCCTACGACCACCTTGATCCCGGCCTCTTCGGCCATGTCGGCCATCTTTTCGATATTGGCAAGGATCGCGCTGCTCTCGACGTAGGCGCCGTCGTTCTCGGCCACGTCGTTGATGCCGCACATTATATGGACGACATAAGGATCTTTTTTCACCACGTCATTTTTGAAGCGCGCGGCTATGGTCCTTGATGTCTGACCGCTTACTCCCTTCCCAACATAGCCGTGGGAGGTGAAGAACGCGGCGTCCGTCTGCGGCCACAGTTCCGTGATCGAATCGCCGATGAAGACGGCGGGGACGGTGTGGGCAGCCGGAGGATCGGGATCTACCGGAGGGTCGGGAATTACCGGAGCTGCGACAGTGCTGAATTCGACCTCCGACCACTCCGAATAACGTTCTCCGGCCTCGGCGCGGACGCTGAGACGGTAGTTTTCCCCAGGATCGAGGCCATCGATCGTAAGGGTGCATCTATTGGTAAAACCGCGGTCTACGAAGCCGGACGACTCGATGGCCCACCTGTATTTTTCCGCCCCGTCAACTGCGGTCCACCGAACTGTAACAAGCGTTTCCGTAGTGTCTGTAACCTCAAGGCCGCCTGGGGCCGCAAGAGGGCGCTCCTGCGTGTTTTCCGCGCAGGAGCCGAGAATCAGGACAGACAGAAGGAAAGCCTGAAGATGCTTCACATCAGAATAACCTTACTCCTTCGGATGAAGTTTCTTGTAGATTTTCACGCTGCCAAGGAGGCTGCCGAAGTCGTTCTTATAGATATAAGTAGCGCGCACGAGGCCGTCTGTACCTGTAGGAAGACTGAACTCAAGAAGCTTGCTGAAGATAAACCGCCTGGAAGTGACCTTGATGGGCACCAGATTCTCGTTAGGATAAAGGGCAGCGAAGCATCCCATGATTTCAGTCTCTTCGAGCCTGGGCATCTTGAACAGGGCCTTGATCTCTTCCAGCTTCGCCACGGCTTCATTGAGGTCGTTTCCCAGCGGGATAAAGAGTTCGAAAACGGGGTCGAATTCCACCTGGACGATGTTGGTTCCGATTCCAAGGTCTCCTACAGAAAGATAATACATGCGGGGACTTTCGTCATGCATGTAGAATACCTCCATTTCGATGTTGTTCTCTTCCGAGGATACTTCGACAATCTCGATTCTGTTACGAAGGATTGAGTTGCTCTGGGCAAATGCGAACACTGTTACGAACGCAAGTGCAAGGGTGGTCAGGATTCTTTTCATATCTGTTATTAATTGGCTTCCTCTTTCAAAGTTATAGATTTCCGGCGACAATACAAAAAAGGAAAACTCCGAAGAATTTTCCTTTCAAGTAGCCCGAAGAGGAATCGAACCTCTATTTAAAGTTTAGGAAACTTCCGTTCTATCCGTTGAACTATCGAGCCGGAGATCCCTCGACTACGCTCGGGATGACAAATGATTGTCATTTCAACTGAGCGGAGCGAGTGGAGAAATCTTTATTCGGCAGACTTTTCGATGATCTGACGTCCGTGGTAGTAACCGCACTCAGGGCAGATGCGATGGGAGATGACGGTAGCGCCACAGTTGGGGCATGTAGCGAGGGTAGGTACGGGAGCGAAGTCGTGCGTACGCCTCTTTGCTGTTCTCTGCTTGGAGAATTTGTGTTTCGGATGTGCCATAACTTATACTTTTTTAATTATTATTTGCTCAAATACTTTGTAGTCTCCGGGTTGCATTTTCCGTCTTCGTGAACCCTCTGGATAGGGATTGCGATGCAGACGAAGTCGTAGACTTCCTGGCTGAAATCGAGTTCGGCACCCTCCGGGGTGTACGTCTCTTCGAACCCGGTCTCAACCGGGATGTCCAGCTTCTCGAGGCAACGGTCACAGAGCACCGTGACGGTGCCGCTGATCTCCGCCTCCACATCCACGGAAACCCCGCGGTTATGGATCTGAGCCTCTACTTTTATATCCGCATCGAGTATCTCCTGATTCCCGAAGCCTTCAAAGAACTCTTTTCCTGCACTCTGACTGAGCCGGCTGACGCCTCTGCCCAGATCATTCAGATTTACTACAAAGGGCTGCAAAGTTAACAATATTTTAGAATAAATCAATCTTCGGTGTCGCTATTTCTTTTGCGGGCAAGCGGATCGAGCAAAATCTTGCGCAGACGCATGTGGTGAGGGGTCACCTCCACCAGCTCGTCTTCCTGGATGTATTCAAGCGCCTCTTCAAGGGTGAACTTGATGGCCGGAGGGAGAATAATCTTCTCGTCCGAACCTGCTGCGCGCACATTGCTGAGTTTCTTGGTCTTGCAGATGTTGATGTTGAGGTCGCGCTCGCGCGTGTGCTCGCCTACAACCTGTCCTCCGTAGATATCCTCTCCGGGCTCCACGAAGAAGCGTCCGCGGTCAAGAAGCTTGTTGATCGAATATGCTATCGCCTGGCCGGTCTCAAGCGAGACGAGCGAGCCGTTGTTGCGGTGCTCGATCTCTCCCTTGAACGGCTGGTATTCCTTGAAGCGGTGCGCTACGACCGCCTCGCCCTGGGTGGCGGTGAGCATGTTGCTGCGAAGGCCCATCAGACCGCGGGTCGGGATCTCGAACTCAAGGAGGGTCCTGTCGCCTCTGGGCTCCATGTGGACCAGCGCTCCCTTGCGGCGGGTCGCAATCTCAATCGCCGCGCCCACGAACTGCTCGGGCACCTCGACCGACAGCTCTTCGATGGGTTCGCACCTCTGGCCGCCTATCATCTTGTCAAGGACCTTGGGCTGGCCGACCTGAAGTTCGAAGCCTTCGCGGCGCATGGTCTCAATAAGGATAGAGAGGTGCAGTACTCCCCTGCCGTAAACCACGAAAGAGTCGGCGGTGAGGCCGGGCTTGACGCGCAGGGCCAGGTTCTTCTCAAGTTCCTTCTCGAGGCGTTCCTTGATGTGGCGCGAAGTTACGTACTTGCCGTCCTTACCAAAGAACGGCGAGTTGTTGATCGTGAAGAGCATGCTCATCGTAGGCTCGTCGACCGCGATTGGCGGCAGGGCCTCCGGATTCTCGAAATCTGCGATCGTGTCTCCGATCTCGAAACCGTCTATGCCGACTACTGCGCAGATATCGCCGCAGTGGACCTCCTGGGTCTCGGTCTTTCCGAGGCCTTCGAAGACCATGAGTTGCTTGATCTTCTGCTTCTGCTGCACATCGTAGCGCTTGCAAAGGGTAATCTGCTGGCCGGCCTTGATCGAGCCGCGCGTCACCTTGCCCACCGCGATACGGCCCACATACGGGCTGTATTCGAGCGAGGAGATGAGCATCTGAGGCGTTCCTTCGACTACCTGGGGGGCCGGAATCTCTTCGAGTATCACGTCCAGCAGCGGCGTAATGTCTGTGCCGGGCTTGCGCCAGTCCAGCGACATCCAGCCCTGCTTGGCCGAGCCGAAAACGGTCTTGAAATCGAGCTGCTCCTCCGTCGCGTTCAGGTTGAACATGAGGTCGAACACCTCTTCCTGAACTTCGTCGGGGCGGCAGTTCTGCTTGTCGACTTTGTTGACTACCACCACCGGCTTCTTGCCGAGCTGGAGGGCTTTCTGGAGCACGAAACGCGTCTGGGGCATGCAGCCCTCGAAAGCGTCCACGAGCAGCAGCACGCCGTCGCACATGTTGAGCACGCGCTCCACTTCCCCGCCGAAATCGCTGTGGCCGGGGGTGTCGATGATATTGATCTTAACGCCCTTGTAAGTCACGGACACGTTCTTGGCGAGGATGGTGATTCCCCTCTCGCGCTCGAGGTCGTTGCTGTCCAGGATGAGCTGGCCGAGATTCTCGGGCTGACGCACGAGATTGGCCTGGTAAATCATCCTGTCCACGAGCGTCGTCTTGCCGTGGTCGACGTGGGCGATAATAGCTATGTTTCTGATATCCGTCATTCCAACCAACTGAAAAACTGGGCGCGAATTTACATAAATTCGCCCAAAAACCAACAGCGGAGCGAGAGTTTTTCGTATATTTGGCCCAATGGAAAAAGTAGTGTCCGCCATCAACGACATAGTATGGAACCCCGCGCTTGTGGGGCTGCTGCTCGTGGCGGGGCTATATTTCTCCATCAGGACGCGTTTTGTGCAGGTTCGCCGTTTCGGGACCATGCTCCGTTCGCTGTTCAGCAACAGGGCCGGCAAAGAGGGCGGCATGTCCTCGTTCGAAGCGTTCTGCCTCGCCCTTTCCGGCAGGGTCGGAACCGGTAACATAGTCGGCGTGGCGACCGCAATCGCCTTCGGAGGACCGGGGGCGGTCTTCTGGATGTGGGTGGTGGCCTTTCTCGGCGCATCCACCGCTTTCGTGGAATCCACCCTCTCCCAGCTTTACAAGTTCCGCCATGGCGACGGATACCGCGGCGGCCCGTTCAGCCTGCTGGACAAAGGGCTCGGGAAGCGCTGGCTGGGAGCGATCTTCGCCGTGGTCACGATAATCGGCTGCGGCCTTTTCCTGTCGACTGTCCAGTCCAACGGCGCATCAACCGCCATGCAGAACGGATTCCCCGTGCCCCCGCTGGCAACCGGCCTTACGATGGCCCTGCTGCTCGGCCTGGTCATCATAGGCGGCGCGCGGCGCATAGCCAGGGTCGCCAGGGTGATAACGCCGATCATGGCGCTGGGCTACCTCATCCTCGCGCTGGTCGTCATCATCGCCCATATCCAGGATATTCCCGCCGTGTTCGCGTCCATCTTCAAGAGCGCCTTCGGGGTCGGCCCGCTGTGCAGCGGCATAGTCGGCTCCGCCATCGCCATGGGCGTCAAGCGCGGCATCTTCTCCAACGAAGCCGGCCAGGGTACCGGAGCCATCGTTTCGGCCGCCGCGGACGTGCCCCATCCCGCCCAGCAGGGCCTGGCCCAGGCATTCTCGGTGTATGTAGACACGCTGCTGGTCTGCACCGCCACCGCCCTGATGATCCTGACCTCCGGGACGTACAACATCCTTGACGGCGAGGGCGGCTACCTGCTTCTGAACGCCCCTGAGCTGGGAAACAACTACGCCGGCTTTACGCAGAACGCGGTCGATACCGTCTTCCCCGGCTTTGGCAGCCAGTTCATTTCGGTGGCCATGGTCTTCTTCTCGTTCACGACCATGCTCGCCTACTACTTCTACTCCGAATCCAGCCTCATATACCTGTTCCTCGGGAAGAATCCCAAGTGGGAGAAGATCTGCGTGAGAGTGCTGCAGATCGCCGTTCTCGGCGCCGTAATCTTCGGATCGGTCCGCGAGGCCGACGTGGTCTGGATGCTCGGCGACATAGGCGTCGGCCTCATGGCATGGGGTACCGTAATCACCATCCTCATCCTCGGCTCCCAGGCCATCAAATCACTGAAAGAATTCGAAAACCTTAAACCTTAACAATATGTTCGGATACAGACCAGACGGGAAGAAAATCAAAGATATCGACCCGATACAGAGGATCATGCCGCATATCATGAAGCACAGGCATGATTCGCAGAACATGACGACTTACGAATGCCCCTGCGAGCCCATCGACGATTTCATCAAGGCCGAGGCCGAGAAAGGGGAAAAGTATAACTACATGCATGTAGTGATTGCATCGCTTGTGCGTCTGATTGCGTTGTACCCCAGGACGAACCGCTTCATCATGAACGGCCGTATTTACCAGAGAAACTGCATCCAGATATCGTTCGTAGTTAAGAAGGGCCTGAGCGCTGAAGCTCCGGACACTACGGTCAAGCTGGATTTCACCGGCCATGAGAGCATCTCGCAGGTACGCGACAAAATAGACGAGGCGATTGCTAAGAACAGCCACATGGACGCCAACAACGGCACAGACAAGCTCGCACGTCTGATTACATTCACCCCCAATATCGTTATCGGGGCGCTGGTAGGTCTTATTAAGCTGCTCGACAAGCACGGCCTGCTGCCAAAGGCTGTAATTAACGTAAGTCCCTTCCACACGACTTGCTTTGTCACCAACCTCAAGTCCATCAAGGGGCCTTCGATCTACCACCATCTCTACGATTTCGGCAACACGGGAATGTTCTTCTCCATGGGCAAGGAGGCGATGGTTCCAGTAGTCCAGGGCAAGGAAATAGTCATCGGCAAGCGCCTGCCCCTCTGGATAGTGACCGACGAGCGCTTCTGCGACGGATTCTACTTCGTCAGCGCACTCAAGCAGCTGCGCATCCTGCTCGCAGACCCGACACGCATGGCCGAGCCTCTTGAGAATCTGACGGAAGATACCAAAGTCATCGATAAACACAGTTTTAAGAAATAGCGGTAAGTAACTACTCTTAATGTGGATGCCGGACAAGACCTTGGGACTCCAAACCACCGAAGCCTGCTCGATCCGCCTTTCAAACAGCGACGTTTCGTGGGACAACGGTTAATACATACTTTCTAGTATATGAAGACGATTAAAGAAGTACTTTACGATTGCCAGGCGAAGAAAACCGCGGTTCTGGCGACCAACTTTTACAATTACGAAACCCTTGTATGCGTGGCCCGCGCCGCCCAGGCCGTCGGAGCGCCCGTGATGCTGCAGCTCACCCGCTCGTCCATCGATTACATGGGTCTGCATACGGCATACAAGATGGGCCGGCAGGTTATCGAGGATTACGGTCTCCAGGGCTACATTCACCTCGACCACGGCCCGTCGCTCGAACTTGTCCAGCGCTGCCTCGACGAGGGCTTCGACTCGGTGATGATAGACGCTTCCGAAAAGCCCTTTGCGGAGAACGTGGAAACTTCGGCCAAGGCCGTTGAGATGGCCCGTCCATACGGAGCCAATGTCGAAGCAGAACTGGGCTATGTCGCGAAACTCGGACAGGAGCAGGGCGGAGGTTTTACCACTCCCGAGCAGGCCGTGGAGTTTGTCGGAGCGACCGGCGTGGACGCGCTGGCGGTCTCGATAGGCTCGGCCCACGGTTTCTATAAGCTCCCGCCGCATCTGGACATCCCGCGCCTCGCCGCGATCCACGCCGCCGCGCCGGTCGCCCTCGTGCTCCACGGCTCGTCGGGCATCCCCCACGACCAAGTCCGCGAGGCCATCGCCAACGGAATCGTCAAGGTGAATCTCGCTACCGAAATCAAGGACAACTTCATGCGCGCTCTTAAGAAGGTTCTTTCCGAAAGCGATGAAATCGACCTCCGCAAGGTCTTCCCCAAGGCCATGGAACCCGTCGTCGACCTCCTCAAAGAAAAGTACCTCATGACCGGCGCGAAACGCTCCTAATCCGGTCCCCAATCAATGTAGACGAAGTCTCATCGAGCGTCTTAATAAAGGCAGGGGTGTTTGAGGGGGTCCGCCCCCTCAATCAATGTAGACGCAGTGCTTTAACAAGGCAAGGGGGTTTGGGGGAATCCGGTCCCCCAATCAAGGTAGCCTCGGTTTAATGGACATTTTCGGTTGGTGAGACCCGGTATAACCCTTTGATTTATAGAGAATTATAGCTAAATAGATGAAACGCGTTTCATCTATTTAGTGATATGGCAAAAATAAGACGTCGTCAAAGGTGTCCCAAATGT
>JAGCVW010000033.1 GCA_017962165.1 Bacteroidales bacterium | reverse complement strand
TTTGGTTCTTACGAATGTTTCTTTTGCCATAATATTATGAAATAAAAGTTGTCATAAAAAAAGAGCCGATGATGGGATTTGAACTCATGACCTCATCCTTACCAAGGATGCGCTCTACCCCTGAGCTACATCGGCATTCTTTGGAGCGGGGTCGGAGAATCGAACTCCCATTTCCAGCTTGGAAGGCTGGCATAATAGCCATTATACGAACCCCGCGAAGTGGTACCCCACTTAGGTGTGGGCAAGGATGGATTCGAACCACCGAAGGTATAACCAGCAGATTTACAGTCTGCCCCATTTGGCCACTCTGGTACTTGCCCGATATTTGCCTGTATGCGCTCAGGCAGAAGCGAGCCGATGGGCGGATTCGAACCGTCGACCCCGAGATTACAAATCACGTGCTCTGGCCAGCTGAGCTACATCGGCAATTATGTCAATGCCCTTTTCCTCAAAAAAGGACTGCAAATATAGGCAACTTTTGGGAAAAACAAAAAAGTTTTTACAAGATTTCAGAGATTTTTTTCGAAATCCCCTCGGCGTCGATTCCGCACTCCTTTCTCTGGGCCGCCTGAGTGTCGTGGCTGATGAACCTGTCGGGAGCTCCAATCCCTGTTACAGACACCCCAGAGGCCTTATCCGCGAGGCATTCGCAGACCGCTCCGTAGAGGCCGCCCTTGAGCGAACCGTCCTCGACCGTGATGATCTTTTTATAAGACTTTGCGATCTTCCCGAGCATGTCGGTATCGAGCGGTTTAAGGAAGCGGAAATTATAGACCCCCACTTTGTCGCCAAAAGCTTCAGCGGCCTTGAGGGCGGAGTGGACGGATGGGCCGATGGCGAGGACCGCCACCTTGCTGCCCTTGCGGCACTCGACCGCCTTGCCAAGAGGCAGTTCTTCGAAACCGGCGTCCCTCCACGGGGTATCGCCCGCGCTCCCGCGCGGATACCTTATTATATAAGGGCCGCCTTCATGGTGAAGGGCTGAATACATGAGGTTTTTGAGCTCGGCGCCGTCGGCGGGGGCGGCGACCACGCAGTTCGGGACGGCGCGGTACGCGGCGAGGTCGAACATGCCGTGGTGGGTTGCCCCGTCCTCGCCGACCAGCCCGGCACGGTCGAAGCAGAGCACTACGGGCAGGTTCTGCAGGGCCACGTCGTGGATGATCTGGTCGTAAGCCCTCTGGGAGAAGGTCGAATAGATGTTGCAGAAGGGGCGCATGCCGGCGGCCGCGAGGCCAGCGCTGAAGGTCACAGCATGCTCCTCTTCGATTCCCACATCGAAGAAACGGTCCGGATACTGGCCGGCGAAGAGATTCATCCCGCATCCGCTGGCCATGGCCGGGGTGATGCCGACTATGCGGCTGTCCATGGCCGCCAGGTCGCAGAGGACCTGACCGAAAACATCCTGGAAACGGTCCGCCTTGTCGGCTGACGAGATGCGCTTTCCGGTTTCAGGGTCGAACTTGCCGGGGGCATGCCAAATGCAGGGATCGTCCTCAGCGGGGCCGAAGCCACTGCCCTTGGCAGTGATGCAATGGAGCACCACCGGGCCACGGATGTTCTTTATCTTGCGGAGGCTCGTGACGACCTGCGCGATGTCATTGCCACCTATGGGGCCGAAATAGCGAAGGCCCAGCGATTCGAAGATATCGCCTCCGCTGCGCTTGACTATCCATGACTTTAGGGAACGCAGCCACCTTTGGATGAAACGCCTGAGGCGCCTGTCGCCCATTGTATTCCAGACCCTGTCCTTGAAAGTGTTGTACTTGCTGCTGGAAGTGATTCGGAAAAGATTCTGGTGGAGCCCGCCTATGGCCTTGTCTATCGACTGGTTGTTGTCATTGAGAACAATCAGGACATTCGCCTTGCTTGCCCCTGCGTTGTTGAGCGCCTCGAACGCAAGACCGCCGGAAAGAGCTCCGTCACCGATCAGGGCCACGCTGCGGGCATCTGATCCTTGCAGCGCAAAGGCCTCCGCATAGCCGAGGGCGGCGCTGACCGAGTTCGAGGCGTGTCCGACGCCGAAAGCGTCGTACTCGCTCTCGCTCATCTTCGGGAAGCCGCTGACGCCCTCGCGGGTGCGGAGGGCCCTGAAAGCCTCCTTGCGGCCGGTCAGTATTTTATGGGCATAGGCCTGATGACCAACATCGAAGATCAGCTTGTCCTTCGGAGCGTCGAACACATAATGGAGTCCCACAATAAGCTCCACCGCGCCAAGACTAGACGCAAGATGTCCCGGATGGTCCGAACATACCTCAATCATGTATGAACGCAACTCCGAGCATAGCTGCCTGAGCTGGTCCATATCCAGAGACTTTATGTCTGCCGGGGAATTGATTCGATCCAGTATGCGGTCCATCGAAGTGCAAATGTAACACTTAATTTTGACTTTTCAGCCAAACGGACTAACTTAGCACATTCATGCATAGGGTCGCAATATGGTGGGCCGGCAAACAAAGCATGGCCACTTTGGCGCCCTTTACCCGGAATAGGGTCGCGAAGCGATGGGCGACAAAGCGGCCATGCTTTGTTTGCGTAAATGAGAAACAATAAAATTTTAAGTATATGTCAGAGAAAGTACAGAAATTGATGAACGACAACCCGGTTGCGAGGTGGTCGGTTCTGATCCTGGTGGCGTTGATGATGTTCTTCGCCTACATGTTCGTGGACGTAATGTCCCCCCTCAAATCGCTTGTTGAATCCAACCTCGGCTGGAACAGCACCGTATTCGGCAAATACGCCGCTTCGGAGTATATCCTTACGGTGTGCGGCTTCCTGATTCTTGCCGGCATAATCCTCGACAAACTCGGAGTCCGCTTCTCCGGCATCCTCTCCGCGGGCCTGATGGTCTTCGGCGCGGGAGTCAAGTTCATTGCCGTAAGCGACTGGTTCCAGACTACCGCGTTCGCCGGCTGGCTCAACAGCTGGTGGGTGGAAATGCCCGCAAGCGCCAAACTCGCCGCCCTCGGTTTCATGATCTTCGGCTGCGGCTGTGAGATGGAAGGAACCAATGTATCCAAGATCCTCGCCAAATGGTTCAAGGGCAAGGAAATGGCCCTGGCCATGGGCCTCGAAATGGCCATCGCCCGCCTCGGCGTGTTCGCGGTCATGTGGATTTCGCCCCTCATCTCCGCTAAGTTCGGCGGCTCCGTCATGGCCCCTATGGGCTTCTGCGGCGCCCTGCTCTGCATAGGTCTCATCAATTTCATCATCTTCGCCTTCATGGACACGAAGTTCGACAAGCAGCTCGTCGCGGCCGGCATGGCTACGGAAGAGAAATCGCCCGAGGACGAGTTCCATGTCAGCGACCTGGGCGCTATCTTCAAGAGCAAGATGTTCTGGATCGTGGCCCTTCTGTGCGTGCTCTACTACAGCGCAATCTTCCCCTTCCAGCGCTATGCCCCCAACTTCCTTGAGGAGACCCTCGGCATCGACCTCGAATCGGCGGCCCGCCTCTTCAGCGTGTTCCCCATCCTCGCGATGGCCCTCACTCCCCTGCTGGGCATCTTCCTTGACAGGATAGGTAAGGGCGCTTCGATGCTCATGGCCGGCGCCATCATCATGATAGTCTGCCACCTCAGCTTTGCGTTCCTCCTTCCCGTATTCCCCAGCAAGGGCCTTGCACTCGTGCTTATCGTCACCCTCGGCGTCAGCTTCTCGCTGGTGCCCGCGGCCCTCTGGCCTTCCGTGCCGAAGATTATCGACGAGAAGATACTGGGAAGCGCATACTGTCTGATCTTCTGGGTGCAGAACATAGGCCTCTGCCTGGTCCCCGCACTCATCGGTTCGCTGCGCGAGACCACCGGCGGCTACACCGTCCCTATGATAGTCTTCTCAAGCTTCGGCGTACTGGCCTTCCTGTTCAGCATCGCCCTCAAGATTGAAAACCGCAAGAAGAACTACGGCCTCGAGCTCCCGAACATTAAGAAATAATGAAAAAGACACTGTTGATTATTGCCGCGGCTCTGGCGGCCGCATGCACAGGGCCGCGTGAGCTTCCGCGCGCATCTGCCAGCCCGGAACTCGAGGCAGCCTTCCAGACTTTCATCGACAGCTCGAAGGTTATCGATAGCCTGCACAGCATCATGATAGTCAAAGACGGTGCAGTAGTCGGGGAGCATTTCTTCGGCGAGTGGACTCCGGACAAGCCGCATCCCATGTTTTCCGTCAGCAAGACCTTCACTTCTAGCGCAGTCGGAATGGCTATCGCAGAAGGGAAAATGTCGCTAGGCGACAGGGTGTCCGATTATTTCCCGGACAAGACGCTTCCGGACAATCCCTGCGAGGCCACCGTCAAAGACCTCCTGACCATGTCCTGCGGCCAGGCAAAGGAAGCCACCTACTCGGTGCTCCACCGCGACAACGGCCAGATGGTTGCATACCTGGGCGAAGGAGTCGACTGCCAGGGCGCATTCTTTGCCGAGCCATTCGTCTATGAACCAGGGACTCGCTTCGTATACAATTCCCTCGGAACATATATGCTCTCGGCCATGCTTACCAAAGCGACGGGAGAAAGCGTTCTTGATTACCTTACTCCCCGCCTTTTCGAGCCGCTTGGAATCGAAAAGCCCGAATGGGAAGCCGACTGCAACGGCATCAGCGCCGGCGGATGGGGCCTTTGGCTGAAGACGGAAGATCTCGCGAAGATGGGCCTGCTGCTCCTTCAAAAGGGCAAGTGGCACGGTAAACAGCTGATACCCGCCGACTGGGTGGAGCAGATGGGCTCGAAGCAGATATCGACTGGTCCGGAGGGTTCTCCCAGCAACTGGGCCTACGGCTACGGTTTCCAGACATGGCGCAACAAAACCGAGGGCTTCAGGGCCGACGGCGCGGGCGGGCAGTTCATCCTCGTCCTTCCTTCGAAGAACGCGGCCGTGATCATAACCGCATGGACGGCTACGACTCAGCTTGAACTCGATTTAGTCTGGGATCTTATTTATCCGTACCTCTAGCGGCTACGCTTTCAGAAAATCGATGGCGCCAAAGACGCCGAGCGAGGCGGCGAGCATGATTGCCCCGGCAAGAAGCACGCCGCCCATCACGGCGATGACGCTCTTCTTGAAATCCATATTGAGGAAACTCGCGGCGAGGGTTCCGGTCCAGGCGCCGGTGCCGGGCAGCGGAATACCCACGAACAAGAACAGGGCAACATAGAGTCCGGCGCTGCCTTTCTTTTGAAGTTTATCGCTTCCCTTTACCCCTTTGCTGATACACCAGCGGCAGAAGCCGCCGATTATCTTTTTGTCCTGGCCCCATTCCAGGACCTTGCGGGCGAAGAAGAATATGAACGGTACCGGGAGCATATTGCCTATGACGGCAATGATGCATGAAGGAACGATGGGCAGCCCTACTCCAACCGCATACGGGATGGCAAGCCTGAGCTCCACCAATGGAACCATCGAAATAAGGAAAACGATTATGTAATTCTTCAGCATAAACTGCGGCAAATATAGGAAAAATTGCTAACTTGCACGATAGCTCCGGCACGTTGCCGGGCCGTTAACTACAAATAATTATGTCACTGAACAAAGTAATGCTGATCGGTAACGTTGGAAGAGACCCGGAAGTACGTTACCTCGATGGAAACGCCCCCGGCGGCGGGACTAAAGTCGCCACCTTCACACTCGCAACCAGCGAGCGCTACAAAGACCGCAATGGAGAACTTCGCGAAAACACTGAATGGCACAACATCGTATGCTGGAGAGCAAATGCCGATGTTGCAGAAAGGTTTGTCCACAAAGGCACCCAGCTATATATCGAAGGAAGGCTCCGTACGCGCAGTTATTCGGATCCCCAGGGAGTAAAGAAGTACACTACTGAAATCCAGGTGGATACCCTCCAGCTCCTCGGAAAGCGTGACGAAGCGGAGGCCGCGGCCCCTCAGGGCGGCTATTCGGCTCCCGCCCAGCCCGCCTACAGCGCCCCGGCCCAGCCGGCTTACAGCGCTCCGGCCTCCCCTGCTCCCGCCGCCCCCGCCGCCGCGGCTCCGGAGGCAGACATCCCCGCCGACGACCTCCCGTTCTAGAAGACGGTCTGCAGACAAAAAGTTGGGGCTAACCTGCGGTCTTTCCCGCCCGTTAGCCCCAACTTTTATGGTGTCCGGTTATTTAACCGTATCCAAAAGGTTAGACATCTGGGTGAACACCTCCACCGGGTTGTGGCCGTCGGAACTGACGAACATGTTGTAGATACCCTTGGAGGAGGAAGCACGCCCGACCTTGAAGACGGCCTTGGAAGCAAGGGCGCAGTACTCGGAGGTGAAGCATTCCCTTTCCACCATGTTCACGAAAAGTTCTTCCCCGACTGCGACGGGCGGACGGCGGCGGCCCCTGCGGGGTTTTCCGAACCAGTTGACCGCACGGCCGGTAAGCATAGTCGCGCCCATCAGATCCGGGCAGTTTTTCCTCGCGCTTACCGCAAAAATCGCAGTCCTTATCGTCCTTGAGGTGAAGAATTTGTTCGCAGAATAGACCAGTTCCTGAGCTCCAGGCTCGTCGGCATCCACCATAACCACCACCGCACGCACCTTCGTAAGGGGTGTAAAGCATGTCAGCACCCTCGAAGCGTGGACGGCGCGGGCAAGAGCCCTGGCTATGGAAACAAAAACGCCCATTATCTGGTATTCGCGGCTATGAGTTCGCGTATCTCTTTCTTGGCGTCCCTCCAGCGGGGGATGTCGATCTTTGTCCCTACCACCTCGACGACCTTCGCGGCGATTATCGAGCCGACCTCACCGCAGACCCGCAACGGCATGCCGAGGGAATGCGCATACAGGAAACCGGCGGCATAGGTATCACCTGCACCGGTAGCGTCTACCGGATCCGCCGGCCATGGCTCTATGAAGTACTGCTGGTCGCCGGACTTTACATAGGAGCCAGCCTTCCCCACCTTCACGACAGCTATCTTGCAGTGGCTGGCAATATCGTCCAGCGCGGCCTGGGCGTCGGGCAGTTTAGTGAACGCGCGCGCCTCGGTCTCGTTTGCAAAGACGATATCCACATAACGGTCCACTATATCGTGGAGGAAAGCTTCGTTGCTCTCGACCACATTGTACGATGCCATGTCGAGCGAAATGATGCATCCGGCGTCGTGGGCCAGCTCCACAGCCTTGCGGATAAGGGCCTGGTTCTGGACCAGATAGCCTTCGATATGGAAATAATCATGGCCCTGGAAATACTCGGGCTTCAGGTCCTCAGGGACCAGGTCGAGAGCGGCTCCGAGGTAAACCGCGAAAGTGCGTTCGGCGTTTCCGCCGCTGACGAAGACCATCGAACGGCCGCTGGACTTCTCGCTCTTTAAGAGCATGGTTTTAACGCCATACTGCTCCTGGTCGCTCTTGAAGAGCAGGCCAAGTTCGTCCTCGCCTATCTTGCCGATGAAGGACGACGGCATTCCGAAGATAGCCGTGCAGGTAATGGTATTGGCGGCGCTGCCTCCGGCGACATACTTCACCCCGAGAGGCTTCAAGGCATGCCATATCCTGTCTCCGGTCTCCATGTCGACATGCTGCATGCTGCCCTTGGGAAGGTGATACTGCTTCAGAAGGGTGTCGTCGGGGAGGACGGCGAGGATGTCCGTAAGGGCGTTTCCGATACCGAGGATGGATTTCATACGCTTGACGTTAACACACAAATATAACAAATAATGATTATCTTTGTGCCCCATGGCAAAAAAAGCGCTGAAAATACTCGAATACATCCTCCTCTTCGGACTGGGTGTCGTTTTGGTCTGGATCGCCCTTCGCGGTATTGACTGGAATGTGTTTGTGGACAATCTACACACCGTTCGCTGGAGTTATGTAGCGCTTTCAGCCCTCGCCTGCCTGGGCGCGCTTATCCTTCGCGCCGAGCGATGGAAGGACATGCTCCTGCCGCTCGACTCCTCGGCCACTTTCACCAAGGCCTGGGACGCGAACAACCTCGGGAACCTCAGCTATCTGGTGCTGGCGGGAAGCGGAGATTTCGTGCGCACGGCGGGCGTCACCAACAAGCAGGTGACCTACGACAAAGTCTTCGGCACAGTTCTTATGGAAAGGGCCTGGGACTCCATCATGGTTGTTGTGGTCACCATCCTTGCGATTGTCTTCAAGCAGGACGCCATCATAGGTTTCCTCAAGGACTCGGTCCTGAAGCCTGCCGCCGGTCGCCTCTCCCTGGAACTCTGGCTCATCTTCGGCGCCGCCCTCGTGGCCGTCGTCGTGTTCTGCGTGCTAATATACAAGCTGCGCGACCGCAGCAAGTTCTTCGGCAAAATCGCAGGATGGATACGCGGGGTATGGGACGGAATCAAGGCATTCCTGGTCATGGACCGCAAGGGGCGCTTCGCCATCTATACGGTCGCGATATGGTTCCTTTATGTGGCCATGTGCCAGTGCGTTTTCTGGGCCATGCCCGGCCTTGGACACCTGACCTTCGCCGACGCGCTCTTCATCTCCGCCATTGGTAACTTCGCCACCATCATCCCCGTCCCCGGCGGACTCGGCGCGTTCCACTACATAGTCGCTCTCGCCATGTCGGAAATCTACGGCTTCGGCTGGGAAGTCGGTATTCTTTTCGCCACCCTTACCCACGAAAGCCGCACGATCCTGCTTGTCATCCTCGGCGCCGTCTCCGCGGCAGCCATGGGCATAAGGCGCGGCAAACGCAGCGCGGAATCAAAATAAGAATATTATTCTTATATTTGCGGTCCAAAACAGTGATGGTCCCGTAGCTCAGTTGGATAGAGCAACAGCCTTCTAAGCTGTGGGTCATGCGTTCGAGTCGCATCGGGATCACGGATTATGTTCACCATCTTAGAGAAAGAGATGCTGACGCCAACAATATGTCGGATGGTGGTCAGCGCGCCGAGGATAGCCAGGTCGGCGAAGCCCGGACAGTTCCTGATCGTAAGGAACGACGAAAAAGGAGAAAGGGTTCCCCTCACAATCAGCGATTATGATGCCGACAAAGGCACTGTAACCATAGTCACACAGAAGATAGGCGTATCCAGCGCCGAGATCGTCAGCCGCGAGGTCGGCGAGGCGTTTGCCGATGTTGTGGGCCCTCTCGGAAAAGCTTCCGAACTGTGCGAACTCAGCGATGAAGAACTCTCTAAACTGAGCATAGTCTTCATCGCCGGCGGCGTAGGAACCGCCCCCGTATACCCCCAGGCCAAATGGCTCAAGGAACACGGCGCCCATGTAGAGGTCATTATCGGCGCGCGCAACGAAAGCCTGCTCATCTACACCAAAGAGATGGCCGGGGTCTGCGACGAACTCCACCTCTGCACCGACGACGGATCGTTCGGATTCAAGGGCGTAGGTACCGCGATGCTCGAAAAGCTGGTCTCCGAAGGCAAGCACTTCGACCGCTGCATCGCAATCGGCCCTATGATCATGATGAAATTCAGCACCCTTACCTGCATCAAGCTCGGCATCCCCGTTACGGTGAGCCTCAATACCCTGATGGTAGACGGCACGGGTATGTGCGGAGCATGCCGCGTGAGCGTGGGCGGAAAGACGAAGTTCGCCTGTGTTGACGGACCCGAGTTCGACGGCGCGCTGGTCGACTTCGACGAAGCCATGCGCAGGCAGGGACAGTATAAGGCCGAAGAAGCCCTGGACAAAGAAAAATACGGATTCACGCTATGATCACCGAAAGGACCAAAGTACGCGAGCAGGATCCCAAGGTCAGGGCCTGCAATTTCGAAGAAGTAAGCCTGGGCTTCAACCTTGAGGAAGCGCAGCTCGAAGCAAACCGCTGCCTGCACTGCAAGGTGCCCCACTGCGTGGGAGCGTGCCCGGTCGGCATTGACATCCCCGGCTTTATCCAGAAGATAAAGGAAGGCGATGTCAAGGGCGCCGCCGGAGTTATCGCTAAAGATTCCTCGCTGCCCGCCGTGTGCGGACGCGTGTGCCCTCAGGAGACCCAGTGCGAAGGCAACTGCATCCTCGGCATCAAGGGCGAGAGCGTCGCCATCGGCAACCTGGAACGCTTCACGGCCGATTGGTGCCGCGAAAACGGCTACAGCGCAGAGGCTACCGACATAGAGAAAACCGGCCATGGCGAAAAGGTCGCCATCATCGGTTCCGGTCCCGCCGGCCTCGCATGCGCCAGCGACCTGGCGAAATGGGGCTACGACGTCACTATCTTCGAGGCGCTCCACAAAATCGGCGGAGTGCTCGTCTACGGCATCCCGGAATTCCGTCTTCCCAAAGACAGCGTCCTTCAGCATGAGATCAACGAAGTCCTGAAACTCGGCGTAAAGATCGAGACCGACGTCATCATCGGCCGCACGGTAAGTATCGACGAACTCTTCGAAAAGGAGGGTTTCAAGGCCGTGTTCATCGGCACCGGCGCGGGTCTTCCCAAGTTCATGGGCATCCCGGGCGAAAACCTCAACGGGGTATTCTCCGCCAACGAATTCCTTACTCGCAACAACCTCATGAAGGCCTACCGCGACGACTACCTCACCCCCATCCACGCCGGAAAGAAGGTGTGCGTAGTGGGAGGCGGCAATGTCGCGATGGACGCGGCGCGCACAGCGCTCCGCCTCGGGGCCGAGGTCCATATCATCTACCGCCGTACGGAGGTGGAGCTGCCCGCGCGCCGCGAAGAAGTCCACCACGCCAAGCAGGAAGGCATAGTCTTCGAGATGCTGACCAACCCGGTGGAGGTCCTCGGCGACGAAAACGGCTGGGTAAAAGGCCTGAGGTGTATAAGGATGGAACTCGGCGAGCCTGACGAAAGCGGCCGCCGCAGTCCGGTTCCCATCCCCGGCTCGGAATTCGAATTCGACACGGATACGGTCATCATGGCACTCGGCACCTCCCCCAACCCGCTTATCGCCTCAAGCACTCCCGGTCTTGAGACCACGCGGCGCGGCGGACTGGTCGCAGGCGAAGACGGCGCGACTACGCGCCCGGGCATCTTCGCCGGCGGCGACGCAGTAACTGGCGCCGCTACTGTAATACTCGCCATGGGCGCCGGCCGCAAGGCCGCCGCCGCCATCCGCGACTATCTTAACCGATAATTACAATCCCCAGTCGGAGGCCGAATAAGTATCTTTCGGCGCCTGGGGGACATTGGGGAAATAGGAGAATCCTGTAATCTTTTCCAGATCGGATACCGACATCATTTCCTTTGAGGAGGGCTTCTGGCCCTTCAGGCTGTTGGTGTGGGCGCGTACGAACGCGGCGCACTTCAGGTCAGACGCCGTGCAGTCTTTGAGGGCCTTGCCGGTAGAGCCCGACTTCGTCCTTAACAACACATAGTAGAACATGGTCGGGAAATCGACGTCTGTCCGGCTGCCGAAGGAGATGACCTTGGGACTTACCGTATAGCCGTAGCCGTCGGTGTACCTGTCGAAATAGCAGCCTATTACTATATATAAGGTATCGGAGCATACCTGCCCGTCGACATAGTCTTCAAGGAGGTTCCATCCGCCGCCTCCGGTATTGAAGCCGTCCGTAAGCTGGGGCGCGATGTTGGTGTAATAGAAAACCTGCTGGTTTGCGGTCAGGCAGCATGTGCGCTCGGCCGATCCGAGCATGTGGCCCTTGTTGCAACCGCCTCCTGTATCCTTGGAACTGTATTGGATATCAGACGGCACATCCGGATCCTGTTTGTACGCATTGGAGCGCTTGGTGGAACCGCTGTAAACCGAATGCCGGGGCGCGGCCACCCACACCGGGCAGTGATGCGATCCGCTGTAGCAGACGGTATAATTGCGGTATTCCCTGTTGTTCATGGAGAATGAATGCGAGGCGTAGTACAGGCTCGGATCGTTGTCGTCGACCCCGTCGCGGTCCGAATCGAGAGCCACAGGCAGCTCGTACCACCCGTACAGCGTCTGGCCTCCCCCTGCCGGCGGGTCGACTGGATCGACCGGATCTACAGGATTTGCCGGAACAAGGGTATCCGCAGGCTGAGCCGGATCCAGAGTGTCGGAGGGTTCAATAACCGTCTGCTGACCGTCCGGATTCAGCGGGGTGAATACGATATCCTCGCAGCCGGCCAGGCAAAACGCAGCCAGCGCGAACAGGACGGGAGCCAGGCGCCTCACACTCATCAGAACTTCCAGCGCAGGCTGGCCATGGGGATTAATTCCTTGAAGGATAAGTTGGCGCTGTCGTTGGTCATGATAAAGCACGGCCTGGTGTCGATGCCTATAGACAGCGGTATCGCCTCCAGATCATAACTGATTCCCAGCTGCATCAGCAGGCCGCCCATGAACTTTGACTTGTCGTACATGCCCAGGGTAAGGCCGGGGCCGATAAACAGCGACCAGTCACCGCCCAGGAAATATCGGCTCAGGAGGGTGAAATCGTAGATCGCCGAAAGCCTGTAGCCGGGATAATTCGTATAGCCCATCACGCCGGCGTCGAACTCAAAGAAGTTCGGGCCCTGGAGGGAAGAACCGAGATTGTGCTGGTAACTGATCTCAAGTCCGGCTCCGAACCTGAGGCCGAACGAGCGGGGCTGGGCTCCCGAAACGAAGGCTGCAAGAAGCAGCATAACTGCAATTATCGCTATCTTCTTCATGGCGTCAATTTCCCATACCTGTAAAACCGAGGAATGCCAGGGCCATGATGCCAGCGGTAATGAGCGCGATAGGCAGGCCCTTGAATGACTTGGGCACGTCGTTTCCGGCGAGCTGCTCGCGAAGGCCGGCGAACAGGATCATGGCGACGCCCCAGCCTATTGCTGTCGCAAAGGCATAAACGGTCGCCTGCCCCAGCGGCATGTCCTTCTGGACCACCGAAAGGGCCACGCCGAGCACGGCGCAGTTGGTGGTGATAAGCGGAAGGAAAATACCGAGGGCCTGATACAGCGAAGGACTGACCTTCTTGAGCACTATTTCAACCATCTGCACCAGCGCCGCAATCACGAGGATGAAAGCGATGGTTCTCAGATAGGTGATTCCGAAATGGACCAGCAGATACTTGTCGATGAGCCAGGTCACCACTGTCGCGAGAGTGATCACAAAGCACACGGCGCCGGACATGCCGGTCGCGGTGGAAAGCTTGTTGGACACTCCGAGGAACGGGCAGATTCCGAGGAACTGCGCGAGCAGGATATTGTTTACGAATATCGCCGAAATGATAATAAGCAGGTATTCCATTACTTCTTCAGATATTTGTTAAACAAAACCATCAGGTAACCTATCACGATGAAGGCTCCGGGAGCCAGCACGAAAGCGAGGATGCCGTCGCCGGGCAGGAGTTTGAAGCCGAAGGCGGATCCGCTGCCGAGCAGCTCGCGGACAAGACCGATCACGGTAAGCGAAAGGGTAAAGCCAAGGCCTACGCCCACTCCGTCAAGCGCGGAAGCGCCGACACCGTTTTTGTTGGCAAAAGCCTCGGCGCGGCCCAGGACGATGCAGTTCACCACGATAAGCGGGATGAACAGACCGAGGGTCGCGTAGATATCGGGAACGTACGCCTTCATCAGCAGTTCGAGCAGCGTAACGAAGGTTGCGATAACCACAATGTAGACGGGGATGTGGACCTTGTCGGGCACGACCGGGGCGATGAGCGAAATCACAATGTTCGAAAGGATAAGGACGAACATGGTGGCGAGGCCCATCTCAAGGCCGTTCATGGCCGAGGTGGTGGTAGCCAGTGTCGGACACATTCCGAGCACGAGCACAAAGGTCGGATTGTTATTGACCAGACCGTCGGTCAGAAAATGCATCTTACTCATTGGCCTGTCCTCCATTTAAAGATGAAACGAGATCCACCGCCTGCTTCACCGCGAGGGTGAAAGCGCGGGAGGTGATGGTCGAAGCAGTGATGGCGTCGAGGTCGCCGCCGTCTTTCTTTACGGCCAGCCTGCCCCTGAAGCCCTTGAACTGGGTACGGAAGAACGATTCCTCCTCGGTGCACTTGGCTCCGAGGCCGGGCGTCTCCGAATGCTCCAGCACGGAAGTATTGTAGACCGTACCGTCCGGCAGGACACCCACCATGAGGGTAAGCGCACCGCCAAATCCATTGGTAGTAGTCTTTACAGCGTAAGCCACGGGAGCACCGTCCTGCGAAAGCACATAGTATTCGCCAATTCCGGCGGCATCCGAGGCCATGCTCTCCGACAGCTCTCCCCCCTGGGGAAGCACCGCCGCTATCGAGGCTACCAGATTTTTGTGCGCCGTCTCGGCGATAATGTCTTCGGTGATGGCGTTTACGCCGCCGAGCAGTCCGCCGCACACCAGACATACCAGCGTGAGGCAGAGCGCCATGTTCCTGAGATTTGATTTAGCAGCCATAACCTACGCCCTCCCGTACTTTTTCTGATGGAACCAGTTGTTCAGAAGAGGCACCGTCATGTTCATGATAAGGATGGCGAAGCTGACACCCTCCGGATATGATCCAAAGTAGCGTATCATCATCACCAGGAAGCCGATTCCCACGCCGTAGATTACTCCGCCCCAGTTGCTCATGGGTGAGGTGACATAGTCGGTGGCCATGAAGCAGGCGCCGAGGATGAGACCGCCGGTAAGCAGGTTAAAGACAGGGTCGGAGAACTGGGCCGGATCTGCGAGCCAGAAGATAAGGCTCGTAAGGGCCACTGTTCCGAAGATGCTGAGCGTGATCCAGGGCTTGACGACCCTGCGGATAAGAAGGTATACGAAGCCTATCAGCAGCGCGATTGCACTGATCTCACCGGCCGAACCGCCTATGTTCAGGAACAGGGTCTGGAGGTAGTCCGTTCCTGCGATGGCATCCACTCCGCCCTCGGCGTAACGGCCAAGCAGGGTCGCACCAGAGACGGCGTCGGTTGAATGGATGAATCCCGCTGGCACCGTCCAGTCCGTCATCTGTGCCGGGAACGACACCAGAAGGAAGACGCGGGCAGTGATTGCCGGGTTGAAGACATTCTGGCCTATACCGCCGAAGGACATCTTGGCTATGCCGATGGCGACCACCGCACCGATGAGCACCACCCACCAGGGGGTAGTGACGGGCAGGTTGAGAGCCAGCAGCAGGCCCGTGACCACGGCGGACAGATCGCCCACCGTCGAGGGCTTCTTCATCAGCCAGCGGGTGATCGCCCACTCGAGCAGCACGCACGATGCGATGCTGACTCCGAGGACAAGCAGCTCGCTCCAGCCGTAGAACAGCACGGCAACTATAGTCGCCGGCAGCAGGGCTATCACCACATCGAGCATCAGCGAGCGCGTGCTCACTGCGGCGTGGATGTGGGGAGAGGGTGAAACTAACATTTTCCCAGCCATAGTCTATTCCTTTTTTGCGGCTTCGGCGGCTGCCTTTGCTGCAGCTGCCCTGGCCCTGATGGCGCCAAGCACCTGGTTCTTCGACTGACGCAGGAGGTCCAGCAGCGGAATGCCGGCCGGGCAGCTGTAGAGGCAGCAGCCGCATTCTATGCAATCCTGCATCGCATTTGCTTCAAGGCCTTCGAGGTCTCCGGCGAGGGTAAGACGCCTCAGCAGGAAAGGCTCGAGACCCATGGGACAGGCGTCGGCGCAGCGGCCGCACCTGATACAGTTCGATTCGGGGCCGCGTTTCGTAGCCGCCTCGCTCAGATAGAGGATTGACGACGAACCCTTGACGGTGGTCGCCTCCATGTTGGAGATCGCCCTTCCCATCATGGGGCCGCCGCTGATTATCTTGGCGGCGCCTTCCGGCACTCCCCCGGCGTATTCCGCTATGAAGCTCAGCGGAACGCCTATCCTGAACAGGTAGTTGTGCTGCTTCTCAACAGGGAGGCAGTCGCCGGTAACCGTCAGCACGTTGGTGATCAAAGGCTTGTTCTTCTGCACTGCTTCATAGACCGCCAGCGAGGTCGCTGCATTCTGCACGACAGCGCCGACGCTGATAGGCAGGCCGCCAGAACCAACCTGGCGCTTCATCACAGCGTCGATGAGCTGTTTCTCACCTCCCTGCGGGTAGCGCTTCTTCAGGGGCTGAACCTTGATATTGTCGTAAGGCAGCTGGGCCAGCGCTTCGCGCATGGCCTTGATTGCCTCGGGCTTGTTCTCTTCGATTCCGATGACGCACCTGCACCCGCCGAGCACCTGCTGCATGATGGCGGCGCCGACGATTATCTCCTTCGTGCGCTCGAGCATGATGCGGTAGTCGCTCGTCAGGTAAGGCTCGCACTCCGCGCCGTTGATTATCAGGCATTCGGCCTTCGAACCCGGAGCGGGATTGAGTTTGACATGGGTCGGGAAGGTCGCTCCTCCGAGACCCACGATGCCGCACTGCTTGATTTTCTCAAGCGTTGCTGCCTTGTCGGTCGGTATTTCGGTCACGAGGGTGTCAGAAAGGTCGATCCCTTCGGCCCACTCGTCGCCTTCGACGGCTATCTCGATATGAGCGACAGGCTTGCCGGCCAAATCCGCGCGCGGGGCGATGGACTTGACAGTTCCCGAGACGGGAGAATGCACGAAAGCGGAGATGAATCCGCCAGGCTCCGCTATCACCTGGCCCACCTTGACCTTGTCGCCGACGGCGACAGTCGGGACTGCCGGGGCCCCAAGATGCTGGGCTACAGACACATAGACGGTCTGAGGCAGAGGCAGGGCTTCAATTGTGCAGTCCTTCGAAAGTTTGGCGTCGTCCGGATGGACTCCTCCTATGCTGAAAGTAAGTTTACGCATTTGCCGCCTCCTTTGCCTTTTTGTTACGCTCCGCGATACGGGCCTTGATAGTCTCCTTATCGAGGGGCTTGGGGAAATTCAGTCCTATGATCGAGCCTGTCGGGCACATGGCCTCGCACTCGCGGCAGAGCTTGCACTTCGACGCGTCGATGTAGGCGATATTGTTCTCGACCACGATCGCATCGTGCGTGCAGGTCTTGGCGCAGATACCGCAGCCTATGCATGCTGCGGCGCAGGCTTTCTTCGCGACAGGGCCCTTGTCCTTGTTGACGCAGCTGACGTAGACCTTCATGCCGCGGGGGCCTTTCGGCCTGAGCTCTATGATGGCCTTCGGACAGGCCTTGACGCAGGCGCCGCAGGCCGTACACTTCGACTCGTCCACTACAGGGAGTCCGGTTTCGGGATCCATCGAAAGGGCGCCGAACTGGCAGGCCGCCGCACAGTCGCCGCAACCCAGGCAGCCGAAGGCGCAGGCTGTGTCGCCGGCGTAAAGGGCGGCCTTCACCTTGCACGACTGCACTCCGTCGTAAGTGTTCGTCCTGGGACGGTTTGCGCAGGTGCCGTTGCACCTTACGACAGCCACCTCGGGAGCTTTCTCCTTGACTTCAAAGCCGAGGATGGCCGCCACCTGCTTCATCACGTCGTTGCCTCCCACCGGACAGTAATGGTTGTCCAGGTTGGGCGCTTTCACGGCGGAATCGGCAAAGGCGCGGCAGCCGGCGAAGCCGCATCCGCCGCAGTTGGCGCCCGGCATCACCTTCTCCACCTCGTCTATGCGCGGATCCTCCTCAACCCTGAACTTCCTGGCCAGCACGAAAAGCAGCAGGGCCAGAAGGAGTCCAAGACCGGCGAGGACCGCTATTGTCCAGATGATTCCTGTCATTTCTTTTTGATGTAAAAAGTATAATCGTTTCTGAGCTTGTCCCGGAAGATATATACCACGAGATAGTACAGCGCCACGGCGGCTATCGCCGTCAGTCCGGAAGTCAGTTCCGACACTCCGCAAAGGATGCAGGCAAGAAGGACTGCCATCAGGACAGCGAGAGGCAGGACATAGCCCACCGTCACGGCCTTCAGGCCCATGGTCTTCTTCATTATCACCCACACCTCTTCGCCGGGTTCGTAACCAAGCGCTGCGGGGACCTCGACGATCTTTTTCTTAGACTCCGACAAGCCGCACAGCGAAGCGGCGTGGCACGAAGCACAGGCCGACTCGGAAATTATCTCCACCGAGATCGTTTCCGGGGTGATGTCCACTATCTTCCCGCTGTGGAATATCTCCTGATCCTTTACCATCTGTCTTCCGCAGGTTCTACGTAATCCCTCGAGTTCATTCCGGACTCGTACTCGGGAGTATCCGCGTACAGCGTATCGGAGACCTCGACGAACTTCACCCTCTCGCTCTTGAAGAGCATGTCGATGTCGCGGGTCTCGCCGTTACGGTGCTTGGCGATGATGATCTGGGTCTTTTCGCGGTCGCCTTCGTTCTCCGACAGGCCGACGAAATCGGGCCTGTGGATGAAGATGACCATATCGGCGTCCTGCTCGATACTACCGGACTCACGAAGGTCTGACAGCACAGGCTTTCCGCCTCCACCCTGCCTTTGGACGGCCTGGCGGGAGAGCTGCGAAAGGGCGATGATAGGGATGTTGAGTTCCTTCGCAGTGGCTTTGAGCATACGGGAGATAGCCGCGACTTCCTGTTCGCGCACTCCCTTTAGCTCGATAGGGCCCTGCATCAGCTGGAGGTAGTCAACTATGACGAGGCGCACCTTTTTCTGCTTCACGAGGGCCTTGACCTTGGAGCGGAACTCCATGATGGGAAGGCCAGGGGTCTCATCTACATAGAGCGGTGCGTTGGAGAGCTTCTTGAGCGACTGCTCGAGGAGGTTCCATTCGTCGTTCTGGAGCTTGATTCCGCCCTTGATCTTGTCTGCGCTCAGGCCAGACTCTGAGGTCATAAGACGCATGGCGAGCTGGAGCGAGGACATTTCCAGGGAGAAGAAAGCTACCGGAATATTGTGGTCGACCGCGGCATTGCGGGCGAGGTTCAGCGAGAACGCAGTCTTACCCACTGACGGACGTGCGGCCAGGATGATAAGGTCCGAAGCCTGCCAGCCGTTGGTGATGCGGTCCAGGGTCGCGAAGCCGGAGGGCACGCCGCTCAGGCCTTCCACGCTCTGGAGCTGCTGTATCCTGTCCAGGGCCTGGTTGATGACCGAGCCTATGACCTGGACATTCTTGCGATCAGAACTCTGGGTCGCCTCGTAGACTTCCGACTGGGCGATGTCGATAAGGTTGTCGACAGTCACCTGCTCGTTGTAGGCGTTGCTCAGGATGTCGTGGGCCGCGGAAATAAGGTCGCGCTGGATGGCTTTCTGCTGCAGGATCCTTACGTAGGATTCGATGTAAGCAGCGGAGCCGATCTTACCCGAAAGCTCGGCGAGGACCGAGGGACCTCCAACCTTCTCGAGGTTGTCCAGCTGGCGCAGTTTCTCGCTCACGGTGATTATGTCGACCGGGGCGTTTGCGTTGTGCAGGGCGACTATCGCCTCGAAAATGAGGCGGTTGCGCTCGAGATAGAAGCACTTGGGGGTAAGGGCTTCGAGGGCCTCGTCCACACAGACGGGCTCGAGTAACATGGCCCCGAGGACGGCTTCCTCCACATCGAGGGCCTGAGGGGGTATGCGACCCATCTCACGCCCGATGTCCTGGACGACGTTCTGCGGCTTGCGACCGTTGGCGGTTTTAGCGGCGGGCATGACTTATTCTGTTACTTCTGCGTCGGGGTTGACGAGGATGCGTCCGCAGTGCTCGCAGATGACGAGCTTCCTGCCGGATGCGATCTCGACAAGCCTCTGGGGGGTGATGGCGTTGAAGCAGCCTCCGCAGGAGTCGCCGTTGTAGACGGTCACCACTGCGAGGTGGTTGCGAACGCTGCCGCGGATACGGTCATAGGCGCTCATGGTCCTTTCGTCGATCTTCGCAGCGCATTCGTCGCGCCTGGCCTGGAGGGCGACTTCTTCTTCGGAGGTGCTTGCGACGATGGTCTGGAGCTCTTCCTGCTTCGCTGCAAGGTCCTGCTCACGGATGGCGATCCTGTCTCCGAGGGCGTCGATAGCGTCCCTTCTCTCGCCTATTGCCATGCGGGCTTCGCCTATATGCTTCTGGGCGATCTCGCGCAGGAGGCCGAGGTTCTCAATCTCCTTGCTGATGGAGTCGTACTCACGGCTGTTGGAGATATTGGAGAGCTGCTCCTGGTATTTGGCGATCTCGCCGTCGAGTTCCACTATCTGGTTCTTGTTCTCTTCGATGCTGGCTTCGTAGCCCGCGATAAGTTCTTCGTGGTGAGCCACTTTGCTCCTCAGGCCTGCGAGCTCATCCTCGATCTGGGCGACTTCCTGGGGAAGGGCGCCGCGGAGGTTCTTTATCTTGTCTATCTCGTTGTCGGCCTGCTGGAGGGCGTAGAGAACTTTGAGTTTTTCTGCAACGGGGATACCGGTCTCTCCGAAATCTTTCTGCAGCGATACGAAGGTCTCCCTCACGTCGATCTGAGGGGCCGCCTTCTTTGTTTTTGTTGTTGCCATATATGTTTAGAAATTTATAAAGTTTCCTTGATTGCGACGAGCTGTTCCCTGATGGCTTTCAGCGAATCCGCCACCCTGACAGCCTTGTCGGCCTTCGAGCCGTCCTCGGCGAGCTGCTTCTGGGCTCCTTCGAGCGTAAGGCCCTGCTTCTTTACCAGATACTGGATGCGCCTGAGGGCCTCGATATCGTCCGCCGTATACTGGCGGTTTCCCTTTGCCGTGCGGCTCGGATGGAGCTGTTTGGGGAAGGAATTTGTCCAGAAACGGATGCAGGAGATGCTCTCCCCGAGCGCCTGGGCCACTTCGCTGATCGAGTAATAAAGCTTGTCCATATCTTTTTTTTAGTCCATTGACTGCTGTGTCGCCGAGGCGACATAAAGCATGTTGGTGTATTCCTCCGGCGTTACCGAGCCGAAGATATAATTAACCGGGTCGAGAGGTTTTCCGCCCAGCAGCACTTCGTAGTGGAGATGCGGCGCGAACGACGAGCCGGTCATTCCGATTGTCCCTATCCTCTCTCCCCTGCGCACGTTCTGTCCCTGCTTCACCCTCATGGTCGACAGGTGGGCATAACGGGTCACATAGCCGCCCTTGTGCGAAATGACTATGCGGTTGCCCTGGCCCTTGTTCGACTGTTCCACCAGCGAAACCTTTCCGTCCGCCGTAGCGTAGACAGGTTCTCCCTGCGAGAGGATGAAGTCCAGGCCGTCGTGCTGGACGTAGGCCTTGAAGAAGGGATTCATCTTCATGCCCTTCGAGGCTCCGACCTGCGAGAAGGAGATGCCCCTGACGGGCAGGTCCATGGGCGGCATCACCGTGGAGGGATTGGCCGCGCGCAGCAGGGCCTTGCGGAACGAGTGCTCGATGGCGTCGATTCCGGCGCTGACAGTCTCGATTTTCATCGCAGTGTAGGCTACAATCTTAGTCTCGGGCACGGTATCGTTTCCGTTCAGGAAAGACAGGGAGTTGATGGGGTCTACCGCCGGCGCGTTTGCATGGAAGACGTCCTGATAGACGTCGTTGTCCTTGAGCTGGAGCCCGGCTATACCGTCTTCGAGGAGCTTCTGCTGGGGGAGGAGCTGAGGATAAAGCTTCTCATACATTTTGTTCTCCCTCTTCAGGCGTCCTTCGACATCTGTATTGACGGCGAGCGCAAATACCGAATAGAGCACGACAGTCACCACGAAAGCCGTAGCAAACACAATCAGCAGGAACCTCAGTACCCGCTGATATGGTTTGTCCGACTCCCTGAACTGAAAATCGGCTCCGAAACTGTACCTGCGATCAGAGTTGCTCATCTTCGGCCGTCCTCACCATTGATTTGTATTCCTCAGGCTTGATGGAAAGGTCCATGAAGGCACTGGGGTTGATCTGTTTGCCTTTGTAGATGACTTCGTAGTGGAGGTGGGGGCCGGTCGACTTTCCGGTGCTGCCCACCGCGCCTATCTTCTGACCTCTCTTCAGGGTCTGGCCTTTCGCCACGTCAATGGAATTGAGGTGGGCGTAGCGGGTCTTGTAACCGAAACCGTGGTCGATGATGACTTCGTTTCCATAGCCGAAGAACTGGTAGCGCACCCTTTCCACGACTCCGTCTCCAGTGCAATAAACCGGATTACCCAGATAAGTCGCGAAGTCTATGCCTTCGTGGAAGGCGACGGTACTCTTCTTGACCGGGTCCGAGCGGCGGCCGAACGGGCTCGAGATGCGGTACTTGCCGGGTTCGGGCATGATGGGGGAAACCGCAGGTACGCATGAGATGAGGTTTCCGGCCTGCCTCGAAGCCATCGAGACTTCGTCGAGGGCGTTGCTCTGGAGATACGAACGCTTGGTCATCACATCCAGGCGCCGGACAGTGTTCTTAAGGTAGGACGAACCGCCAAGGTCGTCCAGGTACGCATATCTGTTCACACCGCCGAAACCGGCCTGCTTCACTTCGTCAGGGATTTCTTCGAGTCCATAGATTGAACGGTAGACGTCGTCGTCTCTCTGCTCTATGTCGTGGAGAACCTTTTCGGCCACGTCCAGACTATGGTTGAGAACCTCAAACTTTGCCTGCCATTCGGCGTTCTTCTTCTTGAGATGAGCCGTCTTCGGCAGGTCCAGTCCGAGGACCTGGGTGTAGATGAAGAAATTGAGCGCCACAACCACGGCGACACTGAATGCGAAACCCGCCACTTTCAGGAAGCGTACGAGGCTCGAATCCTCCTTCTTTTCGTAAAGGAGAGTCTCCGGATTATAGACGTATTTGCTGAATTTGCCCATCGCGCAAATATATTATTTTTCTTTGAGTCTTGCAATTTCAGATTTGGCCGTGCCGCACAGGGCCGTCCATGTCTGGGGTTCACGGAATCCCCTCAGGAATTCCTCTATGTTCATCTTCTTTTTGCCGCTGAGCTGGAGTTCCCTGATACTGAGGAGTCCGTCGGCGGCGGCTATCGTCAGGAAGGTCTTGCCGTCGCTGGCGATAGTGCCTGGCGTCGCGTGGCCTTCCACTGCATCCGCCCTGAATATCTTGAGCTGCACGGGCTCGTCGTCTCCCTTCCGTATCATCGTGTAGGCAGCCGGATAGGGGCTGAGTCCGCGGATGAGGTTGCGTATGTGCTTTGTCGTATCAGTCCAGTCGATGTTGAGCAGCTCCGGCGTGAGCTTGGGCGCCGGCTTCAGGACCTCTGCTCCCTGGATGAAGCTGCGCTGGACGCGTGTCTCGACATTGCGCTCCACCAGGCCTTCGACAGTCTGCAGGACTATGTCGGAGCCTATGTCCATCAGGCGGTCGTGTACATCGCCCGCAGTATCGTCCGGTCCGATGCGGCATTCCTGGCGGAGGATGATACCGCCCGTATCGATGTCCTTGTCGATCATGAACGAGGTCACGCCGGTAATCTTCTCCCCGTTGATGACCGCCCAGTTGATAGGGGCAGCGCCGCGGTACTGGGGCAGCAGGGCCGCATGGAGGTTGAAGGTGCCGTATTTGGGCATCCTCCATACTTCCTCCGGCAGCATGCGGAACGCCACCACCACGAACATGTCGGCCTTGAGGGCCCTGAGTTGCTCGAGGAATGCGGGATCCTTCAGTTTGACAGGCTGCAGCACCGGGATGTTATGGGCCACGGCATACTGCTTCACAGCACTTTCGTTCACTTTCAGCCCGCGGCCGCTTGGCTTGTCGGGCACGGTAACCACCCCGACTATGTGATAACGGTGGCGGATGAGGTTGTCCAGGGGCGCGACCGCGAACTCGGGAGTTCCCATGTAGACGATGCGCGTACGGCGGAACAGGCTCCACACCTTTCGCCATATCCTGCGCATGACCGCCTTGAACTGGTCCATTCCGGAGAACGAAGCGTCATGGACGGCCTTCCACGTAAGGTAGAAACCTATCGGCGCCAGCACGTAGGACGAGACGAAGGCTCCGACGGGAGCTGCGACCGCGCCGTCGTTGCCGAGTTTCACGCCCGAGATGTCCACCACCCAGTAGAGGACGAAGAACAGCACCGAGATGATGGCGCTCACTCCGAGGCCTCCCTTCCCTATCAGGGCGCCGAGCGGCGCTCCGATGAAGAAGAGGATGAAGCATGCCAGTGCCTGGGCCATTTTGTGCAGGATCTCCACGCTCGAGCGGCGGAGGTAGTAGTACTCCACATAATTCTCGCGGCCGTAGTTGGTAAGCTCGGATGCCATCCTGTTGGCCTTTTCGGAAGCCGACTTGAGGGCCCTTATCTTGTCCGCCCTCTTCTTCCAGACTCCGAATCCATCGTACTTGAAATCCGACTTCGTGGAATTGAAGGCAGCACTGTCAAGCTGCTTTCGGAAATTGAAATACGAGCCTTCAGTAAGATCCTTATAGTGTTTGCGGTACGCCTCCTCGGTTATACTGTGGAGTGAATCGCGTTCATGGACCAGCGACTCTGTCTTCTGGGCCTTGATCTGATTGCCGAAGCGGTTTTCCTCTGATTTTTCGAAGGCGTAGTTGGAAAGGGAGATGATGAGCTGCTGGCGTTCGAACCCCACTTTGTTCAGCTGGAGGTCCATCTCAGAGCCCTTGCGGCTGTTGGTCTCCTGATAGTTCGTTCCGTTGTAGAGGGTGAAGATCAGGTAGTCCTTGGCCTTGGACAGGCGCATGGTCGCCGAATCGGCCAGGGTCACCGAGATATTGCCTTTCTTGGCGGTGTGGTCATAGACCATAACACCGTAGAGCATGCCCTCCGACTGGTCTTCTACGCGGAGGATGTATCCGTCTATTCCGTCGTAGAAAGTGCCGGAAGGGATCTTGATCTCCTCCTTGGTCTTACCTATATCGGTGCGGAGCTGGTAAATCTCCATGTAGGCCTTGGGTACAAGGTTGTCTCCGACATAATATGCCGCCATCGCCACTATCGCCGAAACGATGATGATCGGACTTATGATCCTGACGAACGACACTCCGGAGGCCTTCACTGCCATCAGTTCCTTGTTCTCGGTCATCTGGCCGAAGGTCATCATCGATGCCAGAAGCGTAGACAGAGGAAGGGCAAGCGGGAGGATAGTGCATGTTCCCCACATCAGGAACTCCATGATCACCCTTATGCCAAGGCCCTTGCCGACAAGTTCGTCGATGTAGAGCCAGAGGAACTGCATCACCAGGATGAACACGACGATGAGCAGGATCGCTACGAACGGTCCTATGAACGATTTCAGCACGAATCTGTCCAGTCGCTTCATCCTTGGGGGAGTTTATTTTGTCGCTGCCGCAACCAGCGCTTCAAGTGCATCTTTTATGCCATCCGGATTCTTTCCGCCGGCGGTCGCCAGACCGGGCTGTCCGCCGCCGCCTCCCTGGATGAACTTCGCGCCCTCGCGTATGTCCGCGCCCGCGTTTTTGCCTTTGGCGACAAGGTCGGGCGAGTACATGACGGCGAGGGACGGCTTCCCCTCAAAGACGAATGCAGCCACCAGGGCCGTGTTCTCAAGAGACTTCTGAAGAAGGAGGGCGGCTTCGCGAACCATCGCCGGGTTGGCGTCGGAGGCGAGCGCGCTGTCAATCACTATGACGTTTACGCCGTTTATCTGCCTGGCGTGCTGGCTGAGCGCTTTGGCGAACTCGGCCGTCTTCTGTTTTGCGAATTCCTCCGCCTGTTTCTTGAAGGCGGCGTTGTCCTCAACGAGTTTCTTTATCGCTGCCACCAGATCCGGGGCGTTGTTGAACGCGGCCCTGGCGCTGCGGATCATGTCCTGCATGACCGCGACGAACGCCTCGGCGTTCTCGCCGGTCACAGCCTCGATCCTGCGCACACCCGCCGCGATCGCGCCTTCGCTCACTATCTTGAAGAAGCCTATCTTTCCGGTAGCGCTTACATGGCAGCCGCCGCAGAGCTCGACGCTGGGGCCGAACTTGACGACGCGAACACTCTCGCCGTACTTCTCACCGAACAGGGCGAGGGCGCCCATTTGCTGCGCTTCTTCCATGGTCGCGTTTCTCTTCTCTTCGAGCAGGTAGTTTTCGCGTATCATCGCGTTGACCCTGTTCTCGACCTTGCGTATCTGCTCGTCGGAGAGTTTCTCGAAGTGGGAGAAGTCGAAACGGAGCTGGGTATCGGAAACGAACGAGCCCTTCTGCTCCACATGGGTTCCGAGGATTTCCCTCAGGGCCTGGTCCAGAAGGTGCGTGCAGGAGTGGTTGTTAGCAATATTCTGGCGGCGCTTCGCATCCACTGTAAGGGTGAATTCAGCTCCGCAGTTTTCGGGAAGTTTCTCCGCGATGTGGACAGTCAGACCGTTCTCCTTGACTGTGTCGAGGATCGCGATCTTCTCGCCGTCCGCCTCAATAAAGCCGGTATCGCCTACCTCGCCGCCCATCTCTCCGTAGAACGGGGTCTTGTCGAAGACAAGCTGGAGCATCTTCCTGTTCTTCTGGACTACAGTGCGCTGCCTAAGGAGCTTTGCGCCCTGGACGGTGGTGGTGTCATATCCCACGAACTCAGATTCGCCGGAAGCATACTCCACCCAGTCGCCGAATTCGTTGGCGGTCGCGTTGCGTGCGCGCTCCTTCTGCTTCTGCAGTTCTACGTTGAAACCGTCGAGGTCCACCGTATAACCGTTCTCGCCAGCGATAAGCTGGGTAAGGTCGATCGGGAAACCGTAGGTGTCGTAGAGTACGAATGCGTCCACTCCCTTGATGACCTTGCTGTCCTTTGACTTGGACATGTACTCGTCCAGAAGCTTGATTCCGCGGTCGAGTGTCCTAAGGAACGCGAGTTCCTCTTCCCTGATCACGGACTCGATTATCTTCTGCTGGCTTACGAGTTCGGGATATGCCTCGCCCATGTCTTCTACAAGCTGGGGGACCAGACGGCAGAGGAAGGGTTCGGTCAGGCCGAGGAAGGTATAGCCGTAACGTACGGCGCGGCGCAAGATCCTGCGGATCACGTAGCCGGCCTTGACGTTACCGGGCAGCTGGCCGTCTGCGATGGAGAAGCTGATTGCGCGGATATGGTCCGCGATAACCCTCATCGCCACGTCGGTCTTCTGGGACTCGCCGTATTTGTGGCCGGAAAGTTCGCCGATTTTGCCGAGCATGCCGGAGAACACGTCGGTGTCATAGTTGCTGTTCTTGCCCTGGAGCACGGCGCAGAGGCGCTCGAAGCCCATTCCGGTGTCTATGTTCTTGGCCGGCAGGTTCTCCAGATGACCGTCCGCCATGCGCATGTACTGCATGAAGACAATGTTCCATATCTCGATAACGTGGGGATCCGACTTGTTAACCAGGTCGCGTCCTTCGATGCCGGAAGCCTTTTCCTCCGGGGTACGGATATCGATATGGATCTCGGAGCAGGGGCCGCAGGGACCAGTTTCTCCCATCTCCCAGAAGTTGTCGTGCTTGTTTCCAAGCAGGATATGGCCCTCGGGGAGGTGCCTGAGCCAGGCTGCCTTCGCTTCCTCGTCGAGGGTGGTTCCGTCTTCCTTGCTGCCCTCGAACACGGTGGCGTACAGGAGTTTCTTGTCGATCTTGTAGACTTCGGTCAGCAGTTCCCAGGCCCAGTCAATAGCCTCGCTCTTGAAATAGTCGCCGAAGCTCCAGTTTCCGAGCATCTCGAACATTGTGTGGTGGTACGTATCGTGGCCGACTTCCTCCAGGTCGTTGTGCTTTCCGCTGACGCGCAGGCACTTCTGGCTGTCGGTCGCCCTGTCCCACTTCTTCTTTGCGTTCCCAAGGAAGATGTCCTTGAACTGGTTCATGCCCGCATTGGTAAACATCAGGGTCGGGTCTCCCTTTACGACCATCGGCGCCGACGGCACGACGGTGTGTCCTTTCGATTCGAAGAACTCCAGAAACTTTCTTCGTATTTCTTTTGCTGTCATCATAATCACTTCTTCTTTTGTGGCGCGGACGGCTGTTGCCCTTCGAGGACTCCAGTCGCTTCGCTCCTTCCGGCCCCTCCCCCTTCCCGTGTCCGGGGGTGGACACGCCTCTCAGGGCTAACAGCCGCGCCGCGCATATACGCGTGCTACGCGCCCATACGGGGAAAAGCGTGCAAAGATAGTGAAAATGTAGGAGATTTCCTATATGATGCGCCATATATAAGATCTACGTTGTTTTTGTGCAAGATCCCGGACTATTTTGTACAAGGTGGAACCGTTTGACCATAACCTCGTACACCGGATTGCCTGTGATACCGTTTTCCGTACATGGTCCCTGGACTTTGGTGCCACCTTGCACAAAAATCCCCGGGGACCTTGTACGAATCCTCGGGGATTTAGTCGGGAACCAGGTTTAAGAAGGATGACTATCTTGTCAGATTCAGCAGGCGCTTGATCTCTTCACGTTCCATACCCAACGCACGAGCCATTTGCGGAACAGTAGTTTTCATCGTTCTGAATACATACGGCAACAGTCTTGCTTTCTGCTCCGAAGTGAGACTTCTCGCATTGGTAAAAAACCATCTTTGCGCCACAGCATCCAGTTCTTTAATAAATTCGGAATCCGTTTTTCTTGTTCGGGGCGAGACGACCAGTTTTTCGGTCATTTCCGCAACATTCACTCCTCCAACACATTTGTAGAAAAAAGCCTCATCTCCATTGAATGCTCGTTCAAGGTATTCCGTATCACAAAAACTGCATGGTTCCAATTCGTCTTCAGAATTTACCGTCCATCTCGTATCTGAAAGGTTATCCCCCGTGTGGAATATATTGCGCCACTCTCTGGCCGTCATGGACGATACCGGTCTCGTACCAACGGGCACGTCTTTTCTGAAAAAAGCCCTGAATCCTGTCCATTTATAGTCGGCAATATTTTCAGCTCCGTTATCATATGCATTGCGGGGAATGTATGCCAAGGCATTTCTCAGATACCAGTCAGTATCAAGGGACTGCACATTTATATCCGAGTTCTTGAGGATTTTGGCTTCGCCGTATTTATGCCGAAAGTGCATGGAATAAACCCTTTTTACTTCTTCTGCATAGGAAATCGCATCACGGTATGTTTTGGCAAGAACAGCAATATGTGCGTGATTGGAAGCCACCGCATAGATTATTATGATAACGTTCTTCTTTCTGGAACATACGACGATAGTCTTAACCAATAAGTCACAATCTTTTTCGTCCCTACAAATGATGTTTTTCTCCAGTCCCTCGAAACTGATATGATAGGGTAATACCCTGGCTTGGGTTCCGTCAGGAAGCCTCCTGACAACAGCTCTGACAAAGGCCATCAGTTCTTGTTCTTAAAACGGTAATCCAGATTGAATGCCGAAGCGTTGACAAAAGTAATCGGACGCTCCTTCGCCCCACAGTAATCTGAGTACTTACGCTTCTCTCCGTTTGCAAAAGATTCAACTCGAGGTATGAGGCTGAACATCATGTTGGACCAGAATTCTTCAGCCTGGACATATGGTTCTGCACCAGCGCACATTTCTGCCATGCTCAAGACCCTGATCAATCTGCTGATCCCGGTTTTCTTCTCGCCCCACATGATCTTTACCATCTTCGAAATGAGCCTTTTCAGTTGTTTGTCGAACACCTTCGGCTTTTTCGAGAAATAATTGTTTGCAAGTTCTTCGTTGTGGCACTTGATGTCAAGTGTGCCGTCATCCATGATGACAAGTTCAAGTAATTGTTTCATAAAGGATTAGACTATAAGATTAGGTATTCCGCGGAAGTTTTTCATACGCAGAGCGCGGCCTCTTGCTGTAGAATTCTAATGCAAGATATGCATATTATCGCCAAATACAAAAGGAAAACGTACAAGGTGGGGCCAAATAACTTGGACCTTGTACGCGAATCGTCTACGCAAATCTTCTGATGTACAAGGTCCAACCACTTTGGTTCCACCTTGTACAAAAACCGGTAGGTCTTGCACAAGTCCAGTCATCCAGGCACGATAATTAGTAAGGCAGGGGAGTTTGAGGGGGTCCGCCCCCTCATTCAAAATAGCAAGGCAGGGGGTCTGGGGGGTACGCCCCACAGTCCCCTGGGGGTGCAGGGGGATGAAGCGAAGCGGTTCAAGTCCAGTCATCCAGACGCAATAATTAACAAGGCAGGGGAGTTTGAGGGGGTCCGCCCCCTCATTCAAGATAGCCGTCAGGCATCCAGACGAAAAAAGCAGGCCTGAGCCTGCTTTGAGTCTGGATGACTGGACTTGAACCAGCGACCTCCTGGTCCCTAACCAGGTGCGCTACCAACTGCGCCACATCCAGAAATTTCAAGCGGAGAGAGAGGGATTCGAACCCCCGGACCCGTGAAGGTCAACAGTTTTCAAGACTG
>JAGCVW010000032.1 GCA_017962165.1 Bacteroidales bacterium | reverse complement strand
TCTTCCGGTTATATTTAGCCTTGCGGCATGGTCGCCGCAGATTCAGACAGGATTCCACGTGTCCCGCCCTACTCAGGTGGCAAACTCAACCCAGCCTCTTTACCCGTACGGGACTCTCACCCCCTGCGGCGCAACTTTCCAGATGCTTCCGGTTCATTGCTAGGTCTTTGCGTCTGCTCCTACAACCCCGATGACGCCGTAACGTCAACGGTTTAGGCTCTTCCCATTTCGATCGCCACTACTTTGGGAATCGATATTTCTTTCTCTTCCTCCGGGTACTAAGATGTTTCAGTTCCCCGGGTTCACCCCATCAATTTGATGGTACTGGATCTTCAATCCAGTGGGTTGCCCCATTCGGATATTCGCGGATCAATTCCTGTTTGCAGATCCCCGCGACTTTTCGCAGCTTACCACGTCCTTCGTCGTCTCTGGAAGCCAAGGCATCCTCCGTTCGCTCTTACTCTCTTTCTCTTTCGTGAATCATACCAAGATCAACTGTCTTACAACACTCAATCTCAATATTAACTCGATTTGCCTTGAAATTGTAGTCCTCAATTGCAACACGAAAAAACTCGTATTTCTAATCTTTAGACTAATCTTTTCAATTATTTACCTCGTTATCTCTCTCAATAATTCAAAGAACTTACAAAGCCCCTTCGCGTAATGCGCGAAAAGGACTGCAAAGATAGACACTTTTTTGATTATTACAAATTTTTTAGGGAAAATTTTTACTTATCTTTGCCGTTAATCATACCTATTATATATATGAAGAAAGAAGTTACTCCCTACTCGGTTGCCATAGGCATTTTGATGACCGTTTTGTTCTCCGCAGCGGCTGCATATCTGGGCCTGAAAGTGGGCCAGGTTTTCGAAGCTGCAATCCCCATCGCAATCATCGCGGTGGGCCTTACCGGCGCTCTCAAAAAGAAGGACGGTCTCGGGCAGAATGTCATCATCCAGAGCATCGGCGCCTGCAGCGGCGTTATCGTAGCCGGAGCTATCTTCACCCTCCCCGCCATATATATCTTAGGTCTGGAAGTAAACTTCACTCAGATGTTCCTGAGTTCGCTGCTCGGCGGCGTGCTCGGTATCCTGTTCCTCATCCCCTTCCGCAAGTATTTCGTGAAGGAGATGGACGGGCAGTATCCGTTCCCTGAGGCGACAGCAACGACGAAGGTGCTGACAAGCACCGAAGGTGGCAGCGCGAAGACGCTGCTGGCCGCCGGCCTTGTCGGCGGCCTTTACGACTTTGTCGTAAGCACCTTCGGCGCTTGGGCGGAAACCCTCAGCACTACCGTCATGCACTGGGGCCAGGTGGTCTCCGACAAGGCGAAGGTGGTTCTGAAACTCAACACTGGCGCAGCCATCCTTGGCCTTGGCTACATCGTGGGCCTGAAATACGCGTTCATAATCTGCTGCGGCTCGCTTCTCGTCTGGCTGGTCATCATTCCGGGCATGAACCTGCTGTTCGGGGGCCAGATAGTCGACCTCATGGGCACGGGAATCGCCCAAACCATCGGCGAAATGTCGCCCGACCAGATATTCAAGGAATACGCGCGCCACATCGGCATAGGCGGAATCGCCACGGCCGGCATCATCGGCATCATCAAGAGCGCCGGCGTGATCAAGAGCGCGGTAGGGCTGGCGGTAGGCGAATTCGGAAAGAAGGGTGCGGGGGCCCAGGCGGTCGAAGAAAGCCAGCGGGACCTCCCGATGAGGCTGATTGTCTTCGGCATCGCGTTCGCCCTTTTGGCGACCTTCGCCTTCTTCGCGTTCGGCGGAGTAGTGGCAAACGTCTGGCAGGCGCTGATCGGCGTGCTGATCGTGGGCGTGATCGCGTTCCTTTTCACCACGGTCGCGGCCAACGCAATCGCGATTGTGGGAACCAACCCCGTCAGCGGCATGACCATCATGACGCTGATTATCACAGCGTTAGTGCTGGTCGCCGTGGGGCTTAAGGGCAACGCTGGAATGGCGGCGGCCATGGTCATCGGCGGCGTAGTGTGCACGGCCCTCTCCATGGCCGGCGGTTTCATCACGGACCTGAAGATCGGCTACTGGACCGGGGTCACGCCCGCGAAGCAGGAGACCTGGAAGTTCGTGGGCACGCTCGTCGCGGCTGCTACCGTCGGCGGGGTGATGATGATCCTGAACAAAACCTACGGTTTCACGGGCGAGGGCGCGCTGGTCGCACCTCAGGCTAACGCCATGGCGGCGGTCATCCAGCCCATGATGAACGGCGGCAATGCGCCATGGCTGCTCTACGGCATCGGCGCGGTGATCGCGATACTGCTGACCGTCTTCAAAGTGCCGGCGCTGGCGTTCTGCCTGGGCATGTTCATCCCGCTCGACCTCAACCTCCCGCTGCTCATGGGCGGCGCTATCGCCTGGTTCGTCAGCCACCGCTCTTCGGACGAGGCTCTGAATAAGGCGCGGCTCGACAAGGGCACCCTGATCGCCTCCGGTTTCATCGCCGGCGGCGCCTTGATGGGCGTTGTCTCAGCGATCCTGCGCTTCGCGGGGGTTGACTGGTTCCTCCGCGGCTGGAACACCGTCGCCGCCGGCCACTCCGCCTCCGGCGCCCAGGCAATCGCCATCGTTCCGCTGCTGGGGCTGATCTTCTACATGGCCTGGTCCTCTTTGCGCGCGAAGAAATAGCCGATGCGTGTGAGGTCTGCCAAAAAATGCGAGACCTACTACAATTTTTATAGTTACTTTGCCCCATGGAGAGCAAAGTAACTTCAGTTTTGGCGGTTTTTGGGGGTTACTTTGCCCTCAGCGGGGCAAAGTAACTGGATTTTTGGTTGGGGCGGAGGATTTTCGTATTTTTGATGTTGATATGTTCGTAGGGTTAATCAGCGACAGCCACGGCGTGTGGAGTCCGGAGTTCCGGGAGTTTCTGGAGCCCTGCGACGTCGTGTGGCACGCCGGGGACTGGGGCGGAGGCGTGGAGTTCACCAAACAAATCTCCAAATGGAAACCGGTTGTCGGGGTCTTCGGGAACTGCGACGGACAGGATATCCGCATGGAGTATCCGTCGTATCAGTTTTTCGAGTGCGGAGGTATGAGTGTCCTGATGACCCACATCGGAGGCTATCCGGGACACTACGACTACCGGGCACGCGCGCTGATAGAACGCTTCCGCCCGCAGGTTTTCGTCTGCGGTCATTCGCATATCCTGAAAGTAATGTACGACGACTACTATCAGATGATGACCCTTAACCCGGGCGCCTGCGGCCTACAGGGCTGGCACGTCCTCAGAACCGCATTAAGATTCAAAATTGACGGTGGCCAGATGTCCGATATGGAATTATTGAAACTGCCGCGTTAGGATTCTTTTATTATCTTTGAGAACAAGAGAAAAGCATATGCCAAAAGCGAAGACATTGTGGTATTGTACCAGTTGCGGAAACGAGAGCCCGAAGTGGATGGGGCAGTGTCCGGCGTGTAAGGAGTGGAACACGATGGTGGAGGCTCCGGTCCAGCCGGCGACGAAGGCGGCGAAGAGCGCGTTCGGGCGCGACGAGCGGCGTAAGCCGGTCAAACTGACCGAGGTGTCTTCGTCGGCTGAGGAGCGCGTAAGCCTGGGCAGCGCCGAGGTCGACCGCCTTCTGGGTGGCGGCATGGTCCCCGGTTCGCTGGTGCTGATCGGCGGTGAGCCCGGAATCGGCAAGTCTACCCTCTCGCTGCAGATTCCGCTGCATAGTCCCTCCCTCCGCACGCTCTACGTCACCGGCGAGGAGAGCGAGAAGCAGGTAAAGATGCGCGCGGCCCGTCTTGGAGGCGACGCCGGCAACTGCCTGATCTACGCGGAAACGTTGCTGGAGAATATCCTGGCCGAGGCGGAAGAGATCAAGCCCGACCTCATGGTCGTCGACTCAGTCCAGACCATGTATACCGAAACTGTCGAATCAGCCGCCGGCTCGGTCTCACAGATCAAGGAGGTCGCGGCGCGGCTGCTGCGCTTCGCAAAGGAATCAGGCGTCCCGGTAATCCTAATCGGTCACATCACCAAGGACGGTTTCATCGCCGGCCCGAAGATACTGGAGCATATCGTCGACGTGGTCCTGCAGTTCGAAGGGGAGAACCGCGGCTCCTACCGCATCCTCCGCTCGATCAAGAACCGCTTCGGCAGCACGTCCGAGCTCGCAGTCTTCGAGATGACCGGCCAGGGCCTGCGCGAGGTGGCGAACCCTTCGGAAATGCTTATCCCCATGCACGAGCAGGGTCTCAGCGGCACTGCCATATGCGCCATGCTCGACGGCACTCGCCCGTTCCTGTTCGAGGTCCAGGCCCTAGTGTCCACGGCCGCCTATGGGACCGCCCAGCGTTCAGCGACCGGCTTCGACGTGCGCAGGCTGAACATGCTGCTCGCCGTGCTCGAAAAGCGCGCCGGCTTCCACCTCAGCGCAAAGGATGTGTTCCTGAACATGGCCGGCGGCCTGAAGATCACCGACCCGGCCTGCGACCTGGCGGTAATTTGCGCGGTCCTGTCGTCGAACTTCGATTTCGCCATTCCCTCCGACTTCTGCTTCGCCGGCGAAGTCGGCCTCAGTGGCGAAATCCGCCCCGTGGCCCAAGCCGAAAGGCGTGTCATCGAAGCCCAGCGCCTCGGTTTCAAAAAGATTTTCGTCAGTGCCTACTCGAACCTGGATGCAGTCCGCGACGCTACCATCAAAGTAGTTAAAGTCTCCGACGTCGCCGGCCTGGTAAAAACGCTATTTAAATAAAAATGCGGTCTCCCTGCGAAAAACCGGCAGGCTGACCGCAAAAATATAGGTAAAATGCGGTCTCCATGCTGAATTCTGGCAGGGAGACCACGCATTAGGGGCAAAGTAACTCGAAAATTCGACTACTCCCCGTAATTTAGGGGGGGGAGAAGTCCAAAAAATCAGAGATATTTGAAGTAGACCGATTCGGCGGCGGTGAGGGCGGCGGTTTCGGTGCGGAGGCGCGAGGTGCCAAGGTGAACGGGCCGGAAACCGGCGCGGACCGCAGCCGCCACCTCTTTCGGGGAAAAATCTCCCTCGGGGCCTATCAGGACAACCACATCCGAAAGCGAAGAAGCCTCCAACGCTTCCTTGATTGACACCTTTTCCCCTTCGAAGCAGTAAGCGATCAACTTCAAAACACCCACTGATGGATCAGAGGAGGCGCCGGAAGAGACCGGGCTCTGGGGAAGGGATGAGGAATCGGAGAAAGATTTTATAAAGTCTAAAACACTTACGGGTTCGGCGACAACGGGGACTGCGGCCTTCAAAGACTGCTTTGCAGCGCTGAGAACAATGCGATCCAATCTATCAGTCTTGCAGACTTTGCGCTCGGAGCGTTCGCCGATGACCGGAGCGATGACATCCACGCCTATCTCGGTGGCTTTTTCAGCCATCCACTCGTAGCGGTCGAAATTCTTTGTAGGACAAACGGCAAGGGTCAGGCGGTAGGGATGGGAGCCGAAACCGGGCTCACGGCGGACGATGCGCGCTACGGCTTCTTTGACGGAAGCATCTTCCAGAACGCACCACAGTAGCGTCCCGCGGCCGTCCATCACGGCGATTTCATCGCCCTCACGATGGCGCAGGACGCGGACGCAGTGAGCGGATTCCTCCGCGTTTAGTCTGACGAGGTCGCCTGAAATGTCGTTTGAATAAAACAGTTCCATTAATACTGCCCGTATTCGTTAAACAGAGTTCCCTTCTTGCGCCAGTAGCGTATCATGAGCCAGCCGAAGAGCATGCCGCCGAGATGGGCGAAGTGGGCTACGCCGTCGGCAACGCCTTTGACGCCAAGGAAGAGTTCGATAACGGCGAACACGATGATCCATGTCATGGCCTTCATCGAAATCGGAGGGAAAATCAGGGTCAGGCGCCTCTGAGGGTACAGGAGCGCGTAGCTCATCAGGATGCCGTAGATGGCGCCGGACGCACCCACGGTCGGGGTGGCCTTGAGCCTTGCATACGACTCGGCAGCACCTGCCACTCCTGACATAACCTGTTTCTCAAGGATATTGCCCTCAAGATACATGGTCCCGAAATGCAGGGCCACAGCGCCAAGACCCGCCACGAAGAACAGCTTCAGCATCTTCTTGGAACCTATTGTCTGCTCCACAGCCGAGCCGAACATAATCAGTGCCCACATATTGAAGAATATGTGCCAGAAGCCACCGTGCATAAACATATGCGTGAAGAGCTGCCACCAGTGGAAATAGTGCGAAGTCGGGTAATAAAGCGCGAACGCTCCCATCATGAATTTCTCATTGATGAGAGTAGCGATAAAAAAGACCACGTTGACAAAGAACAGGTTCCTTGTCACGGTAGGTATGCGGGAGAAAAAGCCCCCCTGCTGCTGGTAATACTCCATCTAAAATCTCTTTTCAATGTCCTCCACAGGAACGATGCAGGTGATGCGCTTCCCCGAAGGGGTCAGATCCGCGGCCGAGCAGGCGAAGAGGTCATCCAAAAGCTGAGTCGCCTCTGCAGGAGTCTTCAACTCCGCATAACGGGCAGCGCCGAGTTCGGCGAACTTTCGGGCTGTCGCGGCCTGCATCATTTCCGGCAGGCAACCGTGCCCGCCGTCAACGAGAATCTGCAACAAGTCTGCCACCGTGTCCCGGACTGACATTTCGTCAGCGTTCAGGCCCTCCGGCACCGCATTCACAACGACCGAATCCGCGCTGAACGGCGCAATGTCGAAGCCAAGGCGGGCAAGCGTCCCTGCATACTCCTCGAACAGCGGCACATTCGCCGGGCCTACCGGAACCTCGACCGGGAACAGCGCGGTCTGCGAAACGGGCGCCTCAGCCTGCAGCGCGCGGAGCATCTTCTCGTAGAGGATGCGGACGAGCGCGCGCCGGATATGGACCAGCATCACACCTGACGCGACCGGGGTCGCGATGAAACGCCCGCCAATGATAACGGCCTTGGAGAGGGTCAGCGTCCGCTCTTCGAAAAGGGCGCCGTAGTTCTCGCTCCGCCGGCCAAAATCGGCCGCGGCATGGCCCCCCGCTCCGCCTCCGAAATCGGGTGTATAGTCGCTCGCAGGTGCAGGATCGAACGGGTTGTAATCCGGATCAAAATCGTGCGACGGAGCAATCTCCGCGTTCTTGTACTCGGAGAAACTGCGCGAAATCTGCGGCATCTCGAGCCCGCCTTCCGTATCGAAATCTATCGACGCGCCGAAGCTGTTGCGTCCGAGGGTCTCGCGCACGCAGGCGTACAGCGTCTGGAATATCACGCTGTCCTCCTCGAACTTTATCTCAGTCTTGGTGGGGCTGATGTTGACATCTATCGCATGCGGATCTACCGTCAGGTAAATAAAATACGAGGGCGTCACACCGTCGGGCACCATCTCCGCGTATGCGTTCATTACGGCCTTATGGAAGTACGGGCTGCGGAAATAGCGGCCGTTTACGAAGAAGAACTGGTTCCCAAGAGTCTTTCTGGCGCTCTCCGGCCGGCCTATGAATCCGCTCACCGACACGAGCGAGGTGTCAGCGAAGATATCGACCAGCTCTCCGGTGATGCCTGCGCCAAGAAGGTCCTGGATGCGGTATTTCAGCGACTTTGCAGCTTTCAGAACGAACATATCGCGGCCGTTGTGGGTCAGGGTAAAGGCTACATCGGGCCTTGTCAGCGCTACGTGAGTGAACTCTTCGACTATGTGCTTCAGTTCGACATTGTCGGACTTCAAAAACTTGCGGCGTGCGGGAGTATTGTAAAACAGGTTGCGCACGGCAATGTTAGTCCCCACTGGAGCACTGCACTCGCCGACTTCGACATGGCCAAAATTACCGACTGTCACCTGGGTTCCGGTTTCCGCCTCAGCGCGGCGCGTTTTGAGCGTCACCTCCGCCACTGCGGATATCGACGCGAGCGCCTCGCCTCTGAATCCGAAGGTCGCAATCTGCTCGAGGTCTTCGGCCGTCGCAATCTTCGAGGTCGCATGGCGCTCGAAGCAGAGCACCGCGTCCTCGGAGGACATTCCGCAGCCGTCGTCAATCACCTGAATGAGGGTGCGGCCGGCATCGGTCACCACAACCGTTACCTTCGAAGCCCCGGCATCCAGCGCGTTCTCGGTGAGTTCCTTTACCACCGATGCCGGCCTGCCGACGACCTCGCCGGCGGCAATCATGTTCGCAATCTGTGCGGGCAGTACCTGTAGTTTTCCCATGGCTATGCGCGTATTATCTGAATCCGGCCGTCCACTTCGACCTTTATTATCTGGCTTGCGCGGCCCGTGCCGCCCTTTTCGAGCGCAGGGTCGACAATAAAGTCCACTGCCTCACGTATTTCGGCCGGGATCTCGGCGAACTTCTTCGGGGCCGGTTCGCCGGAAATATTTGCCGATGTAGACACGACCGGCCGGCCGAGCCTGCGGCAAAGATCCACGCAGTCCTGATTGAGCGGGACGCGTATCCCGACCGACCCGTCTTCGGCCACGGCGTTCGGGGCAATGCCCACTGCGTCGGGATAGATAACGGTCATAGGCGCGTCGTTGACCTCAACCAGCTGAATGGCCATCTGCGGCACTTCGCGCACATAACGGGCTATCATGTCAAGGTCGGCGGCCAGCAGCACGAGCGACTTCGCTTCGTCGCGGCGCTTAATCGCGAACACTTTCGCGACCGCCTCGGCATTTGTGGCGTCGCATCCTATACCCCAGATCGTATCCGTGGGATAAAGTATGACTCCTCCGGCCTTCAGGACCTTTGCGGCTTCTATAATCGAATCGTTCATTATTTCAGCAAAGTATAGAATTTCAGGATATAAAACAGGATTGCGAACACGAGCAGAAGGCCGATTATGCCGATTATCTGCTGGGCGCGGTTGACATGGGAACGGCTTCGGTTTCCCTCGCGGAACGACCCGCGGATGTAGTCGCCCGGATTGTAGGTCCCGGCCTCTTTTTCCTTGTCCGCAGTTCCGTCTACCTGACCGAACTTGCGCTTGCGTTCCTCCGCTTTTTCATCATAATAGCGGGGAGTATAATGGAACACGCGGTGTTCCTGGTCGCCAAAGAAATTAAACAGTGCCATGGTTCTGTTTTTTAGCAGGCTGGTGGCTGAAAGACCTTCGCGGTCCTTCGGCCTCACGCCAGAATTTTTCGTCAAAATCCACTGGATGGACATACGGCCCGTCATGGTCGATTACGAACTGCAGATAACTGATGGGAAGCCCCATCTCGAGAAACATCTTCTCGTAGAAGGTCTGCACCTCATAGACGACCGGATCGAGTCCGTCGACCATATCGCCCGCTACCGTCGCCTGGCCGCATAGCGGCATCAAAGACGCATATACATCCCAGGTGCAGCAGCGAAGCTTCAAGCCATTCGCTTTTACTACCGCTTTGGTATATTCATGCAGAAAGCGGGAATCCGTCTTCAAATGCACCAAACCGCCCTGACGCATGAAGTTGCGGTAACGCTCCAGGAACAGCGGCGAACTCAAACGGGAATTCTCGCTCTTCATCTGAGGATCCGAGAAGGTGAGCCATATCTCCGATATCTCGCCTGGAGCGAAAAACGCCGTTATGAATTCTATGCGGGTGCGCAGGAAGGCTACGTTTGGTATCTTCTCCAGCGTCGCGGTCTTCGCGCCCTTCCACAGGCGGGCGCCCTTGATATCCACTCCGATGAAGCACTTGTCCGGATAGCGGCGCGCGAGGTCGAGCGTGTACTCGCCCTTGCCGCAACCGAGTTCCAGTATGATCTCCGCTCCCGGCTCGCGCCCGAACATACGCTCGGCCCAATGCCCCTTTATCGGGTGGTCCTTCAGGTTGAAGAACCCATCCGAGAGGAGCTCCGCCGCAGATGGCTGCAGCAGGCATCCGAACGTCTCGTTCTCGGCGAACTTCCTCAGTTTGTCGTGTCCCATCGTTTTTCTTTCCATGTGAGGCCGAGGCCCCTGAATCCTTCCACCTCCGGGCTTACAGCCACCTTAAGCGTCCACTGCCCCGCCGCGGGGAAACGGACGTAGGAACGGTAGCGCTGGAGCGTTCCGTGCTCGGCTCCCGTGAGCATGTATACCGTCTCGCGGTAGACCGTCTCCGAAGGGGCCACCCAGGAGATGTCGAGCCTGACCGGCTGCCAGACGCTTCCGTCGCCGTCGACCCTGGTATAGAACGCGAAGTCGTAGAGCGCCAGCGAATCGACTACCGTCAGCGGGAAATCGTAGGAGTTGCGTGGCGATGCGAGGAAAAGCTCCCCGGACAACGGACGCCCGCAAGAACAAAGGCCCACAAGGGCCAGGGCTATGAGCAGCCTACTTCTCATTGCGGCCCCTCTTCCTGCCCCTGTGCTTTTTCTTTTTGGGGCTGTCGAAACGGGTGATGCTGCCCTCGCCCGCCGCAGTGACGAACTCGGGAGCGCTGCTGACCGGCTCCGGCATGAGCGAATCGGGCTTGATGCCGTTGCGGTTCATCATGATGATCTCGCGCACGTCTTCCGCCGCGAGCGGGTAGAGATTTTCATCGGAATTCCGGTCGTAGGAGAAGTACATCGTCTCCGCAAGGATATTTGTCTTGCGCAGATAAGCCAGGCCGTCCTTGAACTCGAGAGGTTCGCTTACCTTTGGGATGCGGCTCTGCGCGTCGAGGTAGGTCGCCACTTCGTAGTTGATGCAGCACTTGAGCTTTCCGCACTGACCGGCGAGCTTCTGCGGATTGAGCGAAAGGTCCTGGCAGCGGGCAGCTGCAGTGCCGATGCTCTTGAAGTTGGTGATATAGTTCGCGCAGCAGAGCTCGCGGCCGCAAACGCCCAGGCCTCCGATGAGGCCGGCCTCCTGGCGGGCGCCTATCTGCTTCATTTCGATCTTGATGCGGAACTCCTCGGCGAAGACCTTGATGAGCTGGCGGAAGTCCACGCGTCCGTCGGCGATGTAGTAAAAGATCGCCTTGGTCCCGTCGCCCTGGAACTCCACGTCGCCGATTTTCATCTCCAGACCCATGGTGGCCGCAATCCTGCGGGCTTCGATCATGGTCTGCTGCTCGCGGGCGGTAGCTTCCAGCCACTTCTCCACGTCAGCCTGGCGGGCCTTGCGGTAGATTTTGCGGAACTCGGCAGTCTCGGGATCAATCTTGCGACGCTTCATCTGGCGCAGGACCAGCGGTCCTTCGAGGGTAACGATTCCGAGGTCATGGCCGTTGGCAGCCTCGACTACCACCATGTCGCCCTGGCGGACGCTCTGGCCGCTGTCGTTGCGGTAGAAGCCCTTCCTGGTATTCTTGAAGCGTACCTCGAAGATATCGGGATATTCGTTGGCCCCAACGTCCTTCAGGTAGTTGTGCTCGCCGAGCTTGCAGCAGCCCTCCCTGTATGTGCATACGGTCTCCCCTTCGGGTGTAGTCGCTTTCACGCACCCTCGGAAGCAGTCGTAGTTGATAGTCTCACTCATATTGACATGTATAATCTGTCGGCAAGATCCGTAAAGAGTATCTTGACGTTAACGTTGCGCTCGATATAACCCTGGGCGCGGCCGAGCGCTTCCGCCGCCTTTCGGGGGAATGTTTTGGGGCATCTCGCAGCCCAGTCGCGGAGCTCCGCGAGCTCGGTTTCGGGCACTTCGACCATTTTGTCGAGACCCTGCTGCAGGAGGAACACGAAGCGCAGCCTCTCAGCGGCGTACCTGCAGAAGCCCTTGGCGCGTTCGCGCGAAGGGAGCGCCGCGGCAGCGTCGGCCGCCTCCAGCGCGGCCCCAAGGTCCCGCGCCAGCACGGCCTGCATCAGGCGGCGCAGCAGCTCCGGATCTTCTGCCTGCCCCACCGAACGGAACACGCCCCTGCGGGGCATGACGCGAAGCCTCAGGCAACGCGAAGCGATAGTGGGAAGCACCATGTCCGGCGCATGCGTAATCATAAGGAACAGGGTCTTCTCCGGCGGTTCCTCCACCGCTTTCAGCAGGCGGTTAGCCGCTTCCCTGTTCATCTTCTCGGGGAGATAGACCACAAGCGCGCGGTAGCCCCTTTCGAGGGCATAGAGCGAAAGGACGTCGAGCACTTTCTTCGCCTCTTCGACCTTTATCATGGCGGTCTTACCCTCTATTCCCAGCGCATCGCTCAGTTCATTCTCGGTAAATGACGGATTGGACTGGACCAGCTCTCGCCACTGCACCACGAAATCAGTAGAACTGCCCGTATTGACCGGATAGATGTAGTAGACATCCGGGTGGATGAGTTTGCCTATTTTATTGCAGCCGGGGCAGGCGCCGCAGGAGTCTCCCCCCGAACGGTTCTTGCAGAAAAGATACTGCAGGAAGGCCTGGACGATGGGGAACGCTCCGCCTCCGTCGTCTTCGTGGAACATGATCGCATGGGGGATCTTGCCGGAATCGACCATCCCGGCCAGAGCCTTAACGACTTCCTGATTGCCTTCTATGTCTGCGAATCTCACTTCGTCCTTACTGAGTTGAATCTGGCTATCTCGGCCAGATAATCCGTATATCTGCTCGGCGGCAGGGATTCGACGGCCTTGAGGGCTTTCTGGACATAATCTTCGAGAACCGCCTCAGCGGCCGCGACTCCCGCGCGCTCCGCTACAAATTTACGAATCTCTTCGCAATATTCGGGGTGTGCGTCGATCGCAACCACCATTTTTCTTATTTCGGCCTCGCGGGGCGAGCCATTCATTGCGCAGAGCAGCGGCAGGGTAATCTTCTTTTCCAGAAGGTCTATGCCAACCGGCTTACCCAGTTCGCCGTCACCTGTATAATCGAGGATGTCGTCCTTGATTTGGAAGGCCGTTCCGAGGGCGCACGAATACGCCCTCGCGGCCTCGACGTAAGAGGGCGGGGCTCCCGCGGAGATTGCTCCGCTCAGGCCCGCCGTCTCGAACAGCGAGGCCGTCTTGCAGTGAATAATCCTGAGATAATCCGCCTCGGAGGTATCCGCAGTCCCGGATTTCTCCAGCTGCAGCATTTCTCCTTCCGCGAGATCAGAAAGCGTCTTGGAAAAGATGCTTTTCACCGAGTCCGCGGAATTTGCCTGAAGGATAATGTCCACAGACTTCGCCAGCCAGAAGTCGCCCAGAAGGACGGCGCGGCTGGGGCCGAGGCGCGAGCGCATGGTGGGCATCCCGCGACGGGTGTCGCTTTCGTCTGCGACGTCATCGTGGAGAAGGGTAGCATTGTGCAGCAACTCCGAGGCCGCTGCGAACAGGCGCGAATCCCTGTTGATGGAGCCGCAGGCGCCTGCCATCAGCAGGGTCACCATGGGCCTGAGCATCTTCCCGCCATGGGCGAGGATCTCGGAATTGACTATGTTGAGAAGGCCTATATCCGAACGCAGCGCGTCCGCGATGATGGTCTGGACCGCGGCCCAGTCCTCTCCAAGGAATGTCTGAACGTCTTCCCTGCTCATAATTCCGCCTTGAATTCTTCTATGGTCCTTACAAATATGATCTTCCTGCGGGTCGGCACGTCGAGCATGCCTGTTTCGACATAGTGGTCGAAGAGTTTTTCGAGCAGGTCGTAAAAACCGTTGACATTGAGGATCACGACCTTCGCGTCGGTCTGGTGAAGGCGCACAAGTGTGCAAGTCTCCGTCAGTTCGTCCAGGGTCCCTATCCCTCCCGGGAGGGCGACGGCAAGGCTTACTCCCGCGCGCATCTCTTCCTTGCGCTCGGACATGGTCGGAGTCCATACGAGTTCGTCCAGGTCCGGATACTCCAGCCCGTCCATGAAGCGCGGAAGGACGCCCTTGACGCGTGCTCCGCACTCGCGGGCAGTGTCGCTGACGACCTTCATCGTACCCTTGATTGTACCTCCCGATACTATCTCATAACCACACAAACAAGCCGCGCGGACTGCTTCCCGGGCGGCTTGGTTGTATGCAGGATCTATGTCTGAAGCTGCGGCGCAGAAAAATAGCGCCTTTTTGCCTGTCATCTACTAGAAGAAGAGGGTTGCTGTAAGAGCTATACCGTTAGCCTTGTTGTTCTTTGCGGCCTCATACATGGCCTGGGCAGAGAGACTGGACTGGCCGTCTTCGTTGTAGAGGTTGCCGAAATCCCAGTACCACTTGAGCGAGACGGCGAGCTTATCCAGAAGGAGGATACCACCGCCGACACCCACACCGTACTGCAGACGGTTGCGGCCGTCCCATTTATTGGGATCGTCGGGATCCGTATTCAGGTTGAGGCCGAGTCCTGTGGCGACACCGTCGATGATTGCCTGCGAAGCAGCGTTCTTGGCTTCGGTCTTGGTTTCCGTAGTGATTGCGTAACCGACATAGGGCTCAAGGAATACGTAAGGAGCAACTCCGCCGAGGTCGAGTCTCCAACCCGCCTGTACGGGGACCTCGAGGAAACCGGTCTTGGTGTTGATGCTAACCTCTTCGGTAGCGATCTGGTCCTTGAGGCTTTCGCCCTTCATTTCATAAACGAGACCCGGCTGCACATAGAAGCCGAGGGGAAGGCCGAGCCTGAGGACAAGACCGGCGTGATACTGAGTCACGGACTGGTTCTCAACTATATCGCTGTAGGCGGTCTTGAGGTCCGAAGAATTGGAGGTCAGACCGGCCACGATACCGAGCTGCGCGGATGCGCTGACAGCAAACAGTACGAGAGCTGCAGCGGCTGCGATTAATTTCTTCATAACAGAGAATTTATACGTTCAACTATTTCTTCTTTCGATACGAGTCCGACCGTTTTATCTACCGGTACACCATCTTTAAAAAAGATGAGTGTAGGGATGCTGCGGATTCCGTACTCTATAGAGATGTCCTGAACCTCGTCAACGTTGCATTTTGCAACGACGATTTTTCCGGCGAAATCTCCGGCGACTTCCGCGACCGTAGGCGCAAGGGCCCTGCACGGGCCGCACCACACCGCCCAAAAATCAACCACCACTACACGTGCCGAGGCAAGTATCTCTTTGAAATTCTGACTGGTAACTGTTTTTTCCATTTCCTCCAAAAATAAGAATTTTTTAAATATGTTGCTCAATGGTCCAGCTGAAAGCCCTGAGTCCGAGGTCTTCGAACTGGGTGTCCTTTTCGTGGAGCGCCTCGAGGAGGGCCGGTGCGACATTGTCCGGAACCATCGTAAGAATAGCGTGGTTCATGATAGGCCACGCGTGGGATCCGTAGTGGGGCTCGCCAAAGTAAGAGCTGCGGCCGCTGACCTCATCCCAGCGGGTGAAACCCCTCTGTTCAAAACTGTCGAGAATATCGATAATCTCCTCGTTGTATGCCTGGTTGTAGGCTATGAATACTGCTTTCATTATTTGGCGAGTTTTTTCTGTTGTCTTCTTTCCTGCCTTGTCGCGAACACGCAATAGATCGCAGGGATAAGTACGAGTGTTACGAGAGTTGAGATAGAAAGTCCCCAGCAAACTACTACACCAAGTCCCTTCCAGAGCTCGGCGCCCTCGCCCAGGCCGATGGCCATCGGGAGCATACCGAGAACGGTGGTGAGGGTGGTCATGAGGATAGGACGCAGACGGCTCTTAGCAGCCATCGCAGATGCCTCAACTGCGCTGTATCCCCTCTCTCGCAAAAGGATAGTGTAGTCGATAAGAACGATACCGTTCTTCACCACTATACCCAGCAGAATGATGATACCGACAAGGCCCATCGCGCCGATCGGCGAGCCGTTGACCAGCATTCCGATAGCTACGCCTACAAGGGCGAACGGAACCGAGAACATGATGACGAACGGCGAGACAAACGACTCGAACTGGGCCGCCATCACTATGTAAACCAGGATAATGATAAGGACGATAAGCACTATCATATCCTTAAAGAGATCCTGCTGATCTTCGTAGTCACCTGCGATTACAGTAGTAAGATCTGCCGGTATCTCGGTCTGCGAGATCACCTGCTCGGTCTTGGCCACCGCCTCGCTGAGGGCGACTCCGGTGGCAACGATTCCGCTGACAGTAATCAGACGCTCGCGGTCCTTACGCTCGATAGTCGGCGGGACCTCAGTCTCCACCAGCGTGCCGAGCTCCTTCATCTTCACCGGCCTTCCCATCGCGTTCATAATGGTGATGTTCTCCATATCCTCGATCGAGCGGCGGAACTCGGGCGCATAGCGGACGCGGATGTTGTACTCCTCGCCGTCTTCGCGGTAGAACGACGCTACTGTGCCGGACATGGCCGCGCTGAAAGCGGCGCCGGCGGTAGAGGAAGTCAGGCCGTTGAGGGCAAGCTTCGTACGGTCGAAGTTGATCTGGTACTCGGGCGTGTACTCGTCGCGCGAGAGGCTGACCTGCACGAACGACGGGTCCTCCATCATCTTGTCGCGAAGATCGTGGGCAATGCGGTCGGTCTCATGGAAATCGTAGCCATAAACCTCCACGTCCACGGTCGCCGCGCCGCCCATTCCGCCACCGCCCTCGAATACGAGCGCCTTGCGGATCTGGGGATAGCGGGCGAGGATGCCACGGATAACCGTAGCGATCTCGTCCGAGCTGCGCTTACGGGTGTCGACGGTACCTACGTTCAAGTTCATCGAGATGACGTGGGTTCCGTTGCTCTGCATGTTGGCGAAGGTATTGTCCGTATCCGCCTGACCGTAAGTGATGTTGATGATCTGAAGCTCCGGAACGGCGGCGACGATCTCGTCGTAGATGCTGCTTGCCAGCTCGGCCGTCATCGTCTGGGCCGTTCCTACCGGCAGGTAGATGTTGGCCCTGATTCGGCCCTCGTCCGTCTTCGGGAAGTACTCGGTCTTCATCCTCGGGACATAGATTGCCGTCACTGCGACAAATATTGCGAATGCGCTGAGGATCACCACCTTACGGTGTGTCGTACACCACTTGATAACCCTTCCGTAGCCTGCCGAAATCTTATCGAGCAGCCTGTTGAACGGAACGAAGAAGATATCGTAGAGCTTGCCGCTGCGCTTTCCCGAACGGAGGAAGCTGCTGCAAAGCATCGGGACAAGGGTAAGAGCTGCGGTAGTCGAAACTATCATAATGATACTTACGATCCAGCCCAGTTGCTTGAACATCACTCCGGTGAAGCCCTTCATCATAGTAAGGGGCAGGAACACGCAGAGCATCGTAAGGGTTGAGGCGATAACCGAAATCGAGACTTCGCCGGTCGCATGGACGGCCGCTTCCTTCGGCTTTTCTCCCCTGTCAAGGTGTGTCGTGATATTTTCCAGGACAACTATAGCGTCGTCCACGACCATTCCGATCGCAATCGAAAGCGCGGACATCGAGACGATGTTCAGCGTATTGCCGGTCGCAAACAGGTACACGATCGAGGCGAGCAGAGCCACCGGAATCGAAAGGACGATTATAAACGTCGCTCTCCAGCGTCCGAGGAAGAAGAACACGACCAGCATAACCACCAGGAAGGTGATGATGATGGTGTCGCGCAGCGTCTTGATCGTATTGATGATGTTGGTCGAGCTGTCCACTACCGTCTCAATCTTGATATCGGAAGGCAGGTTCTTCTCGATCTTCACGAGCTGCTTCTTTACGTTTCTGATAACGTCGACTGTATTTGCGCCGCTCTGCTTCTGGATGATTATACGGGCGCTGCGTCGGCCGTTGGTGTAGGATTCCTGTTCGCGCTCCTGATTGCCGTCGCGAAGGGTCGCAACATCTCGCAGATACACCACCTTGCCGCCCTGGTTGCTGACGACGATGTCAAGCATTTCCTGCGGCGATGTAAACTCTTTCTGTACACGGAGGGTGTAGGTATCGGAG
>JAGCVW010000031.1 GCA_017962165.1 Bacteroidales bacterium | reverse complement strand
TAGCGCAGTGGGAGGGGTGAGCGAAGCGAAGGCTTCCGGAGGAGAGCAGCCTGCGCTCGGAGGCGGAATAACATAAAAAGAAGATGACCTCCAAGTCCTAAGACTTTTTAGTCATCCTCTTTCGTCTTCGAAGAGGCTCACGCCTACCTTGATTGAGGGGGGGGCGTCCCCCCTCAAACTCCCCTGCCTTGTTAATCGTGGCGCTTATATTCCTCTGTATCAACATCTTACTAATATACGACTCCTTGAATCTCGGAGTCGTATTTCATCAACACCCTAACACTCAGACACTTATGCGCCACGCTGATGTTCCTGCCGGCGCATGATGGCGCCCTCGCCCCCCCCAATCCGGCGAGAAAATGCCCAAAATCTCGCCGCATGGTCCAAACAGTGCGGTCTCCCTGCGAAAAACTAGCAGGCTAACCGCAAAAACAAGGGGAAAACGCGGTCTCCCTGCCAAAAAATAGCAGGGAGACCACATACTAGGGGCAAAGTAACCCCAAAACCGCCGCGAGGGGGGGGCGAAAATCAGAGTTGGCGGAGGGCGCGGGCGAGCTGGTCGGGGCAGGAGGTGCCGCGGGCCTTGCAGTCGATTCCGGAGAGTCGGTCGATAACGTCCCCAACACGCATGCCCGCGCAGAGGCGGCCTATGCCCTGGGTGTTTCCGTGGCAGCCTTTTACATATTTGACACTGCGGATGATATCGCCCTCGGTTTCGATGTCGATCTGCTCGGAGCAGACTGCCTCGCAAGTCTTGAAGGAAGTCTTTCGGATACTTCCCTCGCGCGTATCGCTTATAAGAGTCACGTCGTACATATCACGACAAAAGTAAGACAAAAAAGCGATTATTTAAATAAACAACCCGAAGAGAAGGTAGCCGAGCCAGGCGCAAAGCCAGGCGACGGCGCACTGGAAGACGATCACGAACAGCGCGGCGCGGCGGCCGAGCTCACGGCGTATCGAGGCGACGGCCGCGACGCAAGGCGTGTAGAGCAGGCAGAAGATCAGCATCGGCACGGCGGTGAGGGTCGTCAGGGCCGCGGTCACGCCGGTGAGCTCCATGGTCGCGACGACGCTTTCCTTGGCAAGGAAACCAGAAATGAAAGCGGTCACGATACGCCAGTCGCCCAGCCCCAGCGGGTTGAACAGCGGCGCAATCCAACCTGCGACAACGGCGAGCATCGAAGTGCCCGGATCATCGGCCACATATGCAAGCCTGAAGTTGAACGACTGCAGGAACCAGATCACGATGGTCGCGAGGAAAATCACGGTAAACGCGCGCTCCACGAAGTCCTTTGTTTTGTCCCACAGCAGATGCCCGACATTCTTAGCCTGAGGCAGACGGTAAGTCGGCAGTTCCATCACGAAGGGCGCGGGTTCGTGGTTGCGGCGCATCTTCTTCGCAATCAGTGCGACGAGAACGCCTACGAATATGCCCAGCAAATACAGGCAGGTCATTACCAAACCCGCACGGCCGGGGAAAAACGCCGCAACGAAGAAACCGTAGATGGCGATCTTCGCCGAGCAGCTCATGAACGGGGTGAGCAGGATGGTCATACGGCGGTCGCGCGCCGACGGAAGGGTACGGGCGGCCATGACACCGGGAACGGTGCATCCGAACGATATGAGCATGGGCACTATACTGCGCCCTGAAAGGCCGATCTTGCGCAGCAGGCTGTCCGAGACGAAGGCGATACGCGCCATGTAGCCGCTGTCTTCGAGCAGCGAAAGGAAGAAGAACAGCACCACGATCAGCGGCACGAAGCTCAGGACTGTGCCGACACCGCCGAAGATGGCATCGGCCACCAGCGACTGGACAGGCGGTGCCACGTTCAGCGACGCCATCCATGCGGCCACACGCTCCCCCAGCGCCGAGATTCCCTCGTCGAAGAGGTCCTGGAGCCTGGCGCCGATCACGTCGAAGGTGAGCCAGAAGACCAGGCCCAGAATAGCGATGAACGCAGGGATAGCGGTCCACTTACCAGTAAGGATACGGTCAATGCGGTCCGAGCGCAGGCGTTCCTTCGAGACGCCGGGCTTGCTGACGGTCTCCGCGCATAGGCGGTGGATGAAACTGTAGCGCATCTCGGCCATGGCGGCATGGCGGTCCATTCCCCGCTCCTCCTCCATCTGGCGGATGATGTGCTCGAGCGTTTCGAGCTCGTTTTCAGAAAGCTTGAGCGCGTTCAGTATGTCCTGGTCGCCCTCAACCAAGCGGCTTGCGGCGAACCTGCGGGGGATGCCGGCCCTCTGGGCATGGTCTTCGACCAGGTGCATGATGCTGTGCAAGCATCGGTGGACTGCGCCGCCATGGTCGTCGGGGCTGCAGAAGTCCAGCCTTGCGGGCGTCTCCTGGTACTTCGCGATATGGATGGCATGGTCGACAAGCTCGCCTATACCTTCGTTCTTAGCGGCGCTGATTGCGACCACGGGCAGACCGAGGGCCTTTTCCATCTTGTTGATGCGGACCGAGCCGCCGTTGCCGCGGACCTCGTCCATCATGTTCAGGGCCAGGACCACGGGGACGTCGAGTTCCATGAGCTGGATGGTTAAGTAGAGGTTGCGCTCGATGTTGGTGGCGTCGACTATGTTGATGATGGCCTTCGGATGGTTCTTTATGATGAAGTTTCTCGAAACGAGTTCTTCCTGGGTGTAGGTAGACAGCGAGTAGATGCCGGGAAGGTCGGTGACGACAGTATCCTTGTGGCCTTTGATGGGGCCGTCCTTGCGGTCAACCGTAACTCCCGGGAAATTTCCGACATGCTGGTTGGAACCTGTGAGCTGGTTGAAAAGGGTGGTCTTGCCGCAGTTCTGCTGGCCGGCAAGGGCGAAACTGAGGACAGTACCTTCCGGGAGCGGATGTTCATGCTCCTTCTGGTGATACTTTCCCTCCTCGCCGAAGCCCGGGTGCTCTATCTCTTCGATCTTCGAAGTCTCGCGCGGCTGCGCCGCGGCGGGCGCCTCGGTCTGCCGCACCTCGATCTTGCCGGCCTCCGCTCCCCTTAGGGTGAGCGAGTAGCCCTGGACAAGAATCTCCAGCGGATCGCCCATCGGCGCCCGCTTTATCATCTTCACGACAGTCCCGGGGATAAGCCCCATGTCCAGGAAATGCTGGCGAAGCGAGCCCTTTCCTCCCACAGCAAGGACCTCGCCCCAGCAACCCAGCTTCAATTCTTTCAGCGTCATATTGTTCACGCTACAAAATTACCCCGACCTTCCGGCCGGGGCAATCCCTATTGTTTGGTATTTTTTGGTACTAACCTGCGGAAGATTCCGCAGGTTAGCATCAACTTTTAGAAACGGACGTAGGTCATGAACCAGAGTTCGTTGAAGGAAGGAACCGCGAGGGTCTGGTCTTCATGACGGCGGTACTCAAGCTGGAAGTTGAGGTTCTTGTGCAGGCGGAAGTTCGCGCAGCATGAATAAATGTCATGCGCGGTAGCGGCATTGCCTGCTCCGCGGAATTCATCCCACTTAACATACACCTTGAGCCAGTCCTGAACGGGGATACCGGCGGTGATGTAGAGGGCGTCGGCAGTGTTGTCTCCGTTCTGGCGGGTCTCGGCGCCGAAGGTTGCGGCGTACTCGGCCCTGACGGTCCAGTTGTTCTTGTCGTAGAAGAGGCCGGCGCATACGCGGTCACGGTCCCAGCTGGTTCCGGTTCCGTCGATCCATGTACCCTTCCATCCGAAGACTCCGAGCTTGAGGCCCTTGATGGGCTGGACCTGGAGGGTTCCGATGATGTCCTTAGCCTTGTCCTTATCGGCCTGGTTGATACCCTGACCGTTCCAGACACCGATCTGGTAGTGGAAGAGCGTGTGCTTGTCTTCGCCTATGGGCAGGAAGTCGCCCTGGATCTGGAGACCCTGGTCGCGGCCGCCCATGTTGGCTTCGCCGAGCCTGTCGCCGAATCCGGCGAACTTCTGGACTACCTGCGAGTAATCACCTACTCCCACATCCCATGGGTTCATCGGGTTCTCGAAGGAGAAAGCCCTCTTGAACTGGCCAATCTTAACCCTGAAGGCGTTGTACTTGGTCCACTCAAGGTAGTAGTCTTTGACGTGGGGATTCCCGCCGTTGACCTGCAGCTGGAGCCTGTACTTGAAATCGGTGAAGATGGAGCCGTCTACATACAGACGGATGAGCCTGGCGTTGAAGCCCGGGCCTCCGTTGGCGCCGTCCTTGTCGGAGTACTTATAGCCGCCGATCACGTAAGCGCCCATCTTGGGGGTGCTCATGTAACCGGTCTGCTTGTAGCCGTATTCGATCTGATTATCCTCAGCGAAAGCGGCGGCACCGATCAGGAGCGCTGATAATACGAACAGAATCTTTTTCATACTAGAACGGGAAAATCTTGGTAAGCCATAAGAAACCGAAGATGAAACCGACAACGCCGATCACGATACCGACCCTTGCCATATCCTTTGTCTCCACGAGACCGGTCGACGAAGCGATTGCATTCGGAGGAGTCGAAATCGGGAAGAGCATTGCGATGGAGGCGCAGGTTGCGATGAAGATAATCATTGCCTGGGTTCCGCCAAAGGCCATGAACGAAGAGTGGCTGGCTGCTGCGGGATCCGCCATGCCGGCTGCGACCACGATAAGGATCGGGATGAGCAGGGCCGCCGTAGCGGAGTTCGAGATAAAGTTCGAAAGGAAGTAGCAGACGAGGCCTGCGATCACGATAACGAGAACTACGGACATTTCGCCGAACGGGATAGCCTCGATAAGGACCTTGGCAAGACCGGTGTCCTGCAGGGCATATCCGAGGGCGAATCCACCAGCAACGAGCCAGAGGACGTTCCAGTTGATTTCCTTGATTTCCTCCTTTCCGAAGAGTCCGGTTGCAGTGAAGACTGCGAGCGGGACGAAGGCGACGATGTTGGAGTTGATCTTTGTGATCTGCTCGGTCGCCCACAGGAGGATAGTTCCGATGAAGGTGATCCAGACGAGGACATATTTCCAATCCCTCTTCTTGTCGCTTGCGGGGATCTCGAGCTTGAGTTCCTTGGTCTTGAAGGGGAAGAAGAGCTGGAGGATAATCCATGCAACCACGAGCATGATCAGCACATAGGGGATCATATGGACGCACCACTCACCGAAGGTGACGTCGATGCCGGCCTGCTCCAGATAGCCCTTGGCGGTAGCATTCGGAGGAGTTCCGATAGGGGTTCCGATACCGCCGAGGTTGGCCGCAACGGGGATGGAGAGCGCAAGGCCGATCTTACCCTTGTCGTCTACGGGGAGCTTCGAGAGCACCGGGGCCAGAAGCGTAAGCATCATGGCGGCGGTGGCTGTGTTCGACATGAACATCGAGAACACGGCGATGATCAGAAGGAAGCCAAGGAGCACGAAGCGGGGGTTGGTTCCGAAGAGCTTAAGCAGTGCGCGGGCAATTACCACATCGAGGCCATAGCGCTCGGCCATAATGGCGAGCACGAAGCCGCCGAGGAACAGCATGACCACGGGGTCCGCCATACTCGACATGATGCGGGCGGGCTTCATAAGCGTTCCGAAATCGGGGTTGCACAGGAAGCCGATACCCTTTGTCGACACCGTCAAAAGCAATATTGTAATAACTAAAAGAGACGTAGTCCAGTTGGGGATGATTTCGAAAATCCACATGAGGGCTGCGAAAACAAACAGAGCGATAACACGCTGCTGCACTACCGTGAGGGCTGCGATTCCGAACCAGGAAACAGGCATTACCCACAGGAAGATTGTGACGATCAGCACTATAGGCAGAAGGACACAATACTTGACGTTAAATTTAGGGTTTGACATACACTATATAAGGTTATACACTATCAGATGATTCCCTGCTCGAGCATTGCGGTGGCGACCTTCATGAAGCCGGCGATGTTGGCGCCCTTCACATAGTCGACCGAGCCGTCGGGCTGGGTTCCGTATTTGACGCACTGTTCGTGGATCGAGTGCATGATCCAGTGGAGCTTTTCGTCCACTTCCTTGCCGCTCCAGCTGATGTGCTCGGCGTTCTGGGTCATTTCCAGACCGCTGGTGGCTACTCCGCCGGCGTTCACGGCCTTGCCGGGAGCGAAGAGCACGCCGTTGTGCTGGAAGTAGTGGATTGCGCCGGGCTGGCAGCCCATGTTGCTGACCTCGCAGCAGCACCAGCAGCCGTTCTCGACGAGCTCGCGGGCGTCGTCCTCGGACAGCTCATTCTGGAATGCGCACGGCAGCGCTATGTCGCAGGGCACGCTCCATGCCTTCTTGCCGGGATGGAAGACGCACTGGTCGGGGAAACGGTCTACCATGTCCTGGGCGCGGTCGTGGTTCGATGCGCGCATCACGAGCATGTAGTCGATCATTTCGGGAGTGATGCCGTTGTGGATTTCAACTGTTCCGTCGGGACCGGAAATGGTCACGACCTTCGCGCCGAGTTCGACGGCTTTCTTCGCCGCGCCCCAGGCTACGTTGCCGAAGCCGCTGAGCGCGATCTTCTTACCCTTAAGGTCCTTGCCGGCCTTCTCGAGGAGGTGCTGGGTAAAATACAGGGCGCCAAAGCCGGTGGCTTCGGGCCTGAGGACTGAGCCGCCCCATGTGGAACCCTTGCCGGTAAGGACGCCGGTGTTGTACTCGCGGGCGAGCTTCTTGTACATACCGTAGAGGTAGCCGATTTCGCGTCCGCCTACTCCCACATCGCCTGCGGGGATATCCTGATCAGGGCCGATGCACTGCCAGAGTTCGGTCATGAAGGCCTGGCAGAAGCGCATGATCTCGGCATCGCTCCTGCCCCTCGGGTTGAAGTCCGAACCGCCCTTGGCTCCGCCCATGGGCAGGGTCGTAAGGGCGTTCTTGAAGGTCTGCTCGAAGCCGAGGAACTTCAGCATCGAAGGGGTCACCGCTTTGTGGAAACGGAGGCCTCCCTTGTAGGGACCGATTGCGCTGTTGAACTGAACGCGGTAGCCGGTGTTGATCTGTACCTGGCCTTCGTCGTCGATCCATGTGACGCGGAAGGTGAAGATACGGTCGGGCTCGACCATCCTTTCGACGATCTTAGCCTGCTCGAATTCGGGGTGCTGGTTATAGACTTCCTCCACCGATTCGAGGACCTCCTGAACTGCCTGAAGATATTCGTTTTCTCCCGGATACTTGGCCTGGAGATTCGCCATTATCTCAGCTGTTTTCATAGGTATGTGTTTGAATGTTTACTGCTGCTGTGCTGCAAGCTCCTGCTGGAGGGTTTCGAGAGTCCTGCCGTCCTTGATGCCGAGGGCCTTGCGGGCTGCGGGGGTAAGGTCGACGCTCTGGGCCGGGTCGAAGTAGAGGACCTGGGAGAGGTCGAACACATAGACATAGCCGTCCTTCTTCGCAATCTCATTGACGGTGTCCATGGCCTTCTTCTGGATGGGGGCCATCAGGGTCTGCTGCTGCTGGGCGAGCTCGGCCTGGATATTGGTCTCGAAGGAGGTGATGCGCTGCTGGATCTCGGTTAGTTCCTTTTCCTTGCTCTCGCGGATGGCGGGAGTCCAGGTGCTGACTTTCTGCTGATAGGTCTGGTACTTTGAGTTGAACTCATCGACCATGGCCTGATAAGTTTCCTGTGCTTCCTGGCTTGAGGCCTGGATGGTAGCGCGGGCCTGGTCGGCTTCGGGCATGAGCTGGACGAGCTCGGTGAAGTTGACATGGGCGAACTTGGGCTGCGCCATAGCGGCGATGCTCAGAAGAGCCGCGAATGCGATAACGAATGCTTTTTTCATATTGCTTGTCATTATTGATTATTCTAGAATTGCTGTCCAATCACGAAGTGGAACTGGCTTCCGCCCTTGCTGGCGCTGTCGAAGCCGTAACCCCAGTCGACGCCGAGCAGACCGACCATCGGGAGGAATACGCGCACGCCGACGCCGGCCGAGCGGTAGATCTGGAAGGGGTTGAACTCACGGATATCCGACCAGCAGTTACCGCCCTCGATGAAGCCGAGCACGAAGATGGTCGATGTCGGCTGGAGGATAACAGGGTAACGGAGTTCCACGGTAAACTTGTCGTAGACATTACCTGCATAGGCATAGCCGTTGGAGTTGTAGGTAGTGTTCTGGTAAGGCGTAAGGGAGTAGTTCTCGTAGCCGCGCAGGGAAACCACCTCCGAACCGTAGGTGCTGTAGCCGGACATTCCGTCTCCTCCGACGAGGAAGCCCTCGAACGGGGAGTAGCCCCAGTTGCGGTTGTAGTAGCCGAGATAGCCGAACTGCGCGCGGGCCATCAGGACCAGATCTCCGGCAAGCTTGATGTACTGGGCAGCCGACACTTTCCATTTATGGTATTCAATCCACTTGTAACGGGTGTCGGAACCCCACTTGGTATAGTCTACGTCTTTATATGAGGCCACGGGGACTTTGTTCCCTGAGGCATCGAAATCGTATTTGCGGAACAGCGAGTACGGCGGAGTGAACGACAGGCCGACGGAGAAATCAGAGCCCTGACGGGGATAGATCTGCTGGTCGGTGGAGTTCCTCATGAGGTTGATCGAGTAACTCAGGTTGTTAGCGAGGCCGTCGTCGAAGATGAAGTATCCGGAGTACCAGTTGGTCAGTTTATATGTCTGCCAGCTCAGGCCGTTGTAGAGCACGAAGTAGCTGTCGGGCCACTTCAGGCGCTTGCCCAGCGAGGCCGAGGCTCCGAAGACCTCCATCTGGCGGTCATGGCTCAGGATGTTGAGCGCAAGGTAGGAGTTGGTTTGGCGGGTATAGTAGGCCGAAAGGCTGAGCGAAGTAGGCTTCTTGCCGAAGAGCCATGGCTCCGTAAAGCTGGCGGTAAGGGCCGTGTAGTATGTTCCGTTGGTCTGGAAGCGGAATGCGAGGTTCTGGGCGTCTCCCAGCGGCACAGGCCTCCATGCGTCCTTGTCGAAGAAACGGTGGGTCGAGAAGTTGTTGAAGCTGACGCCGACCGTGGCCACGAAAGTGTTTCCGCCCCATCCGCCGGAGAGTTCGAGCTGGCTGGAAGGCTTCTCCGTGACATTGTAGACCACATCGACAGTGTTGTCGCGCTGGTTAGGGATGATGTTGTAGCCGGTTCCCTGCTGCATGATAGCTTCAGCGTCGAACTGGCCGAGTGAAGCGATTTCGCGCACGGACCTTTCGAAGTCGCTCTGGCTGAAGAGGTAGCCCGGGCGGGTGAAGACCTGGCGGCGGACCACCTTTTCGTTGGTAAGGTCGTTGCCGTTGATCACGACGTTGTTCAGGGTCGCCTGCTTGCCTTCGGTGATGCGGAGCTCGACGTCGACCGAGTCGTTCTGGATATTCGTCTCGACCGGAGTGACCTGGAAGAACAGGTAGCCGTTGTCGCGGTAGAGCTTGGAGATGTCGTAGTCGCTCTGCTTGCCGCCGCCGAAGAGCCTCTTCTCCATCGAGACCACGTCGTAGACGTCGCCCTTGTTGATGTTGAGGATGCCGTTGAGCGCGTCGGTGCTGTAAACGGAGTTGCCGGTCCAGGTGACGTTGCGGAAGTAATACTTATCGCCCTCTTCGATATTGAGGTCGATGTTCATGCGCTTCTTGATCTTGCCGTTTTTCTTGACTATGTCTACGTAGTAGAGGCTGTCGCTGACGATGTGCGCGTCGCGGTAGCCGGCTTCCTTGAAGGCCTCTACGAGGAGTTTCTTGTCGTTCGGATACTCCTTTTCGTTGAATTTCTTGCTGCTGAAGAAGTTGTAGATCTTGTGGGACTTTGTCTTCTTCATCGAACGGGCCAGCTTAAAGTCGGAGACGTTTTCGTTGCCGTTGAAGTTGATGTCCCTGATCTTGATCTTGTCTCCCCTGTCCACCGCGAAGTTGACCCTGATGGCGTTGCGCACGACCGAGTCTTTCTGGACCTCGGCCTTCACGTCACAAAGCAGGAAGCCTTTCTCGGCGTAGTAGCGCTTGATAATGCCTATAGAGGTGCTCTCCACATACTGGGAAAACTCTCCGCCTCGGCGGATATTGAGCCTTTCCTGTATTTCCTTCTTCTCTCCGGACTTCACTCCGGTGAAGGACCAGCGCGAAATACGCGGGCGCTCCTGAAGCTCGATGCGGAACCACGCGGTATCACGGCTCTCGCTGAGGTGGTCGATATAAAGGCCTACGTCCTCGAAATAATTCTGGAGGGTGAGCTTCTTGAGGATGTTCGACATGTCGTCGCCGGGGACGGTGATTTCCCTGCCGGCGACCAGACCGGACTGCTGGATGATCTGCTGGTCCGAGAAATATGTGTTTCCCTCGACGGTGACCCCGCCGATTATGTATTTCTGGGGATGGGTGTAATCCACCTCGACCTGCGCACGGGCCTGGAAGGATGCGGCGGCGCAGAGAACGGCGGTTAACAGTATCCGGTTAAACTTCATACCTGTCTGAAAAAGCCCACAAAGATAGTCAAACTATTTCACTTTTCCGAAGCGGCGGTCGCGGCGGGAATACTCCTCGATCGCGGCCACCAGGCTATCCTTTCTAAAATCAGGCCAAAGTGTGTCGGTGAAGACAAACTCGGTATAGGCGGTCTGCCAGAGCATGTAGTTGCTGATGCGCTGCTCGCCCGAAGTCCTGATAAGGAGTTCAGGGTCCGGCACGCCTGCAGTGACGAGGGCCGAATCCATGTCCTCCATGGTGATCTCCTCCGGGTTCTTACCGGAAGCGGCCAGTTTTCGGGCGGCCTGAAGGATATCCCACTTTCCGCTGTAGCTCAGCATTATGAGCATGGTGGTGTTGGGATTGTTCTCGGTGGCCTTTTCAAGGTTCGAGATGGCTTCAGCCAGATCGGGGGCCAGGCGCGAGCGGTTCCCGAGCACGCGGAAACGGACGCCGTTGTCCATCAGTGTATTGTACTCTTCTATCATGCACTTCGCAAGGAGCGACATCAGCGCGGAGACCTCTTCGCCGGGACGGTTCCAGTTCTCTTCCGAGAATGCATAGAGCGAGAGGTACTTCACTCCGAGCTCCACGCATTTTTCGGTGACGGCACGGACGCTCTTCACGCCCTCGATGTGGCCCTGGACGCGGTCCAGGCCACGCTGGCGGGCCCAGCGGCCGTTGCCGTCCATGATGATGGATATGTGTTGGGGAACAATCATTTACCTGGGGTTGCGAACGTCCTCGCCCCAGAAAAGTTTGGAGCGCAGGGCGTCGATGAAACTTGATTTTCCGAGGGCGACCCGCCTCAGCGCGAACGGGGCGCAGCCGACTTTGATTCGCGCTCCTGCGGGGAGCACGTAGTCTTTGTTGTCGACCGACAGGAGTACCGAACGGTTCTTGCTGTCGGTGGCGGTCATCTCGATTTTTGCATTGCGGGAGACGACCAGCGGCCGGACATTGAGGTTGTGCGGCGCTATAGGGGCGATAATGAACACATCCACGTCGGGCGGGCAAATCGGACCGCCGACGCTGAGCGAATAGGCGGTGCTGCCGGTGCTGGTAGATACGAGCAGGCCGTCGCACCAGTAAGTCGGGAGTTCGGCTCCGTCGAGCGTCAGGCCCACTCCGAGAGTTCCGGCTCCGCTCCTGCGGACGGCAACTTCGTTGAGGGCATACGGGAAGATAGCGGGAGTGCCCGCTCCTTCCACCCTGACCTCGAGCATCTCGCGGTCTTCTATGGTATACCTACCCTCCAGCAGGGGCTCAAGCACGGAGCCAAGTTCGCCGTCGGACAGGAAGCCCATGCGGCCGAGGTTGATTCCGAGTATAGGGATGCCGGCCTGGCAGACAATGCGGGAGGCGGTAAGGAAGGTTCCGTCGCCGCCAAAAGCGACGAGCATGTCGGTCCCGTCCTGGAGCCCGCCGGCCACATCGTAGACCTCAGGACCTGCAGCCGCGAGTCTTTCGAGGAAGGACCGGACTGCGGGGTCGGCCACAAGGCCCGATTTCTTTATGAAATATGCAATTTTCATATGGAGCCTCAAATTTAGCATTTTTATTTGTATTTTTGCGCGTTTGCATGACAAGGCTTAGCGTAAATATCAACAAGATCGCGACCCTTCGAAACGCCCGCGGAGGAAACCTTCCGGACGTAGAGAAAGCGGCCGTCGACATCGAGCGTTTCGGCGCGGAAGGTATAACCGTCCACCCGCGTCCGGACGGCCGCCACATACGCTATTGGGACGTCCGCCAGCTCCGCCACCTGGTAAAGACCGAGTTCAATATCGAGGGTAATCCCGAACCGTCGTTCCGCGAGCTTGTGCTGGAGGTCGTACCCGACCAGGTCACCCTCGTGCCGGACGACCACGACGCCATCACCTCCAACGCAGGCTGGAATGTCGTTGAGAACAAGGCCTTCCTTACCGAAATGTGCTCGCTGTTCCACTCCAAAGGCATCCGGGTGTCGATCTTCATCGACCCCGTGCCGGAGATGGCCCTTGCAGCAAAGGAATGCGGAGCGGACAGGGTTGAACTGTATACGGCCGCTTATGCCGCCGGTTACGCTTCCGGGCCGGCTGAGGCGATCGAGCCCTATCTCGCGGCGGCCCGCGCCGCGCGCTTCTGCGGGCTCGGTCTCAACGCCGGCCACGACCTGAGCCTTGAAAACCTGGCATACTTCGTGCAGACAATCCCCTGGACGGACGAAGTCTCAATAGGCCACGCCCTTATCAGCGACGCCCTGTACATGGGCCTCGAAAAGACGGTCGCGGAGTATCTCCGTCTCACACACGCTAACAAATAATACAGTATAGAAATGAAAAAGACCCCCATCATCCTGAGCATCTGCGCCCTTGTGGCCGCACTCGCAGCTCTCGCACTTACAATCATCCCCTGCGACAAAGCTTCCAAGGCGGAAGCCGAGGCTGAGGCAGCCGAAGCGGCAGCCGTCAATTTCGCTTACTTCAACATAGACGAAGTGGTGGCCGGCTACCAGATGGCCATCGACCTCAACGCCTCTTTCGAGAAGAAGGCCAAGGGAATCAACGACGATCTCGAGCGCCGCAACAAAAAGCTTGAGAACGAGCAGAAAGAGCTCGCCGACAAGCTCAACAAGGGCCTCGTAACCCGTTCTACAGCCGAAGTGCAGTACAGCAAACTCCAGGAGAAGGCCGCCGCTTTCCAGCAGCTTCTCCAGCAGAAGAACAACGAAATGGCCGAGGAGCAGCAGGTCATGCTCAACAATGTCGCCAACGCCATCGGCGAATATGTGAAGAAGTACAATGAGGAGAAGGGCTTCACCATGATCTTCTCCACCACCAGCGGACTTCTCAGCCAGCCCGTGGTCGACGCAGACGCAGCCCTCAACATCACCTCCGAGATACTCGAAGGCCTCAACGGCGAATACGCAGCTTCCAAGAAGAAGTAAGTGAAACGGTTTTTCCTCATAGCAGCCCTTATCCTCGGATTCCAGGCCCTTGGCGCCCAGGAGGTAACGCCCGTACCCGTGAAGGTCTCGACCGACATGGTCCGCAAGGGCGACCACCTCTTCTACGCCCACGTAGTGGTGGCGCGCCAGACCCTCTATTCCATCGGCAAGGCCTATGGGGTTTCCACCCTCGACATAATCGACGCCAATCCGAAGCTGGACCTCCACAACAAGCCCATCCATCCGGGCGACGTGCTGCTGATTCCGGTAAGGATTGCGGATCTCAAGGCGCCGGAGCCGGAGCCATCCGACACTCTGGCGGCCCCCGTCGATTCCCTGACTGCGCCCGTTGACAGCGTTCCCGCGCCGTCAGATACTCTCGCTCCCGTTGATACACTGGCCCCAGCCGACACCCTCGCGCCGCTCGACAGCCTGGCCATGCCCGTGGACAGTATTCCAGCGGGGCCGGTGAGGCCGGCGTTCGTCTACGATTATGTGGACCGGATCCATGTCGCGCTGCTGCTTCCGCTCGCTGCCGACGCGGCCCCGAACCAGTACTACATGAACTTCTACTTCGGCGCGCTCCTGGCGGCCCGTGACCTCGGGGCGGAAGATATAGAGGTAGACCTTACCGTAATCGATGTTTCATCGGCGAAGGATTTCGGGCGTGTCGGGAAAGTGCTCGAGCAGAGCGACGTCATCATAGGCCCGGTCAGCACGGCCGACATCCAGCGGACGCTGCCCCTCCTGCCGGAAGGCAAGTTCATAGTCTCGCCCATGGACCCGAAGACGGAGCCGCTTGTCGCCGAGCATCCGGTGATTCTTGCCGCCACCCCGGCCAGCACCCAGATTGCAGATGCGGTCTCATGGATGAAGTCCGACATGGCCCCGGCAGATTCGCTGATCATCGTCCGCGAGTCCGGCTACCCGATGAGCGCCAATTCCCAGCTTTTCGTCTCCGAAATCGATCCTGAATCAATTTCGAACCGGGTCGAGGTCTCCTACGCCCTTTCCGAGGGCATCAAGATGAACGAAGACTTCTTCGCTTACCACACCCACCTAAAGGACACGGTCACATGGGTGGTCGCCGCCTCCGAGCACGACGTTTTCGTCTCCGATGTGATAAGGAACGTCGCCCTCCAGAACTACATGGGCCACAATACCTATATATACGGTCCCGCGAAGACCAAGTCGCAGGAAGTGGACGAGATGTGCGGGGCGCGCCTGCATCAGAGCGCTACCTACCACATCAATTACGACGACCCCGCCGTGATCAGGTTCGTAAAGGACTTCCGTGCGCTGTTCCAGGATGAACCGGACAACTTCGCCTTCCACGGATACGATACGGTTAAGTACTTCGTGACCGCCTGCGAAAACTACGGCCGCAACTGGCAGCAGAAACTCGATGATTTCACTATGTCGGGCCTCCAGACCAACTTCAAGTTCGCCTGGGATCCCGAATCGGTTGGAGATATCAATTCCGGAATCCGCCGGGTGGTTTACTCCCCCGGATACAAGATTTCAGTCCAGAAATGAGAAAATTTGTGTTTTGGGCGCCGGCGCTGATGCTGGCGCTTTTTGCTTGCAACCCAGGGCTTACGCGCGCCGAAAGGGCCTTGATTAATGGTTCGGATTCGCTTATGCACGTCCTTACCGTGGCGGATTCGTCCGAACTGGCGGTCCTTCGCGCAGTAAGCGTCGATTTTAGCGACGCCGATTTGCATGGAGCCGAATTCGGCGCGCTGGTCGCCAAGATGAAATACACCGTGCAGGATCCGTCCCAGGACGGAGTCGGAATCGCGGCTCCTCAGGTCGGCCTCAACCGCCGGCTGATCGTAGTCTGCCGTCTGGACCTGCCCGGCGAGCCCTTCGTCGCCTACGCCAATCCTTATATAGAAGAGTTATGGGGTTCTGAGATTGTCGGACGCGAGGGCTGTCTGTCCATTCCCGGCCTGCGCGGGAATGTCCCCCGCTCGGAGTTCGCGCTTGTCCGCCATGTGGACCCCGAGTCGCTGGCCGTCAGGCGCGATACCGTCTCAGGTTATGTCGCGCGCATCTTCCAGCACGAAATCGACCACCTGGAGGGGGTGCTGTATACCGACCGCACCTCCGATCTGTGGACCGAATAATCTCGTGGCGGATAACCGCCTGATTATCAGCCAATTACTAAAAGACGACTCCTCGTTTTGCGGAGCCGTCTTTTAGTAAGTTGTTGACGGTGAGGGGGTTGTGGGGCACGGGGTTACTGGGAAAGAAGCGATTCGGCGTTGGCGATGGCTTCGGGAGTAATCGCGGCGCCGGAGAGGAGGCGTGCAATTTCGGTGACGCGGTCCTTGCCGCGCACTTCACGTATGGATGATACCGTGCGCCCGGCGGCATCTTCCGTTTTTTCGACCACATAGTGTGCGCTGCCCTTTGCGGCGACCTGAGGCAGGTGCGTAATCGCGAAAACCTGCATCGAAGCGCCCATTTCGCATATGAGGGCGCCCATCTTGTGGGCCGCGCTGCCCGACACGCCAGTATCGATTTCATCGAAGATCATGGTCGGCATGCCTTCGTAGAGGGCCATCATGGCCTTGAGGCAGAGCATGATGCGGGAAATTTCGCCGCCTGACGCGCATTTCGCAAGGTCGACCGGCGCAGTCTTGCCGGTGGCGCTGAAGCAGAACATGACGCTGTCTGTGCCTGCGGGGCCGGGCTTGCCTTCGCTCAGTTCGACCGTGAAAACGGCTTTTTCCAATTCGAGGCCATGGATGGAGGCTTCGATCTCGGATGCAAGGCGGGGAGCGGCCTCGGCGCGGGCGGCGTGGAGTTTCGAGCACACCGAATCATAGGCCTGCGTCGCTGCATTGAGCTCTTTTTCCAGCGCGGCGGCCTTCTCTTCGAGGGCGGAGCCGTCGAAAAGCTCCTGCCCGTAGCTCTCGCGCACTGCAATCAGTTCGGCGACAGTGCGGACGTCGTGCTTGCGCATGAGCTGCAGCAGAAGCGAGATGCGGTCTTCGACCTCGGCGAGCCTTTCCTGGGAAAGCACGACGGAAGAGCCTGCGCGGTCGATTTCAGAACAAATGTCGTCTATCTCGATGCGAGCGGAGTCGATGCGTTCCCCAAGTTCTGAGAGAGAAGGGACATAGACAGAGGTCTTTTCGAGAAGGCGCTGGGCCTGGCGCAGAGCAGCGGAGATTCCGGGGACTCCGGAGGAGTCGTCGGGATCGAGCAGCGAGAGCGCCTCTCCGAGGTTGGTCTTGATCTCCTCGGCATTGGCGAGCTGCTTCTGCTCTTCTTCCAGTTCTTCAAGCTCCCCGTCGCGAAGGTTGGCACGGTCGAGCTGCTCCCACTGGCTGCGGGCGTAGTCGCCCTCGGACTGTATGCGCTCAAGGCGCCGGCGGGCGTCTGCGAGCCCGGCGCGCACAGCCTGCAGGCGCTGCCAGCAGGCGACGGCCTCGCTCCGCTGCCCGCCCAGCCCGGCGAAGTTATCCAGCAGCGAAAGCTGGAAAGCCCGGCTGGTGAGCATGAGGCTCTGGTGCTGAGAGTGGATGTCGACCAGCTGCCCGGCTATGTCGGACAGAAGCTGGACCTGGACAGGCGAATCGTTGATAAACGAACGCGAACGGCCGGTGGAGTGGACCACACGGCGGATCAGCAGCTGTCCTGAATCCCACTCTACGTCGGCTTCGTCAAGCAAAGCCCTTATTTCGGGTGAATCGTCTATTGAGAACTCCGCTTCCACCACACAGCTGTCGGCGCCGGCCGAGATGATCGACGCGTCGGCTTTGGCGCCCGTAAGGAGCGACAAAGCGCCCAGCAAGATGGACTTGCCGGCGCCGGTCTGGCCGGTGATAATCACAAGACCCTCCGGGAACGAAATGTCCAGGGAGTCTATGAGAACATAGTTCCTGACGTGCAGGGAGCGGAGCATGGCCCTGAGGGATTAGTCTTCGAGGCCGTCTTTGTCGGCGCGGGCCGTACGGTAATAGAGTTCTCCTGCCTTGAATTCCTCGATGGCGATGAGATCGGGCTTGGGAAGGCGCTCGTAGTACTTGGAGATTTCGATCTGCTCCTTGTTCTCGAACACTTCTTCCATGTTGTCGCGCTCGCCGCGGAAATCTTCGAGCTTCTTCTGGATTTCCTTCTTCTCTTCGAGAGCTATCTGGTTGGCCCTCTTGGAGAGGATCACTACTGTTTCGTAAAGGTTGCCGGTAGGAGCCGCGAGTTCCTTGGTGTCGCGGGTTACGGTGTTGGTAGGTACTTCCCTGATATCCATAATAAAAATGTTGTTTCTACTATGGATACCGGAGCGGAGAAACGGAAAGTTTCAAATTATTTGTTTCTGACTTTTTTGTAGAGGGCGTCGAGCTCCTTGCGGTAGGCGGAAGTCGGATACTCGCCTATAAAGTTCAGATAGTCGTCGACGAAGATCATGTAGCGTTCCTTCTGCTTTTCGGGCACGCTCAGGCGGGCATAGTGGTACGACGACATGGCCGCATAATAGAGGATGTCTTCCCTGTAGATATTGTCGGAATCCTCCTTGAGGACGTTCTTGAGAGCGACTCTGGACGCCTTGTAGTCCTCCATCTTATAATAGAGCTTCGCGTTCTCATATGCTTTCCTGTCGAGCCTTTCGGAAAGGTCGTCAAGCATTTTCTCGCAGATGGGGCGGTTGGCCGTGCGGGGATGGGCTATGAGATACTCGCTGATGGCGGTAATGGCTGTATAGGTCGGAGTCTGGTCAAGTTCATAGCGGAGAGTAGAGCGGTACAGGCAGTCTATCCTTAGGAACTCCGCGCTTTCGGTAAAAGGACTTGCCGGATAGTTGTCGACAAAGTGCTTGAAATTGGCCTCAGCGGAGTAGTAGTCCTTCTGGTCGTAGTTGCTCAGGCCCCAGTAGTACTGGACGGTATCGTCGCGCTCCGTCCCGGAAGTAAGCATCGACAGGGACTCGAAGAGCTGGGCTGACCTCATGTATTTGCCTTTGTTGAAATACTCGAAGGCGGCGGCGTATTTTTCGTCGGCGCTGCCGCTTTCCAGAAGCTGCTCATACTGCGACTTGCAGCCGACGCCCAGAAGCGCCGCCGCCGCAAATGCTACGATCACAAACCTATATTTCATTCTTCAGATATTTTTCTGCTTCAAGTGCCGCCCTGCAGCCGTCGGCCGCGGCAGTTATCGCCTGCCTGTAATCCGTCCTGCGCACATCTCCGGCCACAAATACTCCTCCGAGGGCTGTCTTCACTCCGTCCGATACTATATAACCGTCCGGGTCTGTTTCAAGCTGGCCTCCGAGCCACCCGGTGTTAGGGTGCCTGCCGATAGCCAGGAAAAAGCCGTCGAGAGCAATATCAAAAACCTCGCCATTGTGCTCGAAACGCGCGCCCGTGACTCCGGATTCGTCGCCAAGAATCTCGCGGGTAACCGTCTCGAAATGGACCGTAATGTTCGGGGTCGCGAAGACTCTGGCCTGAGAGGCCTGGGAAGCCCTGAGGAAGGGCTTGCGGACTATCATATGGACCTCTTTTGCAAGGCCGCTGAGGTACATTGCCTCTTCGCAGGCGGTGTCTCCGCCTCCTACGACCGCGACCTTCCTGCCGCGATAGAAAAAGCCGTCGCAGGTCGCACACGCGGAGACGCCCAGGCCCCTGAACTTCTTCTCTGAAGGGAGTCCGAGGTACTTGGCGCTGGCGCCTGTCGCGACTACTACTGTCTGAGCCTCCAATACACTGCCGTCTTCAAGAGTAAAGGTCTTGGCGGCGAGATCGCAGCTAACTACCCTTCCGCGCATAAACTTAGCTCCGAGATTCTCTGCCTGAGCCTTCATCGCGAACATCAGTTCATTGGCGTCTATTCCGTTCTTAAAGCCGGGATAATTCTCTACAAGGGTAGTAGTAGTAAGCTGCCCTCCCGGCTCCGGGCCCTCGATCACTACAGGGTCCATCGCCGCTCTCGCAGCGTAGATTGCCGCAGTACAGCCGGCAGGACCTCCTCCAATAATCAGACACTTAATCATATCGCGCAAAGATAACTAAACAAGTTCACACAACAAAGTTGCCTGGGTGCAATCTTTGACCCTGACGCGGACATAGTCTCCGGCTTTGTGGGCGCTATCTGCCCACACACACATCTTCGAAGAACCGGCGCGGCCACACAGCTCGCTGGGGTTGCGCTTCGAAGGCCCTTCAACCAGGACCTCCAGCTCCTTTCCTATATCGCGCTTGTTGCTTTCGAGCGAGAGTCTGTTCTGAAGATCGATTATTTCGTTCAGACGGCGGGTCTTCACCTCGATCGGGACATCGTCCGGGTACTTTCGCGCCGCCAGGGTTCCGGGGCGCTCGGAGTAATAGAACATGAACGCGGCATCGAAGCCCACCGTTTCGAAAAGGTCGAGCGTCATGCGGTGGTCCTCCTCGGTCTCCGAGCAGAATCCCGCGATAACGTCCGTAGTGATGGCGCAGTCGGGCATGATTTCGCGTATGCGGGCGACCCTTTCCAGATACCATGCGGCCGTGTAGCGGCGGCGCATCTTCTCGAGTATGCGGTCGGAACCGGACTGAACGGGAAGGTGGATATGGCGGCAGATGTTGGGAAACGCGGCCATGGTCAGCAGCACCTCGTCCGAGATGTCCTGCGGGTTGGAGGTGGAGAAGCGCACGCGCATCGACGGGCTGACCTGCGCCACCATCCCGAGCAGCTGAGCGAACGTGGTGCCTTCGAAATTGTACGAGTCCACGTTCTGCCCCAGCAGCGTCACTTCCTTGTAGCCCTTCTGCGCACAGTCGCAGGCCTCGCGGACTATCGAACGGGCGTCACGGCTGCGTTCAACCCCGCGGGTATACGGGACCACACAGTAAGAGCAGACGTTGTTGCACCCGCGCATGATCGAGATGAACGCGGACACGCCATTGCGGTCCAGGCGGACCGGGGAGATGTCGGCATAGGTTTCCTCGCGCGAGAGGATGACGTCGATCTGCGGGTGGCCTTCGGCGGCCGCTGCAAGAAGCTCGGGCAGACGGCGATACGCGTCCGGACCCGCGACCACGTCGACCTTTCCTCCGCTCAGGAGGTCCTCCTTCAGGCGCTCGGCCATGCAGCCGATGATGCCGATGATGACCGGCCGGGTCCTGCGCTCCACGACGAAACGGTCGATGCGGCCCAGGATCCTCTGCTCGGCGTTGTCGCGTATGGAGCAGGTGTTCGCCATTATCACGTCGGCCTCCTCGATCGCTTCAGTGCGCACGTAGCCGGCTTTTCCGAGGATGGAAAAAACCACTTCAGTGTCGGCCACGTTCATCTGGCAGCCGTAGGTTTCTATGTATACCTTTTTGTTCACGTTCGCAAAGATAGCCAAAAAGTTAGTATCTTTGGGGACGTGAAGAAAATTGTACATATAGTGCTGGCCTTTGTCCTCGCGGCGGTCCTGAACGGCTGCGCGGACGGCGGAAGGCAGTTCACCATCACCGGAGGAGGCGTGGAGTCGGTTCACCTCGGGCCCACCATTACCGCGACGGCCAACCTCACTTTCTCCAACCCTTCACACAAAGTCAAAGTTACCGATATAAGCGGAAAGGTGAAGAGTAACGGGACTGCCATCCTGAGCCTGTCGGCGGAGGATTTTACTATCCCTGCGCGCAGCACCGCTACCGTTCCGGTACCTGTTGAAGCCAGCATGGAGCCGGGAGTCGGCATACTCAGCATCATGAAAATAGTCGGTGGCAACAATTTTGAAGGACTGACCGCCGACCTCACCTTCACAGCGAGCGGATTTCTGGGAATCAGGAAAACACAGACCCTGGAAGACATCCCGCTCAAGAGTATTATAGGATTATTATGAAAAGATTGATCATACTGGCCGTTTTGGCGTTTGGCTGCCTTCCGGGCTTCGCCCAGGTGGAGGAGCCTGCGCCCGCAGGCTACAAATATGTGGACTCCGTAATCTATCACGCGGTGCCCCGCGTCAACGAATCCCTGGCCGGAAAGAGCGTCTATGAAGCGCTCCCCTCCGGGAAGGTCAAACTCCACCAGAGCGCGGCAGTACGCAGCGCAGTGGACTCGCAGATCCGCAAAAACAAAACCGTGCAGACGGACGGCTTCAGGATAAGGATCTACTTCGACAACAAACAGAACTCTCGCGAAGCCTCCTCCGAAAGCGAACAGCGCTTCCGCAGGCTCTTCCCGGGGTATAATACCTACAGGACTTTCAAGAATCCTTTCTTCAAGGTCACTGTCGGGGATTTCAGGACCAAAGCAGATGCCCAGATTGCCCTGCAGAAGATATCCAGGTTTTTCCCTGACGCGTTCATCGTAAAGGAGAAAATGAAGTTCCCGGTGATCTCGGACCAAGTTCGCGTCACGGTAGATACCGTGCGCATGCTTGTGCCGATCGAGCCGCCCAAACCCGCAAATGAATAAACAAGGCCTAGCGTTAACCCAGCAGCAGGTCCAGAAACTCTCGCCCCTGCAGATCCAGACCATCAAGCTCATAGAGCTGCCGGTCCAGGACCTCGAGCAGCGCGTTCGTCAGGAACTTGAGGAGAACCCCGTGCTGGACGATACGCCGGACCCCGAATCGCCGGAGCAGGAGCCCAAGGAAATCTCGCTGGACTCTCTCCAGGACGACTACATCCCCGAATACAGGACCCGAGTCAACAACTGGGGCAAAGATCCACGGCCCGAATACAACACCTTTTCGGTAAAGACGGGTTTCCGCGAGAGCCTGCTGGACCAGCTTGGCTTCCGTAACCTTACCGTCCATGAAAAAGAGGTGGCGTCCTTCATTATCGGCTCGCTCGACGAAGACGGTTACCTGAGGCGCGACCTCGACTCGCTTGTGGACGACCTTGCCTTCCGCGCCAATATCGAAAGCTCGCTCGAAGAGGTGGAGCGCATGCTCGCCCTCGTCCAGACCTTCGATCCCGCGGGAGTGGGCGCGCGCGACCTTCGGGAGTGTCTGCTGCTGCAGCTTCGCAGCGCAACCCAGACTCCCGAAACCGTCAACGCGCGCCGCATCCTCGAAGAGTGCTTCGTCGATTTCACCGGCAAGCATTTTTCCCGCATCCTTTCGCGGCTCGGGATTACCGAAGACGAGCTGAAGGCCGCCATGAAGCGCATCTCGCGCCTCAACCCTTCGCCCGGCGGGCAGGTCGACGACTCCTACACCGACGTGGCGGAGCAGATTGTCCCCGACTTCATCCTCAAGCTCGACGATGCCGGCGGGATAAGCTTCGACATGCCACGCTTCAATATCCCCGAGCTGCGCGTCAATAAGAAATACGCCGAGATGCTCGCGAAGGCCGAGGGCGGATCGGACCGGGAGAAAAAGGAAGCGGCGACCTTCGTCAAGGAGAAGCTGGACAGCGCGAAGTGGTTCATCGAGGCCCTCAAGCAGCGCTACAACACCCTCTCGAAGACCATGCAGGCCCTCCTCGACTACCAGCACGACTTCTTCGCCAGCGGCGACGAGCGCGAACTCAGGCCCATGATACTCGAGGACATAGCCAAGATCACGGGCTTCGATATCTCCACCATATCGCGCGTCGTCAACAGTAAGTATATCGACACTCCTTACGGGGTGTATCCGCTGAAGTACTTCTTCTCCGAGGGCCTTGTCAACCAGGCCGGCGAGGAAGTCTCCACGCGCGAACTGAAGAAAGTGCTTCAGGAGATAGTCGACGCTGAGGACAAGCACAAACCGCTGACGGACGAGCAGCTTGTCACCGAACTGGCCGCCAAGGGCTATATCGTCGCCCGCCGCACCATCGCAAAATACCGCGACCAGCTCGGGATTCCTCTGGCGCGGCTCCGCAAAGAAATCTAACTATTTTTACTATCTTTGCCGGGATGAGTTCGCCGCAGCCGCATACCTGGGAAGACGCCGAGGCTTTCAAGAAAGCGCTGAAAGACAAGGGTCTTAAGGCTACCCGCCAGAGGGTGGCGGTCCACGAAGTTATGATGGAGCTCGGCCACGCCAGCGCGGACCAGGTCTGCGAGACTCTCGCCAGCCGCGGCTCTTCAAAGGTCACTACCGCATCGGTCTACAACATCCTCGCCCAGATGGCCTTCCTCGGAATCTACAGTCACCGCTTCAGCATAGGCGGAAAGATGTATTTCGATGTGGATCCGACCTGCCACCTCCACCTCTACGAGCCCCTGTCGGGCCAGTATTTCGACGTGCAGGACGAAGAACTAGTGGAATATATAGAGACCCGCTGCAAAAGGCGCCGTTTCAAAGGATACAAAGTCGACGCCGTCGACATCCAGATAATCTGTCATCAATCACAGCCCAAGAAAAAATAATCACTATGGAAGTCATCAACATCGGAGAGAAAAGTTCGGTTCTCAACAGCTTCGTCGCCCAGCTTCGCGACAAGACCCTTCAGAAAGACAGCCTGAGGTTCCGCACCAACCTCGAGCGCCTCGGCCAGATCTTCGGATACGAGATCAGCAAGACCCTCGCATCGAAGGAAAGGGAGGTGGTAACTCCGCTTGGCACCGCACGCCTCAGCGTCCCTGACGAGCAGGTCGTGGTCGCCACCATCATGCGTGCCGGCCTTCCTCTCCATGAAGGCATCCTCAGCTGCTTCGACGCCGCCGAGAACGCTTTCGTCGCCGCGTACCGCAAGTACGACAGCGCCGGTGAATTCCATATCCACACCGAATACTGCACCTGCCCCGACCTGGTCGGGAAGACGGTGATTCTCGCCGACACCATGCTTGCGACAGGATCCTCAATCGAAGTCGCATATGAGGTGCTGCTGAAGGAAGGCGGAAAGTTCGCGAAACTCCACCTCGTCTGTCCTTTTGCCAGCGTCCAGTCCATCGCTTACCTCAGTAAGAAGATGCCGGAGAACACTACCCTCTGGGTCGCCGCCATCGACCCCGAACTGACGAGCCACTCCTACATCGTCCCCGGTCTGGGCGATGCCGGCGACCTCTGCTACGGCCCGAAACTTTAGTTACTTTGCCCTCGCGGGGGCAAAGTAACTTTTATTATATTTGCATTAACTAAACTAACGGCTATGAAAATCAAAGATCTATCTATGAGTGAGAGGCCGCGGGAGCGGCTTCTTTCGTCTGGGCCCCAGGCCCTTTCCAACGGCGAACTGCTGGCGGTGCTTCTGCGCAACGGCACTTCGTCCTGTAATGTTCTCGAAATGTCACGTGGACTGCTGTCCTCCTGCGGAGGCAAACTCGTAAAACTCTCGCAGATGGACCTCGGCGAGCTGTCGCGCGCGCCGGGGGTGGGGCCGGCGAAGGCGGCGGTCCTGATGGCCGCCTTCGAGCTGGGCCGGCGCTTCGCCGACGAACGCGCCGGCTCACCCGGCCGCATCGTCACCGGCGCGCGAACTGTCTACGACATGATGTCCCCCTACCTGAAAGGCCTGGGCCACGAAGAGTGCTGGGTACTGTTTCTGGACAAGCGCCAGCGTGTTTTTGCGCGGGAGCGGCTGAGCTCCGGCACGGCCGACGGGGTGCTCATCGAGCCCCGCGAAGTCGTCCGCCTCGCGATGAGCCGCTCCGCCCGCTCCATGATCCTCGTCCACAACCACCCCGCCGGCAACCCGGAGCCGTCGGCCGCTGATGTGCGCCAGACCGAGGCCCTCAGCCGCGCCGCTTCCGCCTGCGGCCTCCGCCTCCTGGACCACATCGTCCTCTCCGATGACTCCTTCTACTCCTTCTCCGACGAGAAACTCTATAAATTCTAGTTTTTAGAATAATTATTCAGTATTTAGATAATTATCGTATATTTGTAACGCTTTTGACATATGAGAATTGTGGCAAAGAAGGCTCTGGTCCTGTTTTACGCCATCCACAAAGATGCCCAAACGGCACTTGAAGACTGGAACGATAAGGCAGAAAGAGCAAGCTGGGATTGTTTTGCTGATGTCAAACGCACCTTCGGGTCGGCTGATTCAGTAGGGAACAAAAGAATAGTATTCAACATCAAGGGCAATAAATACAGACTGATTGCACTAGTGTTATTCAAGATCAAGATGGTGTATATCAGGTTCATCGGGACCCATGCTGAATACGATCAGATAAAGGATATCGAAAACATTTAGGTTATGACAAAGTTAGAGAACGAAAGGCAGTACGAATCTGCTATGAAAAGAATCAACGAACTGCTGGAGGTCGTTGGAGAGGACACGCCGGAAGATGATTTCCGAAGTGTCGAGTTGGTGCTTTTGTCAAACCTTGTGGCAGACTATGAAGACGAGCACTATCCAATCAAGAAACCGACACTGATAGATGTCCTCAAACTTCGCATGTATGAGATGGGCCTGAACCAATGTGCGCTTGCCGCTATGTTGGGAATGAATCAATCAAAACTGAGCGAAATAATATCAGGAAAGTGCGAGCCCACCCTGAAGCAGGCCCGCACTATGGCTCAAAAACTAAACATCTCCGCCTCTATCGTTCTGGGAGTATAGTCGAGGGAACGGATATCGGTAAGTCTACGGCGCTTTTCCCAGAGCTTTACGAAGACATCCTGGACAAGATCCTGGGTCGCGGTTTCGTCCTTGACAATCGACAAGATAAACAGACGGACCTTCCCGTAATATTTCTTGAATACTGCGGAAAAAGCCTCTCTGTCGCCTTTGGCCAACTTGAGGGTAATGGCCTCTATCTTGTCGTCCATAGCTTATACAAAGATATTAATTATTTGACTATCTTTGTGGACTAGACAATTTATAACTCTAAAATTAATAACGTATGAAAAAAATCATTGCAGTTCTTGCTGCAGCAGTTCTTTGCTTCGGAGCATTCGCCGAGGAGAAAGAAATGAAGACCGGCTGGTCTTTCGGTGTACTTCCTACCGCGACCTATTCTGTTGACAATGGATTCCAGGCGGGAGCATTCGGAGATGTCTATTATTATGGTGACGGCAACACCTATCCGGATCCGCTGCACAAAATCAGCTGGGAGGGATCTTACTTTACCCACAGCCACCGTATGCGCCTCTATCTGGCATACGACTCCAAGTATCTCATCCCCAACATGCGCGTGAACGCATCCGTCACCTACATGAACGACCCTCTGTACAGCATCTGGGGATTCAACGGCGCCGCCGCTACCCAGGCTACCGAGAATTATTTCGGTGACAACCATGTATGGGGCAACAGGGACAGGACTATCCCTACTTCCGTTACAGATCCTACTCTTTCCAACATCAACTACTACGGCATGAGCCGCGAAATGCTCCGCATCCTCGCCAACTTCCAGGGCCGCCTCACCGACAACCTCAACTGGGCAGCCGGCATGAACTTCTGGAAATGGAACCTCGGAGCCATGAAGGACAACGGAGTGGATATCGACGGAAACAAGAGGTATTATAACACCACCTCCACCCTTTACAACTTCCTCTGCACTTCAGGCGTTCTGACAGACGCTGAGAAGAACGGCGGCATCTCCCTCGAGCTCAATGCCGGTCTCGTTTATGACACCCGCGACATGGAGGCTGCTCCGAACAAGGGTATCTGGGCAGAGGCCTACCTCAACGGAAACTTCATCGGCAGCCCTTACCTGAAGGCCTGCATGTATTTCCGTCACTATATTTCGATTCCTATCGACTTTACTCCTGCCGGCCGTCCCGTGTTCGCATACCGTCTTGCATGGCAGCACACCATCGCCGGTGAAACTCCCCTGTTCATGATCCAGAACAACCCTCTGCTGGTCCAGCGCAACATGATCTCCGAGGGCTTCGGTTCATCGAACACCATCCGCGGTCTGCGTGAGAACCGTATCCTTGCCGAAGGTATGGCATGGGCCAACACCGAACTCCGCATCAAGCTCGTCAAGTTCACCCTCGCAAACCAGTACTTCTACATTGCAGTGAACCCGTTCTTCGATGCAGGTATCATCACCAAGCCTTACAAGGCAGACGCCCTGGCAGCGATTGCAGCCGCCGACGGAAAGGTCTACGACCCTGTGTTCAACGCTCTTGTCGGAGACACCACCACCCCTATCTACGATCCTTCCAAGGTCAAGACGCTCATCTACAGCGGCGGTGCCGGACTCAAGATAGCGATGAACCAGAACTTCATCGTTTCCGCAGACTTCGCCAAGTGCTTCACCGAAGGCATGGACGCAGGTCTCTGGATCGGAATCGGTATCAACTATCAGTTCTAATATGAATACCAACGAGATCGTCGGACAATTCCGGCTGGAAGGCAAAGTCGCCGAAATCCGCCCCCTGGGAAGCGGACTCATCAACGACACCTATCTGGTGAAGACGGAAGGCGACGCCCCGGACTATGTCCTGCAGCGCATCAACAACGCCATCTTTACCGACGTTGACCTTCTTCAGCATAATATCGAGGCCGTCACCGGCCACATCCGCCGCAAGCTCGAGGCCGCCGGCGAGAAGGACATCGACAGGAAGGTCCTGCGTTTCCTTCAGCTGAAAGATAGCCCTAAGACCTACTGGACAGACGGCCAGACCTACTGGAGGATGTCGGTATTTATCAAAGATTCCTTCACCTACGACTCCGTTACTCCCAAGTATTCGGAGTTCGCCGGTGAGAACTTCGGCAGGTTCGAGGCCATGCTCGCAGACCTCAAGGAGCCCATAGGCGAGACTATTCCGGATTTCCACAACATGGAGCTCCGTGCGCGCCAGCTCGAAGAGGCCGTCGCAGCCGACAAGGCCGGCAGGCTCAAGGACCCCGAGGTTCAGGCTATCCTTAAGGAGATCCGTGACCATGTCGACGAGATGTGCGCAGCCGAGCGCCTCCACCGCGAGGGCAAGCTCCCCAAGCGTATCTGCCACTGCGACACCAAGATCAGCAACATGCTCTTCGATGCCGACGGCCATGTCCTTTGCGTCATCGACCTCGATACCGTGATGCCCAGCTTCGTGTTCTCCGACTACGGCGACTTCCTGCGCACCGCAGCCAACACCGTGGCCGAAGACGATCCGGCTGTCGACAAGGTGGCTTTCAGGCTCGACATCTTCGAGGCATTCACCAGGGGCTATATCAAAGGTGCAGACTTCATGCTCCCGATAGAGAAAGACAACCTCCCCTTCGGAGCCCTTCTCTTCCCGTTCATGCAGGCTGTCCGCTTCTTCGCCGATTACCTCAACGGCGACACCTATTATAAGATCCGTTATCCCGAGCACAACCTGGTGCGTACCCGCAACCAGATGGCCCTGTGGCGCAGCGCTTTGGCTAACATGGATCACATGAAGAAGTTTATAGCCCAGCTATGATCCCTGAAGGCCGCACGGATATGCTTCAGTTCCGCGCAGAGCCCATACCCGACGTAGGCATAGGCCTGGTCGGGCTGGGCGTCCGCGGAACTGAAGCCGCCGCGCGGCTTCCCCAGGTACCCGGCTGCCATCTCGCGGCCGTGTGCGACGTCAACCCCAGGCTCGCTGAACTTGCCCGGTCCAGTATCGGAGTCAAGGTCTATACGGGCGAAGATGGATACAAAGCCATCTGCGAAGACCCCGACGTGGACCTTATTTACGTGTGTACGGACTGGTATCACCATGTCCCCATCGCCCTTTGCGCGATGGAGAACGGCAAACACGCAGCCATCGAGGTCCCTTCCGCCCATACTCTTCAGGAATGCTGGAACCTGATTGACACATCCGAGCGTACCCGCCGCCACTGCACCATCCTCGAAAACTGCTGCTACGACAGCTTCGAGCTCACGGCGCTTGAAATGGCCCGCAGGGGCGTGTTCGGGCAGCTCATCCATGCCGAAGGCTCCTACCACCACAACCTCGAAGAGCGCTGGGGACGCACAACCATGCGCTGGCGTCTGAAACTCAACCGCGACTGCCGTGGCGACCTTTACCCTACACATGGCATCGGCCCTGTCTGCCAGGCGCTCGGCATCCATCGCGGCGACCGCTTGAAGACCCTGGTTTCGATGGACACGGCCCCGTTCAACGGACCTCGCTACCTCAAGGCGAATATGGGCGAGGAATGCGCCGATTTCAAGAACGGCGACCAGACCATGACCATGATCAGGACCGAGATGGGACGGACGATTCTGCTTCAGCACGACGTGATGACTCCGCGCCCGTACGACCGCGGGTACAAGCTCGTGGGCACGGAAGGCTACGCCGCCAAGTATCCGGTATTCCAGGTCTGTCTGGGAAACTCCGACCCCGAAAGGGTCTATGCGGGCGACGAGCTCAATTCGCTTCTTTCGGATTACCGCAGCCCCATCCTCACTCCCGAAATCGAGGAGATGGCCTCCCGCGTCGGCGGCCACGACGGCATGGACTTCCTTATGGACTACCGCCTGATCTACTGCCTCAACCACGGCCTGCCTCTGGATATGGACGTGTACGACCTCGCCGAATGGTGCTGCATCAGCGAACTTTCACGCATGTCGCTCGAAGCCGGCAGCACGCCCGTCGATGTCCCCGACTTCACCCGCGGCGCCTGGCAGCGCCTCCACGGCTTCTCCTACGCATTGTAGCTTTGCGTGGCGCGTAAGTCGCTGATTCTTAGGCTTTTCGTTTAAAGACGGCTCCACTTTTCGCGGAGCCGTTTTTCAGCATCTCCCTGATTGTCAGGAGGTTGTCCGCCACGCCTAGCCAAAATCCACAGGTCGAGGCCTTTTTGGGGCCCACATGTGGCAAAATGGCACAGGGTGACGTGTTTTTGGCCGCAACCTGTGGTTTTCATCGCGCAGCGAAGCACATCGCACACGAAAAAAGGCCGCTCGCATGAGCGGAAGGATTAATAAAGGCAGGGGGTCTGGGGGGTACGCCCCACAGTCCCCTGGGGGTGCAGGGGGATCGTAGCCTGCCGCGCGAAGCAAGGCAGTGCCCCACATCGCACACGAAAAAAGGCCGCTCGGATGAGCGGCCCGTTTCGGGTGCGATGTGGGGCTCGAACCCACGACAACCAGAACCACAATCTGGTGCTCTACCAACTGAACTAATCGCACCGTGTTAGAGAGGACTGCAAAGGTAGAGATATTTTTGGAAAATACAAATATCCGGGACCCTGCTATTTCTTATAAGGATTGGGAACGGGCTTGACGGGTTTTGGTTGGGTCTGCCTTTCGAGCTGCTCGACAGTCGCGGCGCCCTCCTTAGCCGCTTCTTTGGCACACTCCTTCGTCTCCTTCGCGCACTGTTCGGCTTTTTCCGCGCACTCCTTTACTGCTTCATGGGTGTGCTGACACTCGCCGCTGACAGATGCATGGGGGCACTTCTCCCCTGTCTCTTCTGAAGGGCAGGCGCCTTCGGAGGCATGGCCGCAGCATTTGTGTTCGACAACTTCTTTCTGGCAGGCATCCTTCTGATTTTCCTGCGACTTTCCCGAGCGGCGCGGGCCGCACGCGGCTACGCACATTACGGCGAGAGCGATGATTAAAACTTTCTTCATAATGATACAAAGATATAAAAACCACAGGGTAAGATTGAATGGCGGTAAAAAAATGTAAAAAGTGGGAATAAAATGGAAAACATTTCTTATCTTTGTCGCACTTGCGTATAAGAACAAAATTATGATCACATTCATCGGCGAATACACCTCGAAAGTGGACGACAGGGGCAGGCTTGTGCTCCCGGCGCCCCTGAAGGGCTGCCTGCCTGTGGGTGGAGACATGAGATTCGTAGTGAAAAAGAGCATCTACGACGACTGTCTGGAGATGTACACTCTGGAGGAGTGGAACCGGCAGTCGGAGAAGATTAAAGACGGTCTCAACTTCTTCAACCCCAAGCACGTGCAGTTCTGGAGGGAGTATATGCGCGACCGCGATGTGGTCGAACCGGATTCAAAATTGGGGCGTATCTCAATCTCCCGGAACCTTCTTGACGCAATCGGTGTGAACAAAGAGGTCGTATTCTTTGGCATTGATTTCAAGATCGAGATTTGGGCGAAGGAGAAGTTCGACGCCTCACGTCTCTCTGACGAAAATTACATTGCCATAGCGGAAAGCCTTTCTAAATAAAGGCGAGGCGCTATGTCGGAGTACCACAATCCCGTTCTGCTTAAGGAGAGCGTAGACGCCCTTGTAAAGGACGCCTGCGGCGTCTATGCCGACGCCACCTTCGGCGGCGGAGGCCACAGCCGCGAGATAGTCAAAAGGCTGGGGCCCAAAGGCAGGCTCGTAGCCTTCGACCGCGACGCGGACGCCATGAAGAACGCCCTGGACGACCCCAGGTTCACACTCATCCACAACGATTTCAGATTCATATACAACTACTCCCTTACAGAAACGGAGGGAGGGTTCGACGGCATCCTGGCAGACCTGGGAGTGTCGTCGCATCAGTTCGATACGGCGGAAAGGGGCTTCTCGTTCCGCTATAGCGCTCCGCTCGACATGCGAATGAATGTGCAGGGACCAACGACTGCAGCGGACATTGTCAATTCTTATACGCAAGAAGAATTGGAAAGGATTCTTAGGATTTACGGTGAGGTCGACGACGCCCGCAAGGTCGCGAAGCTGATAGTATCAGCCCGCGCCCAGAAGGCTATCGAAACCACCGACGACCTGGACAATGCCATTGCAGCCGCCCTGCCTTCTTTCGCTGAGCACAAATTCCTCGCGAAGGTCTACCAGGCGCTCCGTATCGAAGTGAATCAGGAAATGCGCTCGCTGGAGAAGTTCCTGGAGGGTGCGGCGCTCGCGCTCAAGCCCGGCGGACGGCTGGTGGTAATCACCTACCACTCGCTCGAAGACCGCATGGTCAAAAACTTCATCAAAGCCGGCAACATCGAAGGCGAAATCGTCCGCGACATGTTCGGCCGCAGCGAAACTCCCTTCGAAGCCGTCAACCGCAAACCCATCCTCCCCGAAGAGGATGAAATTGCCGCCAACACCCGCGCCCGCAGCGCCAAACTTCGTATTGGTCAGCGGACGGCAATGTGCCCTTCGAGGACTCCAGTCGCCTACGGCTCCTTCCGGCCCCTTCCATCCTATCCCACGTCATCGCTTCGCGATAACTTGTCTAGGACGGACGCCTACCCCCTACCCGTGTCCGGGGGTGGACACGCCTCTCAGGACACAATGCCGTCCACTAAAAATAATAAGACCAGGCAATAATGGAGCAGGAGAGAAAATTTAAGATCTCGGATATCGGGCAGTTGCTGAAGAACAGCGTCAAGGCCATCTTCGAGGGAGAGTTTCTCCTCCGACTGAAGATCGGGCGCTACTTCATCAACATCGTTCTCGTGTTCGTGGTGATTACCCTCACGATTTGGATCAGCCTGCTCATTGACAATACGCTTACGAAGGTCGAACGCGGAAAGAATGTTATCGCCGAGCAGGAAGCAGTGATTGCGATGCGCTCCTACGAGCTCTCATCGCTCACTCGCAGAAGCACCGCCGTGAAACACCTTCAGGAGCTTGGCTCCGACTTGAAAGAGGCTGAAAAGCCGCCGATTATATTGAGATAATGGCTGAAGAGACGAAACAGGAAACCAGGAAGAGGGACAGGATCAGCTACGCGCTGTACCTGTACTACCTGCTTATGCTGCTCGTGGGGATATTCCTCGCGGGCCGCTTCCTGTATCTCAAAATCTTCTGGAAGCCGGATGCCGAGATCGCCCGCCGCCTCACCCAGCCCATCATGCGCGTAGACCTGGAGCCTACCCGCGGCTGCATCCTGGCCTCTGACGGCAGGCCCATCGCCATGTCCTACCCCCGCTACCAGCTCTTCATCGACCCCAATGTCCGCAAGGGCGAGTTCGACCTTCTCAAGAAGGACGCCCGCGAAGACAGCCTCCAGGCATGGAAACAGCGGGCGGCCGCCCTGGCCGAAGGCTTGGCCACGGTCTTCCCCTCCAAGAGCGCAGACTATTACCGCAAGCGCCTCTGGGACAAACACGACAGCGGCAGCCGCTACCTCAAGCTCGGCTGGCCCATAGAAAAGGAGCAGCTCGAATACCTGAAGCAGTTCCCTCTGGTCAAGGACGGCCGCTACAAAGGCGGGGTCTGGGTCGAAAACGTCCCCACCAGGCGCTACCCCTACGGCTCGCTTGCGAAGCGCACGATAGGCAGCGTCACCGAGAACCGCGACGGCAGCTACTACAGCGGCATCGACGGCAAGTACAATTACGTGCTCCACGGCACTCCGGGCCGCTTCTACATGAAGAAGACCGACAACGGCTACATCCGCGACTACGACAGCACCTATGTCAAAGCGGTCGACGGCCTCGACATACGCACCACCCTCAACATCGACTACCAGGACATCGCCGACCGCCTGCTGCGCAAGTATGTGGAGCCGGAACCGGAACTCGAGGCCGCATGCTTCGTGCTGATGGACGTCAAGACCGGCGCCGTCAGGTCCATGGTCAACCTGGCCAGGGGCAACGGCGGGACCGGCATGTTCGGCGAGAACGAAAACGTAGCCGTCATGCGCCGCGGCGAGCCGGGTTCGGTCTTCAAGATCACCACGCTGATGACCTGCATCGAGGACGGCATAGTCACCTCCATAGACCAGACCGTGCCCGCGAGGGACGGCCTCGTCCAGGTCGACGGCTACCAGAAGCTCTACCCTGCCGACAAGCATCTCAAGGACTACGCGGCCAAGTACCATACCTGGAACATCCCGCTGTGGTACTGCGTCAAGATATCGTCCAACAACGCCTTCCGCTACCTGGCGATAAAGAACTACAAGGACAAGCCCGAAGAGTTCATCGGCAGGCTGCACACCTACAACCTCGGCAAGAGCTTCGACTTCGACGTCTACGAGCCCGTCACCACCCCGACCCTGAAGTTCCCTTCGGACAAGAGCTGGTCCAAGACCGACCTCGGCCAGATAGGAATGGGCTACTCGGTGAGCGTTACTCCCATGCACGTCCTGGCCTATTACAACGCCATAGCCAACGGCGGCAAGATGATGAAGCCCTACCTAGTCGAAGACATCGAAAAGAACGGCAAGGTGATTGAGAAACTCGGCCCGTCCATCCTCAACTCGAGCATCTGCAAGCCCGAAACGGCGAAGATGGTTACCGAAGCCCTGTGCAATGTCACCGTCAACGACGACGACTACAAGTTCAGGGGAACCGCATGGCGCCTGTCCTTCATCGCGGACAAGTGCAAGGTGGCCGGCAAGACCGGAACTGCCGACGTGTTTACGAACGGCAAATACGTCCAGGCCGACGGCTCCCGCAAGCAGCAGGGAACGTTCGTGGGCTTCTTCCCCGCCGAAGACCCGCAGTACTCGGTAATCTGCGTCGTCTTCTCAAAGATATCCAAGAAGGAATTCGCCGGAGGAGTCATCCCCGCCAGCGTAGTGCGCGACTTCATTAAGGAAATTTACAACATTGATCCATACTGGAATGATACTGTCGAAACTGATCCAAGGTCTTGACGCCGAGATACTCGCCGGCACCGCCGCGACCGAGATAAAGAGCGTCTGCTGTGACTCCCGCAGGGCCACGGCGGGGGCGCTGTTCGTCGCGGTCAGGGGGACGGCTGTCGACGGCGGCGACTTCGTCCCGGACGCTCTCGCCAGGGGCGCCGCCGCAGCCGTCAGAACCGACCGCGAGGGCCTGGCTGCCGTGGCCGACCGCTTCTACGGCCACCCGTCGGGAGAACTCAAACTCGTCGGCATCACCGGCACCAACGGCAAGACGACTACCGTGACCCTGCTCTACAACCTCTTCAGGTCCATGGGCTACGAGTGCGGACTGCTTTCGACCATAGCCAACTACGTAGGGGCGCGCAAGTCGGAAACCGCCAACACCACGGCGGATCCGGTCACCATCAACTCGCTCATGAGGGAGATGGTCGACGAGGGATGCGAGTACTGCTTTATGGAGGTCAGCTCCATAGGCGTGGAGCAGCACAGGACCGACTTCCTCGACTTCAATGTCGGCATCTTCTCCAACCTGACCCACGACCACCTCGACTACCATAAAACCGTAGCCGAATACCTCCGCTGCAAGAAGCTCTTCTTCGACAACCTGCCGAAGGGAGCGACGGCGATTACCAACATCGACGACAAGCACGGCCTCGTGATGGTCCAGAACACAAAAGCCGACGTGGTGACCTACTCCACCCGCAGCGGCGCAGACCATACGGCCAGGATAATGGAGCAGAGCATCGACGGCATGCTCCTCAGGATAGACGGCACCGAAGTGTGGACAAGGCTCATCGGAGAACACAACGCATACAACATTCTCGCAATCTACAGTGCGGCGCTTGCCCTCGGCGCGGACAAAGAGCAAACCCTCGTCGGGATAAGCAGGCTCCAGTCGGCCCCGGGACGTCTCGAGACGCTTCGCGGGCCGCAGGGGAAAACGGTGGTTATAGACTACGCCCATACCCCTGATGCGCTGGAGAATGTCCTCAAGACCCTGCGCCAGGTGGAACCGTGCCGCGAGCTCGTCTGCCTGTTCGGATGCGGAGGCGACCGCGACAGGACCAAGCGCCCCGAGATGGCAGCGATAGCTGAGCAATACGCAGACAGAATCTTTGTGACGGCCGACAACAGCCGCAGCGAAAAGACAGAAGACATCATGGCCGAAATCTGCACGGGCTTCAGCCCGAAAGGCAGGCTGAAGGCCGTATGCATAGCCGACCGCGCAGAGGCAATAAGGGCCGCGGTCGCCATGTCCCAGAGCCCGGCCACTATCCTGCTCGCAGGCAAGGGCCATGAAACATACCAGATTGAAGCCACAGGAAAAGTCCACTTCGACGAGCACGAGGTGGTAGAGGAAATATTCAAACAAATCTAAACCGATGCTGTACTATCTCTTTGAACTGTTAAAGAAATACGATATCCCCGGACAGGGACTGATGACCTACTTCTCGTTCAGGGCCATCCTCGCCAATGTAATCGCCATACTCGTGGCCTACTTCTTCGGCAAGAGGGTTATCAAATGGCTCCAGAAGAGGCAGATAGGCGAGACAGTCCGCAACCTCGGCCTCGAAGGCCAGATGAGCAAGGCCGGCACCCCCACCATGGGAGGAGTCATCATCATCGTGGCGCTCCTGGTCTCCGTGCTGCTGGTCTGCGACCTGTCGAACGTGTACGTTCAGCTTCTGATCCTTACTACGATATGGTGCGGCGGACTTGGATTCGCCGACGACTACATCAAAGTCTTCAAGCACGACAAGAACGGCCTTAGCGAAGGTAAGAAACTCACAGGCCAGTTCCTCCTCGGCATCATGATCGCCGGAACCGTCTGCTTCAGCCCCAACATCGTCGTCCGTCAGGAAGTCGAGCAGGCCGAACAGGTTGTCGAAGACGGCGCCCCCACCGGCGAGGTGGACCATGGCCGCTATGTGTCCGAAGACGTGATCAAGAGCACGAAGACCACCATACCGTTCGTAAAGAGCCATGAGTTCGACTACAAGTACCTCATCCCCTTCAGGGGCGCGTTCGGCTGGTACTGCCGCTGGGCCCTCTATGCGCTGGTGATCATCTTCATCATACTCGCATGCTCCAACGGAGCGAACCTCACCGACGGCATGGACGGCCTGTCTGCAGGCACCTCGGCCATAGTCGGTGTGGTCATAGGTATCCTGGCGTGGCTTGGCGGCAACGTCATCGACGCGGGCTATCTCAACATCATGTACATCCCGGGCTCGGGCGAGACGGCCGTGTTCATGGCTGCGTTCGTCGGCGCGCTCGTGGGCTTCCTCTGGTTCAACACCTTCCCCGCCCAGGTGTTCATGGGCGACACGGGAAGCCTGATGATAGGAGGAGTTATCGGAGTGAGCGCAGTGCTCATCCGCAAAGAACTTTTACTGCCCATCCTCTGCGGCATTTTCCTGATGGAAAGCCTTTCGGTGATACTCCAGAGGGGGCATTTCAGACGCACAAAACGCAAATACGGAGAAGGCCGCAGGCTGTTCCTGATGGCCCCGCTCCATCACCATTACCAGAAACAGGGCATCCCGGAGCCGCGCATCGTAGTGCGCTTCTGGCTCGTGGGGATAGTCCTTGCCGTAGGCACTCTGGCGCTATTGAAGATAAGGTAGGATTATGGGAAGAATCGTTGTACTTGGAGGAGCTGAAAGCGGCGTAGGAGCCGCAGTCCTCGCAAAGGTCAAAGGCTTTGAGGTCTTTCTGTCCGACAACGGAAAGCTGAAGGACGAATACAAGGCGCTGCTCGATAACTGGCAGATCGCCTACGAAGAAGGCGGCCACACCCCCGAAAAGGTGCTGGACGCCGACGAGGTCGTCAAAAGCCCGGGCATCCCGGAGACCGCGCCCATGGTCAAGGCCCTGCGCGACAAGGGCGTCCATGTCATATCTGAGATAGAATTCGCCGCGCGCTACGACAGCGCGAAGAAAATCTGCATCACCGGTTCCAACGGCAAGACCACAACAACCTCCATCATATATTACCTGTTGAAGGAGGCCGGCCTCAACGTAGGCCTGGGCGGCAACATCGGAAAGAGCTACGCCCTGCAGGTGGCGACCGAGCAGCACGACTACTATGTCCTGGAAATCAGCAGTTTCCAGCTCGACGGCTGCTACGACTTCAGGCCCGACATCGCCATTATCACCAACATCACCCCCGACCATCTCGACCGCTACGACTACAATATGGAGAACTACGTGCGCTCGAAGTTCCGCATCACGCGCAACCTCAGGCCAGAAGACTGCTTCATATTCGACTCGGACGACAAGATCACCATCGACCACCTCAGCAAGATAGTGCTGCAGGCCAAGATGCTGCCCATGTCGCAGACCCACGAGGTGGAGCAGGGCGCATACCTCGAAGGCCAGAAGATTGTGATGCGCTACGGCGAAGACGAAAGCGAGATCTACCTCAGCGAACTCGCCCTCGGCGGAAAGCACAACATCTACAACTCGATGGCGGCCGCCCTCGCGGCCAAGGCGGCGGGCATCCGTAACGAAGTCATCCGCAAGAGCCTGAAGACCTTCCAGCCCATCGAGCACAGGCTCGAGCCGGTCCTGGAAGTCAAGGACGTGCTCTATATCAACGACAGCAAGGCCACCAACGTAGACGCTGCGTGGTACGCGCTCGACTGCCAGAACAAACCCGTGGTATGGATAGTCGGAGGCACCGACAAGGGCAACGACTACGAGGTCCTCAAGCCCCTCGTCAAGGAGAAGGTCAGGGCCATAGTCTGCATGGGCATAGACAACAAGAAATTCCACGAAGCCTTCGAGGCCATAGTCGGCTCGGACAAGATGGTCGACACCCTGTCCGCCGAGGAGGCGGTGAAGGCGTCGGCCGCGTTCGCCGAGCCGGGAGACGTAGTCCTCCTGAGCCCCTGCTGCGCGAGCTTCGACCTGTTCACCTGCTACGAAGACCGTGGAGAAAAATTCAAGGACGCTGTAAGAAATCTGTAAAAATGGGCGGCAAGGGAAAGAAAATCTGGAACTTCATTGAGAATTTCGCCGGCGACAAGGTGGTACTGATCATCGTGCTGATGCTCATCCTCTTCTCGATCGTGTGCATCTTCTCCAGTTCCTCACGCCTTGTTACCGCGGGCACCGACCGTATCGACATCGTCAAGGACCACCTGATGATAGTTGCCATCGGCCTGGTGTTCATCTTCATATGCTACCAGATACGCAGCATAGAGTTCTTCAGGAAAGTATCCAGCCTGGGATTCTTCGTGGCGTTCGCCTTCCTGTTCGTGCTCGTCATAGGTGGTGTCGGCAACTTCATCACCGCCCCCGAAATCAACGGCGCGGTCCGCTTCCTTAAGGTAAAGGGCATACAGATCCACGTCTTCGAGATAGCCAAGGTGGCGATGATCATGTACATCGCCTGGGCCGTAGACGCGCTCAAGCGCGACAACTTCAAGCTTCTGAACAAACTATCCGAACTCGACCACATGCACTGGGTAAAGAATAAGTTGACAAAGAAGATCATCTATCTTTACATCCCTGCAATCGTGGTCATGCTTATGGTTATGAAGGGCTCCAACACTGCAGCCCTCATGATAGGCCTGGTGATGGTCCTTACCATCGCCATCGGAACCGGCGAAGTCAAGGAAATCTTCATAGCCGGCGCCGCGGCCGTGATGCTTTTCGTCGCCGCCTTCGGCATGTACAGCATCACCAAAACCTCCGACCATGTGATGTTCCAGCGCATAGGCCTGTTCGCCACGCGCCTCGGCCACCACAATTATGTGAAGGAGTACCACCTCGCGGCCAACGACCATGCCGCCAGGCAGAAGGCGCTCGACAAGCTCCGCCAGCCCTACAGCGCGAAGATAGCCATCCAGCAGGGCGGCTTCATCGGCAAGGGCCCCGGACAGAGCACCCAGCGCTATGTGGTGCCCGACATGTCGGAGGACTACATGTTCAGTTTCATCCTTGAAGAGTATGGCTGGCTTGGAGGCATGGCAGTAATGATCCTGTATATATCGCTCATTGCGCGCGGGGTGCTGATAGTGAAGAACTGCGGCACCAACCTCTTCGCCAAATGCGCCGTGATGGGCCTGGTGCTGCTGATTTCAGGCCAGGCGATGATACACATAATAGTGAATGCCGACGTAGGACTGCTCACGGGGCAGACCCTGCCCCTGCTGAGCCACGGAGCGTCGGCCTTCATCTGCTTCTGCATAGCTTTCGGAATCATCCTCTCGATCAGCCGTATATCGAACCGTAAGATTGAGACGGAGACCCAGAAGGCTACCCCGCTTATCGACCTCCACGACACGGTAGAGGCCTCGCTCGCCGATCTCGACTCGTTCGACAGCGGCAACTACGACGACACTGAAGACAACGAAGAATATTATGACACAATATAGACCACTTCGGGTGATAATCAGCGGCGGCGGCACGGGAGGCCACATCTTCCCGGCCATCTCCATCGCGAACCGTTTCAAGGAAGTCAATCCCGATACGGAGATACTGTTCGTGGGGGCGAACGGGAAGATGGAAATGGAGAAAGTGCCGGCGGCCGGCTACAAAATCGTAGGCCTTCCGATCTGCGGTCTGCAGCGTAGACTCACTTTAAAGAATATCTGGAACGACATCCAGGTTCCCTTCAAGATTCTTGTCAGCAATGCCAGGGCGAGAAAGCTCATACGCACTTTCAAACCCGACATTGCCGTAGGGGTAGGCGGCTACGCCAGCGCTCCCCTGCTCTTCGCGGCGACGCGCCTGCGCGTCCCGTCGCTCATCCAGGAGCAGAACGGCTTCGCCGGCCTTACGAACAAGATGCTCGGCGACAAAGTCGGCTGCATCTGCGTGGCCTACGAGGGAATGGAGAAGTTCTTCCCCGCCGAAAAGATAGTGATGTCAGGCAATCCTATACGTTCCGTCATCAAAAAGGCGACGCCGAAGATGAGGGCCGAAGCACTTGAGCACTATGGCCTCGATCCTCAATGTAAACAATTGCTTGTCATCGGCGGCAGCCTCGGCTGCGGCACCCTCAACAAGACCATGAAGAAATGGATTGAGGCCGGCTGCCCCGGCGGCGAAGACGTTGAAGTGATCTGGCAGTGCGGCAAGTACTACGAGCCCGACGTCAAGGCCTTCATGGAGGGCCGCGAACTGCCCCGTATCCACTGGAGCGCGTTCATCGACAGGATGGGCCTTGCTTATTCGGCGGCAGACCTCATCGTGTCGCGCTCTGGCGCGTCGAGCGTCTCGGAGATATGCGTGGCCGGCAAGCCGTGCATCTTCGTGCCCTCGCCCAATGTGGCCGAAGACCATCAGACCCACAACGCCATGGCCCTGGTGCGCAGGGACGCGGCCGCTATAGTAAAAGACGCCGAGGCGCAGGAGAAGCTGATGCCCGAGGCCATGGCCCTGATCCATGACTCCGCCAGGCTGAAGACCCTTGGCGCGAACGCACTCGCGATGGCGCTGCCCGACGCGGCCGCCATCATTGTGGACGAAGCATATAAGCTGGTATGAAAAAAGTTTACTTCATAGGTATCGGTGGCATAGGCATGAGCGCCCTTGCCCGCTGGTTCAAATTCAAGGGTTACGCGGTGGCCGGATACGACAAGACCCCCAGCGACCTTACCCGCGAACTTGAGGCCGAGGGCATCCCTGTCCATTACGAGGACATGCCGGAGCTCATCCCCACCGACGTCGAAAACACGCTGGTCGTCTACACGCCTGCCATTCCCGATGACCTCCGGGAACTGCAGGCCGTGCGCGCCGGCGGGTACAACGTCGTAAAGCGCTCGCAGATTCTGGGAGAGATTACCGCCGGGCAGAAGTGTCTCGCAGTCGCCGGCACGCACGGCAAGACCACGACCTCGACCCTAGTCGCGCACATTCTCACCGACAGCGGCGAGGGCTGTTCGGCCTTCCTCGGCGGCGTATCGCGCAACTACGGCACGAACATGCTGATGAGCCACAACCCGGTGGCGGTGGCCGAGGCGGACGAGTTCGACCGGTCGTTCCTGAGGCTGCACCCAGCGATAGCGGCGATTACCGCGATGGACGCCGACCATCTCGACATCTATGGCGACCTGGCCCATGTCCAGGAGGCCTACCGTCAGTTCGCCTCGCAGGTCAGCGAGACTCTGGTCTACAAACTCGGCCTGCCGCTCGCGCCCGACGTGACTTCCGCACGCATGCTCAGCTATGCGCTCGACGACGCCCGCGCGGACTTCCATGCCGCGAACATGAGGCTTGGGGCCGACGGCCATTATACCTTCGACCTTGTCCATCCCGACGGGATAATCCGCGACATCCGCACCGGCACCCTCGGCGCGCTGAACGTAGAGAACGCGGTGGCCGCGGCGGCTATCTGCCTCTGCCATGGAACCGCACCCGAGGCCATTCGCAAGGCCATCGGCAGCTACCTTGGCGCCCACCGCCGGCTCGAGGAGCATATCAATACCCCTTCGCTGACGTTCCTCGACGACTATGCCCACCATCCGGCCGAGCTGGAAGCTTCGATACGGACGATCAAGACGATCTTCCCCGGACGCCGGTTCACGGCGGTTTTCCAGCCCCACCTTTATACCCGCACGCGCGATTTCGCGCCCGAGTTCGCCCGCGCGCTGAGCCTGTGCGACGAAGTGGTGCTGCTGGGCATTTACCCTGCACGCGAGGAGCCGATTCCCGGGGTGACTTCGGAGATTATATACAGGGATGTTACCGCGCCGAGTAAAGTTTTACTTGACTATAATGAGCTCTGCGACTGGGTTTCGGGCCGGGATGTCGATGTTCTCGTTACCTTCGGTGCAGGAAATATTGACAGGCTCGTGGAGCCCATAGCTGATATACTTAGGAAACGCTTATGAAAAAAGCCGCTTCGATAGTGCTGACCGTTCTCTTCTTCCTGGCGTTCTTCGCCGGGACGGGAGTGCTGCTCCATGTATCGAAGGCGGAGAGGCACGGCATCTCCTGCAGGGAACTGGAAGTCAGTGTGCCGGGGCCCCATCAGTTCGTAAGCGAAGACGAAGCCCGCGGCTGGATAGACAATTTCTACGGCATCTATGTGGGCCAGAGGCTGGAAGATGTAAATATCGCGAGCATAGAAAAGATGCTCGAGACCAAGGCGCCGGTGCGCAAGGCGGAAGTGTGGATTACTGACGACGGGGTGCTCCATGCACTCGTGCTCCAGCGCGACCCCGTGCTGCGCTTCGAGTACAAGGGCAACGGCTACTACACCGACCGCGAAAGCAACATCTTCCCGCTGAGCGGAGATTACGTAGCGGACGTACCGGTGATTTCATGCGACCCGAAACTGGGCTTCGACCCGGAGTGGCTCTCGCAGACCATAGGGCTGGTACGAAAGATTTCCGGCAGCAACGTGTGGAGTAAACGCATCGAAGGCTACGCCGTCGATTCCAACGGAGACTTCATCCTGCTGGGCGAGAGCCTTCGCATAATCTACGGCGACTTTAAGGAAAGCGCGAGGAAGTTCGCAGCCATGGAGAGGTACTACTCGGAAATAGCCCCTCTTCGCGCCGACCAGCCATACCATACAGTGAATGTAAAATACAAAGGTCAAATAATATGCAGGAAAGATTTATAGCGGCAGTCGACCTGGGAGCCTCGAAGATCTCGCTCTCGGTGTGCAACGTCGTGGACGGCGTTGCCCAGGTCCTCCATTACCGCGAAGCGGAGTCCAGGGGAATCCGGCGCGGCACGATCTTCAACCCCAAACAGGTATGCGAGCCCCTCGGCAGGCTCATCCGTGAGGCCGAGGAGGCGCTCGACATCAACATCCACGAGGTAGTGACGGCCTATCCGCGCTGGAAGGTCGCGACCGACGCGGTCGAAGAGAGCTGCCAGCGCAGCGAGCCGGAGAGTTTCATCTCCGAGGATGAAGTTACCGCCCTGAAAGACAGTGCGCTCACTAAGTTCAGCGCCCATATCAAGCCCGGCACCGAGATTTATGGCGCAGTGGCCCAGTCCTATTCCACCGAAGACCTGTTCCAGGCCGCCGAGGCCGATGTGATCGGAGTCACCGGCGGAAAGTTCGAGGGTATGTACAAGGTGTTCAGCGGCGCGCAGAAGCCGGTCGCGAACATCGACAAGGTGATGAACGAACTGGGTATCGCATCCTACAAGTTCTTCGTGGCCGAGGCGGTCGCGGAGACGGTGCTGACCAGCGATGAGAAAGAGCATGGAGTCGCACTGGTGGAAATCGGCGCGGGAGTGACTTCCGTGAGCGTGTACCACCGCGGCGTGCTGCGCTTCTTCGATTCGTTCCCCTTCGGTGGCAACTCCGTGACGAGCGACATCCATCTGGAGTGCGGTATCCAGGAGGCTCTTGCCGAGAACATCAAGCTCGGGTTCGGTTCCTGCATGCCGGACCGCCTGCAGTCGCTCGGCGAGAAGATAATCCAGATTCACGACAAGCGCACTGGCGAGACCCAGCAGCTTCCCGTGAAATACCTGGCCGAGATCATCGGCAGCCGTATGCGCGAAATCGCCAACGCGGCACTGTTCCTGATCGGTAAGAGCGGGTATGCCGACAGTCTGCGCGGAGGCATAGTCCTCACCGGCGGCGGCGCCGAGCTCCTGAGCGCCAGCGCCCTGTTCACCGAACTCTCCGGCCTCCCCGCCCGTGTCGGCTTCCCCCATGTCAGCGGAATCAGCACCGACGGCTGCCCGGAGATCCAGTCGCTGTCCGGCGTCTCTCAACTCGCAATGATAGCGCTGTGCAGGGACCGTGAATACATCAACTGCGCGATACTGAAAGAACTCGATGTCCCGACCGCGGAGCCCGAACCGGAACCGGTTCCTGCTGAAGAAGAGCCTGTCGCCGACACCGTATTCGAGCCGGAACCTGAGAAACCTGTAAGGACGGAAGTCCGCAAGGACGACAAACCGAAGAAGGAACGCAAGCCCGGCCTGTTCCGCAGGCTTACCGACGGCCTGACCGAGGTCACCGGAAACCTGTTCGACGAGAATATTGACAAAGTAAAGGAGGAGAACAACAATGCCTGAAGATAACATCATCATAGCCCCCAAGGACTGGCCTACGGCCGACAGCATTATCAAGGTGCTCGGAGTGGGCGGCGGCGGTTGCAACGCAGTCGACTACATGTACAACAGGCAGATCCAGGGCTGCAGCTTCGTGGTGTGCAACACCGACGCCCAGGCCCTCGGCCGCTGCAGCGTTCCCCTCAAGATCCAGCTCGGCCTCGGGCTCGGCGCCGGCACCAACCCTACCAAGGGCCGCAACGCGGCGCTCGAGAGCCAGGACGAGATAGCACAGAAGATCCTCGACCCCAATACGAAGATGCTCTTCATCACCGCCGGCATGGGCGGCGGCACGGGCACTGGGGCCACCCCGGTCATCGCGAAGATGGCCAAGGACCAGGGCATCCTGACCGTAGGTGTAGTCACTCTCCCCTTCCGCAACGAAGGCCGCGAGGTGCTCGCCCGAGCCATCGACGGTATCCATGAACTCGAAAAGAATGTGGACAGCCTTATTATCATTAATAATGAGAAGCTTTACCAGTATTTCGGCGACGAGCTGATTCAGGACGCTTTCCCCAAGGCGGACGAGGTGCTCGCGACTGCAGTGCGCAGCATCATCGAGATCATCAAGAAGCCCGGCTACATCAACGTCGACTTCGAGGATGTCCAGACCATGATGCGCGGCAGCGGCATGGCCCTGATGGGCTGCGGCACCGGAAGCGGTCCCGACAGGATCAATCAGGCGGTCAAGGAGGCTTTCGAATCGCCGCTTCTGAACGATTACGACCTGAAGACCGCGAAGAACGTGCTTGTCAACATCACCGCAGGCAAGAACGAGCAAGGCCTCAAGATGAACCAGCTGGACGAGATCAACAAGAAGATAGCCGAGTACACTGGAGGAGGCAACAACTTCAAGCACGGCCTTATCTGGGACGAGGATCCCGCTATCGGAGACACTATCCACATCACCGCCATCGCTACCGGTTTCAAGCTCGGAGCTATCCTCGGTCCGGATATCGACCTTGGAAGCATCATCGCCATCGACAGCGACTATGTCTACGACAAGACATCCGGCGCCAAGGGCGAGTCTCTCCCCATTGGCGAAATCACCACGCATATCGGTTTCAGCACCACAGTCAAGCCCAAATTCGACTTCAATCCCGAGGTCGTCCCCGCACTCTGCACTGAGAGCGAGCAGGCCATCAGAGAACTCGAAGAAAAGGCGGCAATCAGGAGGATACAGCAATGAAAAGGACAAGAGTAAGATTCGCACCCTCCCCCACCGGTCCGCTCCACATGGGCGGTGTGCGCACTGCACTTTACAATTATCTGTACGCGAAGCAGCACGGAGGAGATTTTATTCTAAGGATAGAGGACACTGACTCGCAGAGGTTCGTGCCCGGCGCCGAGGAGTATATCATCGAAGCGCTTAACTGGTGCGGAATAGTGCCGGACGAGGGAGTCGAGAACGGTGTTGTCGTGTCTGAGGCTTCTGCGAAGCATCCCCATGCGCCGTACAGGCAGTCGGAGCGCAGGGCGATTTACCGCGCTTACGCCGAGGAGCTGGTCTCGAAGGGATGGGCATACTATGCCTTCGATTCCGCCGAGGATCTCGCTGCCCGCAGGGCCGCCGCCGAGGCTAACGGCCAGACTTTCATATATAATTATGAGACTCGCACCCAGCTTCGCAATTCGTTGACTTTGCAGGCTGATGAGGTTTCCCGGCTTTTGGAGGAGACTACGGACTGGACTGTCAGGTTCAAGATGCCGTGCGACCGGGTTGTGGAGATGGACGACCTTATCCGCGGCCATGTCGAGGTCAATACCGCGACCCTTGACGACAAGGTGCTCTGGAAGAGGGCCGACGAACTGCCGACCTACCACCTCGCAAATATCGTCGACGATCACCTCATGGAAATCACGGAGGTTATCCGCGGCGAGGAGTGGCTGCCGTCGCTTCCTCTTCATTATCTGCTTTATGAGGCTTTCGGCTGGGAGCGCCCTCAGTTCGCTCATCTGCCGCTTCTTTTGAAGCCGGTGGGAAACGGTAAATTGTCTAAGCGCGACGGCGACAAGATGGGCTTCCCCGTGTTCCCCCTCAACTGGGTGAACTCCGACGGCGAAACCTACCGCGGTTACCGTGAAGACGGTTACTTCCCTGAGGCGTTCGTGAATCTGCTTGCCTATTTGGGCTGGAATCCCGGCGACGAGAGGGAGATCCTTTCGATGCAGGAGCTGATTGACGCATTCTCTCTTGAGCACGTAAGCAAGAGCGGCGCGAAGTTCAACCCCGAGAAGGCGAAGTGGTACAACAAGGAGTACCTCAGGATGAAGTCAGATGAGGAACTCGCTTCGCTCTACGAGCCGGTGCTTGCAGCACATGGGGTTTCCGCCGCCCATGATTATGTGGTCAAGGTTGTCGGGGTCATCAAGGACCGTGCGACCTTTGTCGAAGATCTCTGGACCGCGGCTCCGTATCTTTTCGTTGCTCCTACAGAGTACGTAGAGAAAGACCTTGCGAAGTTCGGTACGCCGGAGTTCTATCAGATGGCTCTTGAGGCTATTGAGTCCGGCGCCGACCTGGAGGAGTTTATCCGCGAGCGCGAATGGCCCATGGGCAAGGTGATGAACTGCATCCGCCTCGCCCTGACAGGCAGCGGCTCAGGCCTTGGAATCCATGAAATCATCCATTGTATCGGCCGGGACGAGGCGCTTCGCCGTCTCCGCACCCTCGAATCGCATATTTCGCTATAATATCGTGGCGTCCAACCCCCTCATTCTCAATAAATTGCTTAAAGACGCCTCCGCGTTTTCGCGAGTCGTATTTCAGCAAAGTGTTGATAGATAGGGGATTGAGCGGCACGGGAAAAATAAGGTTTTATGAAAATTGGTATTTGCAGCGACCACGCTGGGGTCGAGTACAAGGCTAAGCTCATCAAATATTTGCAGGGCCACGGAATCGAGGTGGTTAACTTCGGAACCGATACGACCGAGAGCATGGACTATCCGGATGTAGCACATCCGCTGGCATCAGCGGTCGAAACAGGCGCCGTGGATCTGGGCATAGCGCTCTGCGGAACAGGTAACGGAATGGCGATCACCCTGAACAAACATCAGGGAGTGCGCGCCGGCCTGGCCTGGGGGACAGCGATCGGAAAGCTCGTCAAGCAACACAACAATGCGAACGTGCTCGTAATGCCGGCGCGCTTCATCTCCTACCGCCTCGCAGTAGCTATCGTGCGCGCCTGGCTGGACACCCCCTTCGAGGGAGGCCGTCACCAGAGACGCATCGATAAAATCCCTGTGTAAAAAAGTTAGTACTACTCTGCGGGAATTTCCGCAGAGTAGTATGAAGTTTTGAAAAAAGTTGCAGCTACTCTGCGGGAAAATCCGCAGAGAAGTATGAAGTTTTTAGAGGATGGAGAAACTGTCGCGAAATATAGACGACTATCCGGAGGGAATCGTTCTTCCTATTGATAAACCGTATCGCTGGACATCGGCGGATGTTATCCGTAAGATAAAGTATGCGGCGATAAGGCATTTCGGGAAGAAGAACCTGAAGGTGGGGCACGCCGGCACACTGGACCCGCTTGCGACGGGGATACTGCTGGTGTGCATCGGTCCGGCGACCCGCCGGGCCGAGGAACTCCAGCGTTCCCGCAAGCGGTACCTTGCCGGCGTGTCCTTCGGCGCGACAACTCCCTCTTACGACCTCGAAAAGCCCATCGACCGCGAATACACCGTGGACGGCGTCGGCGAAGCGTCCGTCCGTGAAGCGCTCAAGGGCTTTCTCGGCGAACAGGAACAGGTCGCTCCCCTTTTCAGCGCGAAATCGGTAGACGGCAAACGCGTCTACGAAACCGCACGCAAACTGTGGAAGCAGGGCCTTCCGGTAGCAGCCGAAGGCATCCTTCAGGCAAACAGAATCACTATCTACGATATTAATCTCGTAAGCTTCGGGCCCGCACCGGCTCAGGACGTAGTAGATGACGGAGTAGGAAGGATACGCGTCGCGGACATCAGCGGGCACAATCTTCCTACTGCCATGATAGATGTCGAGTGCTCTAAAGGCACCTACATCCGCGCCCTGGCCCGCGACCTCGGAGAGGCGCTGGGCTCCGGCGCGTTCCTCTCCTCACTGCGCCGTATCGGAAACGGCGGCTACACTATCGACGACGCCCTCACCCTCTACCAGGCCCTCGAACTATTGAACGCATGAAACGAATAACCCTCCTCGCTGCGGCTGCGATTGCGCTCTTCAGCTGCACCCAACCCGAATCCCTTACAGACAAAGTCGACCCGATGATAGGCAGCGGCGGCCACGGACATGTGTTCGTGGGAGCGAGCGTACCAAGGGGCATGGTTCAACTGGGGCCCCAGCAGATCAACGAATCATGGGACTGGTGTTCCGGCTACCATGTTTCCGACACTCTTATCATAGGCTTCAGCCATACACACCTGTCCGGCACTGGAATCGGCGACAGGGGCGACATCCTCATGATGCCCTTCGACCCCGCCAAACCCAAATACCAGAGCGGACACATCTATGCGCATCTTGACCATGCGCTCGAGCTGGTACGCCCCGGCCTCTACGAGGTAGCCCTTCCCGATTACGGGATCACGGCCCGCCTTTCCGCGACCGAACGGGTGGGAATCCATGAATACGGATTCACATCCCGGCAGGGAGCGATACTCCTGAACCTGGAGGAAGGCATAGGCTGGGACCGGCTGACCGGATGCGGTTTCAGGCAGCTCGACCGCACGCGCATCGAGGGTTTCCGGCGCTCAAGCGGCTGGGCGAAGGACCACGTCTGGTATTTCGCGGCCGAGTTCAGCGAGCCGATCGCGGGCATGGAGGCCGTTAAGGACAGCAGCATCGCAGTCCTGAGTTTCGATGTGCGCCGCTCGAAGACCGTGAAGGTGAAGGTGGCGCTCTCGCCGGTGAGCTGCGAGGGGGCATGGCTGAACATGCGCGAGGAACTGCCCGGCTGGGATTTCGACCGCACGGCCAGGGCCTCCGACGCCAAATGGGACAAGGCCCTCCGCACAGTCGAGATCGAGCCCATGGACGAGCGTCAGGAGAAGATCTTCTACACCGCGCTATACCATACGATGATATTCCCGGCACTGTTCAGCGATGTGGACGGACGCTACCGCGGGGCCGACGGGCAGATCCACCACAGCGACCGCGACCAGTATACCGTGCTCTCGCTCTGGGACACCTACCGCGCCGAAGTGCCGCTGACGACCCTGATCGACCCGGCGTTCACGCGCTCCCTGGCCGACACTTACATGAACATCTACCGCTGGCAGGGCGAGCTGCCGGTGTGGCATCTGGACGGCAACGAGACCTATTGCATGGTCGGCAATCCTGGTGTCATATCGATGGGCGACCTGGTGCTGAAGGGCTATGCCGACGACGAGCGCGCAGCATTCGAGGCCATGAAGGCCTCCAGCGAAAACGGCACACGCGGACTCGACTGCCAGGACGCATACGGCTTCATCCCCTACGACAAGTCCGCAGAGGAATGGGGCCTCGCCAAGTCCCTGGAGTACGCGATAGCCGACGACGCGGTCGCAAAGGTCGCGCTCAGACTTGGCGAGGCCGGTGCGGCTGACCACTACCGCTCCCGCAGCAAAGCCTACCGCAGATACTTCGACCCCCGAAGCGGCTTCCTTCGCGGACGCACGCTCAAAGGCAGGTTCCGCCCGGGCTTCAACCCCTTCGCGGCCGACAATGCGACCGACTATGTAGAAGGCAACGCCTGGCAGTACACCTTCCTCGTGCCGCACGACGTCGAGGGACTGATTGAACTGTTCGGCGAGGAGCGATTCACCCGGAAACTCGACAGCCTGTTCATTGCCGACGGCGGCGCAGAGAATGCAGTTCCGGACATGACAGGCCTAATAGGGCAATATGCCCATGGCAACGAACCGAGCCACCACATCGTCTACATGTACAACTGGCTGCCGGGCGGCCACGCGAAGTGCTCCAGGCTTGTGCGGCAGATCATGGACGAGCTGTATTTCGACGATTTCAGCGGCGTCTGCGGAAATGAAGACTGCGGCCAGATGTCGGCATGGTATGTCCTTTCGGCACTCGGCCTGTACCAGGTCGACCCGGCGGGCGGAGATTTCGCCCTTGGCAGCCCGGCCGTCAAATCTGCGCGCGTGAATGTGGGAGAAGGAAAGACGCTGGTGATTCGCGCCGAGAACAACAGTCCTGAAAATATTTATGTTCAGAGTGTGGAGTACCGTTACCCCGAAGGCGGCGGCTACTGCCTGCTTCCCGACTGGATGTTCATCCCCTATGACGATCTGAAACGGGGTGGAGAACTGATATTCCACATGTCTTCCGAGTTATGAAGATAGTCGTCGACGACAAGATACCTTTCATCCGTGGGGTGTTCGAGCCTTACGCGGAGGTAGTATACCTGCCGGGCGCGGCGATTGGCGCGGCGGACGTTCGCGACGCAGACGCGATCGTGACCCGTACCCGCACGCGCTGCGGCCGCGCCCTGCTCGAAGGCTCGTCCGTTCGGGCAATCGCGTCCGCGACGATAGGTTATGACCACATTGACACGTCCTACTGCGAATCGCGCGGCATCGCATGGTCGAACGCGCCAGGTTGCAATTCGGGCTCGGTCGCGCAGTGGGTGCGGTCGGTACTCGAGACGCTGGCTCGGAACCATGGTTTCACGCTGGCGGGCCGGACGCTGGGCATCGTGGGCGTGGGCCACGTCGGGACGAAGGTCGCCGCCCTCGCCCGTGAGCTCGGAATGACGGTGCTTCTCTGCGACCCTCCGCGCGCAGCCGCTGAAGGGCCTCAGGGTTTCGTTTCGCTGGAAGAAATTATTGACAGGGCTGATATAATTACTTTACACGTTCCGCTCGACGCGTCAACAAAATATATGTTCGATGTAAAGCGAATCGCGACACTTAGGCCCAATCAGATACTGATAAATTCATCGCGCGGCGAGGTTGTCGACGGCACTGCGCTCAAAGAGGCGCTAAAGACAGGTCGTTTGATGGCCGCCGCGCTCGACGTCTGGGAAAACGAACCGGAAATCGATCCCGAACTGGCGGCGCTGGTCGAGATCGCCACCCCCCACATCGCCGGCTACAGCCTCGACGGCAAGGCGAACGGCACCAGCGCCGCCGTGCGCTTTGTTGCCAAGACTTTGGGATTGCCCGGGCTGCTTGATTTCTCAGTTGTACTTGACAAGACCACCGATCAGGTCGGTGGTGACGTAGTGGTTATGCCAGACCCTGCCTGTTCCGTCATGCCCGACCCTGATTTCGTCGTGCACGACCCTGATTTCGTCATGCACGACCCTGATTTCGTCATGCCCGACCCGATCGGGCATCTCTACCTCCCCTACGACGTCCTCGCCGACTCCGCCCGTCTCAAGGCAGATGTCTCGGCCTTCGAGCACCTTCGCGAAACCTACCCCCTCCGCCGCGAATAGCATTTCACACCATTCAAGCCCCACTCTGCGGAAGGTCCCCACATGTTTTGCGGATGGTCCCTTTTTATCGGCGGGAAAAAGGCCCGAATTTACGCCGCGGAATGGGAAAAGTGCCCGAGCGGCGGCAAAATGGCCCGAAATGCCGCAGGGAACGCTAGAACGGGTGGAATCAGTAGGTAATCAGGTATACTCCCCCTTCAGATAGTTTTAACAGCGCACACTTAAGGCCGAGCGCATAGCGATTATTTAGCTAATGTCTAATATTTTATACTTTTGTTGCAAATTACCACGATAATGCGTATTATTGCAGTTGAAAGTATAATATTTTAGACCATGGGCCTCGCAACAAGCATCTCCTCCCGCAGAAAAATCCTCGGCATCTCCCAAAACGACCTCGCAGAGATGTCGGGCGTGTCGATTGCAACGATCAAGAACATCGAACGAGGAGCAGGAAATCCCTCCTTCGAGACGGTGAAAAAGATTCTCTCGGTCCTTGGGATGGATATCCAATTCAAGGTACGGAGCCCATTTGATAAGTAATAGAATAAAGTATGAGACAATTGGGAGTATACAATAACGATATTCTAGCAGGAGTGCTCACAGAGCAAGTCCCGGCCGGAGGTTATGTGTTCACTTACGACCCGGCTTACCTATCCTCTGGGTGCGCGCCTGTCTCCGTGACGCTGCCGCTTCAATCAGCCTCTTATGAGTCTGAAAGCCTGTTTCCTTTCTTCGTTAATTTACTGCCGGAAGGAGCCAACAGAACCATTATTTGTAGGAAATATCGAGTCGATGAAGAAGATCTCTTCGGTCTGCTGACAGTTATGTCCGGTCAGGATTTCATCGGCGCCGTAAGTGTTCGACCGTTATGATAGAATTACCCGCATATAGCCCGCGCGTCTTGAAAACACTGTTCTTCGGGAAGCAGGTGTCACCTTATATGGATTTCAGTATTAGTGGACTGAAGAAATCCGGCGAGGCAGTCGCAGCCGTTGAGAGAATTTCAGTCTCCGGCGTACAGGAGAAGTTTCCCGCCGTCATCGACGGAGGAAAGATACGCCTTGCGATGGAAGGAGAGCGTTCTACGCACATCCTGAAGCCGGCCCCATGGGATGAAACCATCGCAACACGCAGGCACATCCCGGCCAACGAGCATCTGACGATGCAGATTGCCTCGCACATTTACGGTATCCAGACGGCCCACAACGGCCTCTGCGTCTCGTCGGACGGGCAACTCGTGTACATCACCCGTCGTTTCGATATTCTTCCGAATGGGACTAAGGCGGAAATGGAAGACTTCGCCTCCGTCTGCGGCCGCAACGAACAAACGGATGGAGTCCATTTTAAGTATAGCGGGACTTATGAAGACATTGCCGCCGGTATTAGGAGATATGTTCCCGGCTGGATGGTGGATATGGAGCGTTTCTTTGACTTGGTACTCTTCAACTACATCTACGGAAATGGCGACGACCATCTCAAAAACTTCTCCCTGATCCGCCAGGGGGAGGACTACCGTTTGGCTCCGGCCTACGACCTGCTAAATACCAGTCTTCACGTAAACGGAGATGATTTCGGTCTGGACGGAGGACTGTCTTTGAGTATGGTCCGCAGCGATGAGTACGAGCGTACCGGTCATCCCTGTCGTTCAGATTTCGAACAGTTCGCTTCCCTAATTGGGATTGTTCCAGTCCGTGCTTCCAAGCTGCTAGATCGGTATATGTCCATTCCCAAGGAGACGTTGTCACTGGTTTACAGTTCTTATCTCCCGGAGAAACTTCAGCGGCTATACCTTCGCGTTGTGAAAGAAAGAGTAGCCAGATTCATAAGAATCGATTAGGCTATGACGCCCCTAATCGCTGGGGGCGGCACCGACGGCAAGGCGAACGGCACCAGCGCCGCCGTGCGCTTCCTCGCCAGACAGCTCGGGATTGCCGAGCTCACCAACTGGCAGGTAAGATTGCCGGTCGCAGCCGGCAATGACGAATATGACGTCACCGACGCGTCTTACGACGTCACCCGCGACAGCGACGCCCTGAAAGCCGTGTTATCAGGGGATGCCGCCGCCATCGCAAGAGACTTCGAGCACCTCCGCGAAACCTACCCCGTCCGGAGGGAGCTCTAAAAAAAGTTGCTTTGCCCTGGCGGGCAAAGCAACTTAAAATCAATCAGCAACTAAATTACTCAGCTGCGGTAACCGTAAGCATCTTTGTGCCGCGGTTGAATTCTACGTTGTAGTAGCCGTCGCCGAGACCGACGTTGCCTACTGAGAAGGTTCCGTCGTTGTCGGGATCGTGGGTCCTTTCGGTAGCATCCCAGTACTCGTCGGTAGCGGTATTGGGAACCCATTCGGTCCAATCCTTCATCTCGAGCTTGAAGTAGGTCCATTGCTTGAGGTGGATAGGGGCCACTGACTTGTAGATATCACCGCCCACGGGGACGAGAGCGTTCTTGTTGTCGAACGCCCAGTCTGCGGTATCAAAGAAATCTCCGCCGAAGAGATAAATGGCGGTATTCTCGTCGATATCCACTCCCGCGGGAGTGAGGGTGAGAGTCAGAGCGTTCTTGTCGAACACCACCGTGTAGTCACCTCCCTCCAGGCCGGCGTCGCCGGGGACGAAATTGCAGTCGTTGTCGGGATCGTGGGTGCGAGGAGTCGCGGTCCAGTAGGAACCCGCAGACTGGTCGCGGACCCACTCCGTCCAATCCTTCATCTCAAGCTTGAAGTAGCACCACTTGTTGAGGGTGACAGCACCGTCGGACACATAGGTTCCGTCTCCCTGAGGGATGAGGGCGAGCTCCCTGTTGAACTCCCAGTCGGTGTAGTTGTCAAAACCGCCGCCATAGATGTAGATGGCGGTGTTCTCATCGAACTCGCCGGAGCCAGGATCGTCTCCCTCAACCTTGGTGAGGGTAAGGACCATCGTGTTGAAATCAGCCTTGATGTCGTAGGTTCCGCTCTCATAGCCGAGGAGTCCGGGGAAGAACTGAGGAACGTCGGAATCGGTTACAAGCTTGATGGTAACATTGTCCTTAGCGGCATCGTCGCCCTGGGCG
>JAGCVW010000030.1 GCA_017962165.1 Bacteroidales bacterium | reverse complement strand
TGTTTCCAGTATTTGTGGCCGGGAGCCAGGTGATAGGGAACCCAGTAGAGTTTCTCTCCGGCGTCGTGACATTTCCGGGCCAGGGCGGGGGCTATCTCTTCCCAGTTCTTGTAGCGGCAGTTGACGTCTACGTCGTAGGGGAGGTAGATCTCCTCGGAGGTGATGTAGAAGCCGTCCAGCTCGAGGTAGCGGCAGCCCAGAGCCTGAAAACGGCTGCGGACTTCGCCAATGTACCAGTCGAGGGCTTTCAGCCTGTCCTCGACATTGGCGAAGTCGAGGCCGTCGCCCCAATATGTAGTGGAAGATTTCTTGTCGGCGAACTTCTCGAACATAACCGCGTCCGGAAGGCCGATTATCACCTTTCGCTTTGCGGGAGGGGGGCCGAGCCTCAGCGCCGCCTCTGCGCAGGCCGCCTCGAGGGCCCCGACTCCGCAGTCTTTGCCGAGCCACAGGTCCAGCTGCCTTTCCCATTCGCCCTTCCTGGCCGACAGACCCGACGGGGCGATGACGAAGGTCCTGCCGCTCTGGTAGTCTTGCCCCTCGAGGAAAATGAAGGCCTCGAACAGCCAGTGTTCGCTGCCGTCCGGAGACTTCCAGCTGACGTGGGGGGCGAAACGCTCCGCATCCCAGGCGTGGGGCTCACGGTGCCAGTAGCCTACGAGCGAGGCGTCGCGCAGGGGAGCCGCCGCATCGGCGGGACTGCAGCCGAACAGCATCGCAGACAGAAGGACGGATATGACTGATATTCTTTTCATTTTCTCAAAGGGTTTTCACTTATAAAACGACACAGTTCGAGATACATCGCAATATCGTCATTTTCGCTCGAAGTCGCAAGTTGCCAAAGAGCGTTCGAACCGGAATAAAGCGCGATTCGCGCCTTGCCGTAGAGACCGCTCTCTACGATTGATGTCATATACTCGCGGAAGCGGGCGCGCAAGGAAGGGACGTCACCCAGGGTGAAGGAATAGTTCCCCTGGGCGTCAGGGCCTTTAATGCCGGGAATCTTCATCACTTCTTCTACCATCGAATACTCGAATTCCAGTTCCATGCCCATTCCGAGCTGAACGATCTTCTGGACTGTCTTATTCAAAGGTTTACTTCCGGAGGCATCCCAGTAATAGTTGGGTTGGAGCCAGGCGTAAGTGATGCCGAGTGTGCGCCAGATGTCGGTCCCGTCAGCCCCCAGATAAGGTATCCAGTAGAGGCCTTCGTTGCAGGAGTCGAGATATTCTCCGACAGGAGGGAGGATCTGGTCCCAGCGTTTCTGGTCGTAGTTCCAACCGTCCGGTTTTGCAACCAGTTCCTCGGATAGGATGTAGAATCCTGCCAGTTCGAGGTACCGGAAGTTCCTTGCGGCGAACTCGGCCCGGACACGGTCTATGTACCACTCCAGGGCCTGGACCTGATCGGTTGCTTTCGAGAAATCGAGTAGTTTGCCCTCGAGTGTTCCCCAATAAGCAGTCGTGGAATTCTTATCCGAAAAACGCGCAAACTGTATCGGGTCCGGCATCATCATTACTGCATAGCGGGCCGGCGGTACGGAGCCAGTTGCGGAAGCCGCTTCGGCTATAGCCTCGTCTAGGGCGCAGAACGCGCCGCCTTCGCCGACCCAGTACTGAATAAGGTTTTCCCAAGAGGCTTTGTCGGCCGATGCGGCGCCGTTGCTGTTGATTCCGAATGTCTTGCCGTCCGGATCAACTCCGGTAATGGAGAGGAAGGCCTCGAAAAGCCAGTGGCGGCCGTCGGAATCGCTGTAGCTTACGTGGGGGGCGAAGCGGTCTTTGTCCCATTCGGACGGTACCGTAAACCAGTCATTGCCATTAGGCCTGCCTCCACCTGGGCAAAGGGTGATGTCTGCGAATTCGGGCGCTCCGTCACGCCCCTGTTCATAGGGGTACAGGAAACCGGCTTCAACCCCGGTCGAGAACCGGACTGTCGAAATCTCAGAGACTTTGTCGCCCTTGCGTCCCACGCCGTAGGCGATATAATTGGTACCGGGATCGAGGCCGGTAAGAACGGCCCTCCCATCCTCGGCCCTAACGCCTCCGGAGATTATCTGGTCTGCGGAGGGAGATTGCCGATCGGAGTCGGGAGATTGCCGATCGGAGTCGGCAATGACGAATACTTCGTCGCAGAAGATGCTTTCGACGAGGATGATCGCTGACGTGTGGCCCTGCTCACCGACCGTGAGTTTCACGGCCGGGATGGGCTGGTAGCCCCCGTTTTCCTCGCCGCATCCGGCGGCGAGGAAAACTGAGAGGGCAAACGGCAGCAATCTTCTCATCGTGTTATTCCATCTTGAAGAGGCTGAGTCCTATGCCCTGGAAGTGGGCTGCGATAAAGACCTTGTTCGACAGGACGCATACCGCGCAGTCGCCCTGCAGGACGGTAGGCTCTGCGCATGCATCGCTTTCGAAGTCCTCGCCCTGGAGAGGAGCCTCGTAGATGATATCCATGTTATCGGGATTGAGCGAAGCCTTGAACCCACCCTTGTCGGAAACGATTACCAGGCGGGCCCTTAGAGTATTGGGCTCGGAAGATTCATCCTTGTCGATGGTGGTAAAAGCAATATACTTGTCTCCCTGGTAAGAGAAGGGACGGTAGCCGAAGGTCAGCTTGCCGGAACCATACTTCTCATACTGCATTTCGTAGATGTCCTGTCCGTCACCAGCTTTGTGTGTGGTAGACAGGGGAGTCACCAGTGCCGACGTGTCGGAGCTGGCGAAGATCATCTGGTCGTAGTCGGGGTGTTTGTAGATTCCGCCGAAGCCCGTGAACGGCATGTCTACCAGAGTCCTGTCGGTCTTTGTGAACTGGCCGTTCTTGACCTCGTATCTGGTAGAGAACGTGCCCTGATAGGCGTGGGTGTAGACCATTCCGTCTGCCCATGTGCCGTGGAACTCGAAGCGGTCTCCGCCGCGGCGCCAAGTACACTGAAGATTGTCTACCCTCGGGGCGCTGTCGATTCCGTTCTCCCAACTGTAGAAAGCAAAGTTATCCGAGTTGGCGCCGGAAGCGGTAAGCATAGTAGTTCCGTCGCCCTTGTCGATCACTCTCACGCAGGCGGTAGTGATGATGTTGGGTACGAAGCCAGTGCAGTTTACGAGTTTGGTGACGGCCGGGTCGTTGACGCTGATTGCGGTAATCTTTGCCGTCTCGCCGCCTACTGCATAAGGCAGGTAGATCCAATTAGCGTCAAGGGTCATATTGCGGTCGGCGCCTGCTGGCAGGCCATAGTCGTCGGCCCATGGATGGCTGGTGGAGTACAAGCCCCAGACGCGGCTTACGCTGGCTCCTGCGAAAGGAGACCTGATAACCAGATAGTAAATCTTGCTTGCTACCGCAACGCCGGAAATCGAAGTCCCGGTAATCTTGATTGGAGCGACGATGGAATGGAAAGACTTCATCTTGCCGTTGCCATCGAAGAGTGCGGAATTCTTCAAGGTAAGGGTGAAGTAAACATCACTGCTCTTCGCGGGAATGGAAACCTTCTGCTCAGGGAAACGGACGTAGCCTGAGTAGGGTGCAATAGCATTGATGCCCTTCTCGGCGGCGTACGGAGCTACGAGAGCGGGATCTACGTCAAGGTTGAGAGAAAGGTCCTCAGGCAGAGGGAAATCGAGAACCACCTTGACCTGGACTTCTATGTCCTGCGAGGGATCTTCGCTGGCTACGACGGTAGATCCTGACGAAGCGAGTCCCACCTCGGAATTGAGAATGTTAATGAGGACGAGGTTACGCTTCTGATTTACCTCGAGAGAGGCTTCGCTTATTATTACCGGGATAACCGAGAGGCCGCCGTTCAGCGCAGGCTGCAGAGCGTTGGGATCCCATTCGATTTGTACTTTCCCAGTCATCTCTTCAGCCTTGATGGAGACCGAAGGAGAGGCAAAGGAATAGGACGATGAAGAGATAGCGGTATAGGAGGTGCTGTTCTCTGCATTGAAGGCGTCAAGCGCCTCGGTCGACACGCCGAGGGTCGCGGTAGCCGGAGTCATTCCCTTGCCGGACTTCAGAACGCTTACCGTGCAGGAGCCGGCGTAGACAGACACCGGCACGACCTGATCGTCGTAGACCAGCGACAGGGCATCCTCCACCATGAAATTGTTTCTCGAGTCCTCTATGCAGGACGCTGCGAGCGCTATAGTTGCTAAAAGTAGTATAGTCTTTTTCATAGGCCTATTCCCATCCGGGGTTTTGAGTGAAGTTGACCATCTCGGCGAGCTGGGTCGAGATGATGGGGTAGAAGTAGTCGCGGTAGTGGAAGTCCGCGTTGTCCATCGGCATAATGGTGCTGACCCTGGTGTAGAGGTCTTCGTAGTTCTCGGCCTTCATATTGAGGGTCCAGGGCGCGCAGGGATACTCGTCCTCGGCGCGCATCCAGCGGCACATATCGTAGTGGCGCATAGCCTCCATTCCGAACTCGCACCAGCGTTCCTGCTGGATCAGCCAGCGGAGCCACTCCTTGTTGGTCTTGGTGACGCCGGCGATCGAGGTGGTACCGGAAGCGTTTTCGAAGGCTATTTCGGGGTAGGCGGCGCGGATGCCGTTAAGGCCGCTGCGCGCGCGCACCTTGTCCAGATAGATGATGGCCTGGTCTACATCGCGCTCGGGCTTCTCGTTGCAGGCTTCCGCGTAGTTGAGATAGATCTCGGCGAGCCTGAAGGCGGGGTAGACGTATCTCTGGGCTCCGGTGAAGTCGGCTCCGGTGACAAAGGCGGTGTTGGCCTTATACCAGCGGCGGCAGGCATAACCGACCCAGTTCAGGGCGGCGGATTCGTACTTCGTTACGGGAACCGTGACCATCGGGTCGGTGGTGCTCTTGAAGCTCACCCAGCGCTTCTTGATCTTGTCGCTGGGCCAGTAGAAGCCGTCCGGGACGATGCTTGAATAGTAGCGGGCATCACGGCCTACGGTAGTGTTGTGGGCCTTGAAAGTGGGAGCCCAGTCGGCGTCGATGGGCTGCTTGTAGCTGTCCGTCCAGCCGGTGGTGGAGTAACCGGAAGCCGCATCCACGATGGGCTTGGAGAGGTCGTTGAAACGGCCGTTCTTCTGGTAGCCCAGGACCGGATAGCGTCCGGTTTCGGCCATCGGATAGGCGTCCACCATCTTCAGCGAAGGGGTGTAGGCCTGGAGCATCTGGTACTGGGTGGTGATGGTCGGCGAAGGGAAACTCGGGACAGTCGCGTACATAAACGAACCGGTCGCCCCGATCCAGGTGGCGAAGCCGCCGTTGTTGTGGCCGATTCCAAGGTGCCACCAGCCCCAGATGGTTTCCTGGTTCCAGGTCTCGAAGAAGACGTTCTGGTAGGCGGAAGCCGCTCTCTGGAAGTCGTCGGCGCCGGAGCTGGGAGTGCAGAGGTTGAAGCTGCCCAGTTCGATGACGTCTTTAGCGGCGTCCGCGGCCTTCTGCCACTTTGACTGGTCGTAGTCGGAGAAGATCTGCTTTCCGTAGAGGTTCTTCTTCGAGCTGAAGATGCCCTGCAGGGTTCCGCCGTCCTGGCCGTTGTAGAGAGGGGAGGCGGCGTAGATGAGCACCCTCGACTTCAGGGCCAGCGCGGCGGCCTTTGTGGCGCGTCCGGTCCAGGAGTCGTTGGCTCCGATCTCCGTGAGAGTGGTAGGGAGATCCTTCGCCGCCTTGTCAAGCTCGCTGACGATGAAGTTGATGTTCTCGTCGACCGTGTTGCGGTCCAGCTTGGATCCTTCCGCATTCTCGGGGGCCAGTTCGTCACCCCAGATGATGACGGGACCGTACTGCCTGAAGAGGCAGAAGTAGTAGAACGCGCGGAGGAACCTGGCTTCTGCCCTCATTGCGGCCCTTACTTGGGCCGTGTCTTCGGTGTCGAGGTCCACATAGTCCATAAAGATGGTACACTGCCTGATGGCGATGTACATAGTCTTCCAGACGTTGTATTGGACCACGTCGCCCTGGGCGGCGGTGCTGTAGTCGCCGCTGCGGAGCTTGTTGAAGGGGCCGTAGCCGAGGAAGCCGAAGAGGCCTTCGTCGGAACGCGGGATGACGTAGCCGGTGCCGTTGTGGGTGTCCTCGTCGTGGGGCAGATATGAGTATAGATGGGTCAGATACCTCTCGGTCGTGTTCTTCTTGCTGAAGATTTCCTCAAGGTTGGCCTGATCCTGAAAATCGATATCGAAGTAGCTGTCGCAGGCACTCAGAGTAAGAAGTGCGGCGAATATGGCGATTATATATCTCTTCTTCATTGCGTCAGAAATTAAGGTTGATACCGATGCTGTAAGACCTTACGTTGGGGTAGGCGCTGCCGTTGGAGGTGGCGAGCTCGGGATCCCACAGCTTGAATTTGGAGAATGTGAGGAGATTGACGCCCTGGATGTAGATGCGGGTCGTCGAGAGGCCGATCTTGCCGGAGACATTCTTGGGGAGAGTGTAGCCGATCTCGGCGTTCTTGAGGCGCAGGAAGCTCATATCCCTCTGCCAGTAGGTCGAGGCCTGCTGGTTGTTGGTCACATTTTCGAGAGAGAGCCTCGGATAGGGGGCGTTGGTGTTGGGGTTTTCGGGTGTCCAGCGGTTGCGCGCGACATCGGCGAAGATCTGGCCTTCGTACTTGATGTC
>JAGCVW010000029.1 GCA_017962165.1 Bacteroidales bacterium | reverse complement strand
GACGACTGGCAGATTGCCGTCAGACACGGTGCTACAATGATAAGGATAGGAACCGCCATATTTGGAAACAGGAATTAAACCGATGAATACAAGAAAACTGTTATTTGCGCTCTGCATCGCGACGGTATGCGTCCTGTCGTGTCGCCAAAGCGACAAGAAGACGATCGAGCTGAGCTCGGACGCCGACCTGAGCGGACTGACCGTCAGCTGCAGCGCAGGCAATTACTACGACACCAAGTATACGAAGAGGGAGGACGTCAATGTCTTTTCGGCCAGCTCGGATGCCGACGCCATCCAGGCCGTACGCCAGGGCCTCGCAGATGTATTCGTCTCCGACGAAGTGATGCTCCCTACCGACAAACTCAGGGAACTGGGAATGAAGAAGGTACTTAGGGGGGAGGACGCGTTCGATGTGGCGTTCGGAGTGAGGAAAGGCAATGATGAGCTCAGACTTGCCCTTAACGAGTTCATCGCCGCCGCAAAAGCGGACGGTACCCTGGACGGAGTGATATCCCACTGGATCGACGGCGCTCCCGCCATCTCTTTGCCTCAGCCGGTTCTCACCGGGGCGGCCCCTATCCGCTGCGTCCTCTGCATCAACGTAGTCCCCGTAGCTTTCGTAGGAGAAGGAGGGCGGTGGAACGGAATGGATCCGGAAATCATACGCCGCTTCGCAGCCTCTATCGGCCGCGATGTCGAGTACGTCTTCCAGGATCTGGGCTCGGCCATCATCGGCCTTCAGACCGGTAAGGCAGATATTATCGCCGCCTGTCTTTATGTAACCGAGGAGCGCCAAAAGAGCATAGACTTTTCCGACCCGTACTATATGTGCCGCGCTGGCTATTTCGTCAAAGACAAGGATGCGGGAAGCACCCTCAGCCTCGGCGAAAGGATCAGGATGAGCCTTGTGACCGAAAAGCGCTGGAAACTCATCACCGACGGTCTGCTTTCGACGGTCGTCATCACCCTTTTCTCCATCCTGCTCGGGACCCTGCTCGGGGCAGGCGTGTGTGCCCTTAAGCGAAGTCGTCGCAAGTGGGTACGCTCGGCGATAGAAGTCTACGGCGCCTTCATCCAGGGAACTCCGATGCTGGTACTGCTGCTGATAATGTTCTATGTCGTGTTCGCCCAGTCCGGGCTCAGCGCTATAGTAGTGGCCATCATCACCTTCGCGCTGTTCTTCGCCTGGACCTCGGGAGGAATCTTCGACTCCTCGATCTCCTCAGTCCCCAAAGGACAGACGGAGGCCGGCCTGAGCCTCGGCTTCACCCCGCTGAAGACTTTCACCGGGATAGTGTTCCCCCAGGCCCTCAAAAAAGGCCTGCCTCTTTACACGGGAGAGTGTATATCCCTTCTCAAGAGCACTTCCATAGTGGGTTACATAGCTATCGTGGACCTTACCCGCGCCAGCGACCTTATCCGCAGCCGCACCTTCGATGCGCTCATCCCGCTGCTCATCATCACCGTGGCCTATTTCCTTCTGGCCTGGATAATAAGACTTATTCTCAACCTCCTCTTAGCAAAGAAGTAATATGATAAGCATCAGACATTTAAGCAAGACTTTCAACAATCCGGACGGCAGTGTGATCACCGTCCTGAAGGATGTCAACTGCGATATAGATAAGGGCGAGGTCATCAGCATCATAGGCCCTTCCGGAACCGGAAAGAGTACCCTCCTCAGGGCTATCAATATGCTCGAACCGCCTACAAGCGGAGAGATATGGGTAGACGGGGAGAACATAATGGAAAAGGGATACCCGCTGGACAAGATGCGCCGCAAGATGGGCATGGTCTTCCAGAGCTTCAACCTCTTCAGCCATCTGACCGTACTTGAAAACGTCACATTTGCGCCCGTGCGTCTTCGTGGGCTCTCCGAAGACGAGGCTAAGGAGGTGGCGATGGAACTGCTCAAAAAGGTGGGCATGTCCCAGAAAGCTGGTGTCTACCCGGACTCCCTGTCCGGCGGGCAGAAGCAGCGCGTCGCGATTGCCCGGGCCCTGGCCATGGACCCGGAGGTTATTCTGTTCGACGAGCCAACATCGGCCCTGGATCCCACCATGGTGGGCGAGGTCCTCAGCGTCATCCGTCAGCTGGCCAAAGACGGTCTGACGATGCTCATCGTCACCCATGAGATGCGTTTTGCGCACGATGTGAGCACCCGCATCTTCTTCATGAACGAGGGCGTCATCTACGAAGACGGAACTCCGGCTCAGATATTCGAGCATCCGGTTCGAAGCGCGACCAAGGCCTTCGTCAACCGTATCCAGAAGCTGGTGTTCGAGATTGAGAACGACGATTTCGATTATCTCCAGATCCATACCGGCCTCGGCAATTTCTGCATCAAGTACAATATCGCAGACAAGATCGAGCCGGCCTACGTTCTAATAAAGGAGATGCTGTTCAATTATATGAGGCCCTATAGGCCGCTGACCCTCAGGTTTACTCATGCCGAGCTTTCCGGCGAGACTGCTATCGACCTCATGGTGGAGGGCCTTAAGGAATCTCCTCTTCCCAAGGACGAATCTTTGGAGAATGTCAGATCCAAGGTTAAACAGATAGTCGAGGAACCAACGGTAAGAGGTTTCCGAGTCAAGCTGATAATATAAAAAAAGGCGGCCTTCCGGTCGCCTTTTCTGTTGTAAGAAGTGTAATTACTTTGTGATGACCTTGGCCATTTCGCATACCTTGTTGCTGTAACCCCACTCGTTGTCGTACCAGGCGCAAACCTTAACGAAAGTAGGATCGAGCTGGATACCTGCCTTCACATCGAAGATGGAGGTGCGGGCATCGCCCCTGAAATCGGTGCTGACGACTGCTTCGTCTGTGTATCCGAGAACTCCCTTGAGTTCGCCCTCGGAGGCCTTCTTCATGGCAGCGCAGATCTCGTCGTAGGTGACTTCCTTGTTGAGTTCGACGGTGAGGTCGACGAAGGAAACGTCGGAGGTAGGAACGCGGAGGCTCATACCGGTAAGTTTGCCGTTGAGCTCAGGGAGAACCTTACCTACAGCCTTGGCAGCGCCGGTGCTGGAAGGGATGATGTTCTCGAGGATACCGCGGCCGCCGCGCCAATCCTTCTTGGAAGGACCGTCAACGGTCTTCTGGGTAGCTGTTGCAGCGTGGACGGTAGTCATGAGGCCGCGCTTTACACCGAAGTTGTCGTTGAGGACCTTGGTAAGAGGTGCGAGGCAGTTGGTGGTGCATGAAGCGTTGGAGATGATGGTCTGACCAGCGTAGGTCTTGTCATTTACTCCGTAGACAAACATAGGGGTAGCGTCCTTGGAAGGAGCGGACATGATGACTTTCTTAGCACCGGCTTTGAGGTGTGCCTCTGCGAGCTCGGCGGTGAGGAAGAAACCGGTAGACTCGACTACTACGTCGACATTAAGAGCGCCCCAGGTGATGTTTGCGGGATCCTTCTCGCAGAAGACCTGAATCTTGTTGCCGTCTACGATAAGATAGTTGCCCTCGACTTTGATGTCGTGGTTGAACTGTCCGTGGACGGAGTCGTACTTAAGCATGTAAGCGAGATAATCAGGATCGAGAAGGTCGTTGATACCGACTACTACGATGTCCTTTCCGAAATTCTCAACTGCTGCACGGAAGACCATACGACCGATACGGCCAAATCCGTTAATACCAAGTCTAATCATTGTTTTTAAAGATAAATATTAAGTGTTTGTAATATATCTGTTAAAATTGCGTCCCAAAGATAAGAAAAAATAGCGAAAATCAATAACTTTGTGCAAAATACGATTGCGGATGAAGATTTTGATAACAAACGACGACGGATATGAGGCAAAGGGCATTCATACCCTTGTTCATATCATGAAAAAGTTCGGTGACGTAACTGTAGTAGCCCCCAAAACACACCACTCCGGTATGTCGATGGCTATCTCCCTCGGCCTTAAGCCTCTCGGATTCAGAGACCTCGGAATCATAGACGGAGCCCAGTGGATGTATCTAGACGGGACTCCGGCCAGCTGCGCCAAGTTCGCTATCGACGAAGTCTTCAAAGACGGTCTTCCGGACGTCGTCCTGAGCGGCATCAATCATGGCTCCAACGCCTCGACAGCAATGTGGTACAGCGGAACTATAGGAGCTGCCCGCGAAGGCGCCCTTGGAGGCGTTCCCGCTTTTGCAGTTTCGCTCGCGAATCTCCATGAAGATGCAGACTTCTCGGTAGTCGAACATTTCTTCCCGGCAATCTTTGAAAAGCTGATGGCCAATCTTCCTAAAGACAAGATTGTGGTCTATAACGTCAATTTCCCCGACCTCCCGCCAGAGCAGATACGCGGAATCCGTTCAACTACTCAGGGCCGGGAAATGTGGGTCAACGAATTCGTCCCGGTAGAGCCCTCCGAGCGCAGGGAAGGCGAGGCTTATTACGTAATGGCTGGAGATGTAGTCCCGCTGCCAAACAATCCCGTGAATTCAGACAACTGGGCTGAAGACAACGGTTATATATCTATTACTCCCCATAGCCTGGACAATACCGACATGGACGAATATCGCAGGCTTTCAGAACTCTTTAAATGAAGTACTACCTGATTGCGGGAGAAGCGTCGGGAGACCTCCACGCCTCCAACCTTATGAAAGGCCTCAAGGCCGAAGACCCCGAAGCGAAGTTCCGCTTTGTGGGCGGAGACCTTATGAAGTCAGTCGGGGGAGAGCTGGTGCGCCATTATAAAGACGGTGCGGCGATGGGAGTTACTGACGTGGCCCGTAAAGCAGCTGTCATACTTGGCGCGCTCAAGGCGACGAAGGCGGATATCCTGGAATGGAAGCCGGATGTGGTTATTCTGGTAGATTATCCAGGCTTCAATATGAGAATAGCCCGCTTTGCCCATGAAAAGGGAATCAAGGTGTTTTATTACATCGCTCCAAAGACCTGGGCCTCGCGCGAAAGCCGCAACCGCAAGCTTAAGAAATACGTAGACAAGCTTTTCATCGTATTCCCCTTCGAGATTCCGTATTTCACCGAAAAGGGTATTCCTTTCGTCTACAAGGGCAATCCGCTGGTGGATGCGATAGATACTGCGGAGTATACCAATGTCTGCGACAAACCCTATATCGCGCTTCTCGCGGGGTCAAGAAAGGGGGAGATAAGCCGTATGATGCCGGTATGTTCGGAGGTGGCCGACAGGCTGCATTCCATGCCGGAGTATAAGGATTATCAGATAGTGTTGGCAGGAGCTCCAGCCCGCAGCGCCGATGACTACTCCCGCTGGCTTGAAGGTCGGCCTTACGTGAAGTTGGTTTTCGGCCAGACATACAGCGTCCTGAAGGGCGCCAGGGCTGCTATTATCAATTCCGGCACCGCCTCTCTCGAAGCTGCGCTTATCGGGACACCTCAGGTGGTGTGTTGGTCTACCTCCCGCCTCACTGCCTTCCTTGCCCGTAAAGTGTTCAGGGTAATGGACCACATCAAATACATCAGCCTTGGTAATCTGATAATCGACCGCCTCGCTTTCCGCGAACTGGTCCAGGAAGACTTCACCGTAGATGAGGTTCTCGGAGAAGTACGCAGGCTGATTGAAGACTCAGCTTATCGCGACAAAATGCTCGCCGAGTACTCCGAGATAAAGAAAGCCCTCGGAGGCGGTGGCGCTTCGAGGGCTGTTGCGAGGGAGATGATTTCCCTTATTTAACCAGTATTTTTGCAG
>JAGCVW010000028.1 GCA_017962165.1 Bacteroidales bacterium | reverse complement strand
GTAGGAGAATCGAACTCCTATTGCAAGAATGAAAATCTTGAGTACTAGCCGTTATACGAACCCACCAAAAGGACTGCAAAGATAGAAATAATTTTTGAGAATACAAGATTTTTATTCAGTCTTCCATTCCCATGAATAAAGCAGCGATTCAACCTGCCTCAGAAGCTGTCTCTTGTTGTATTTCGGGGCATAAACCCAGGCCTCTGCGACTATGATTTCCGAGCCGTCCGGAGAGTAGAAAGAGTGGGACACGAAGGGGCCTCCCATGAAGTCGCCCTGGACCTCCCACATTCCGTAGGTCTCGGCGAAGCTTGTCCCCTGATATCTGAGGAATCTGGTCTGGGGCTTCCAGTACTCACCGGTAATCATATAAGTTCCGTCGAACATGCCGGGAACGTTCTCCTTCATGACCTCATTGCGGCGGGAGATGATCACATCGTTGTCGAAATCGTCTCCTATGACTGGAAGGCGATATACGAAGATACCCTGGGTAATCTTATCCCTGTCGTAGGATATCCAGGCGAAGTTGTGGTTTATCTTGCGGAGTTTGTAGCCGGTGGGGACATGGACCGAACCGCCGAAGACTTTTGAGACCTTAGGGTAAACGTCGGAATTTTCGTAGCGGCGGGTGTTGGCGATGACGCGGTTGCGTTCGGCCTGTTCGATTGCGCCTATGACGAGTTCGGAATCAGCCCTGAGGACGGAGTCCGCCTGCTCTGCGGTACGGGCCCTGACCAGAAGGACGCACTGGGGCTTCGCCCATTTGTTCTGGAGTATCTGGACTCCCGGGTAGTTGTTCTGGGGGTGCAGGTCGAAAAATACGATATTGCGGTGGACCCTGAACATGTCGGATTCGAATCCGGCATGGGTTACGTGGGTAACGGTATATCTGTACTCCTTAACCGGCAGGAAGGGATATTCGTCTTCGAGGACCTCGCGGACCGCCTCGCCGAGCGGGCCGTCCCAGTCGGCCTTTTCGATTACGCACAGCACTTCGCCGGCCTTGCCGCTGACATTTGGCAGCAGAGGAGCGCCGCTCCTGCACCCTGCGACGAGCGCGAACACTGCGAAAATGGTGAATAAACTATTTTTCATGTCTGCAATATACAAATATTAGGGTTACTTTGCCCCGCTGGGAGCAAAGTAACTCCCAAAAACGGCATAATCTAGAGTTACTTTGCCCTGCTGGGGGCAAAGTAACTAAAAATCTATCGTATCAATCGCATGATATCGTTGCCGAATGCAAGGAACATCAGGGCGAACAGCAGGACCATTCCAATCAGCTGCATCACATACAGGAACTTGTCGGAAGGCTTGCGGCCTGAGATCATTTCATACAACGTAAACAGAATATGTCCACCGTCCAGACCCGGGATAGGAATAAGATTCACCACGCCGAGCATAATCGAAAGCAGGGCCAGGATATTCAAAAACTGGTACCAATCCCAGGTCTTGGGGAATACCTGCCCGATAGCGATGAAACTGCCGACAGATTTGTAGGCTCCCGTCGAAGGGCGGAAGACCATTTTCAGGTCGCTGACATAGCCCTTGATAGTGCTGCCCGTCTTCCGGAGTCCGGCTGGAATGGCCGACAGGGCGTCGTAGCTCTGCCGCTTGACCGAAGGAGGGGTGACAAAGATGCCGATACGTCCGGAAGTGTCGACCTGAAGCGGCACTTCGGAGATGACGCAGCCTCTTCGCACGGTCGCGGTCACCGTCTGCCCTGCGTGCTCCGCGAGTATGGGCGAAGCGTCCTGGAGGTAGCGGGTGTCATGGCCGTCGATCTGCAGCACGGCATCGCCCTTTGCCAGCACCCCGGCATTGGCCGCCGAAGAAACCGAATCCACGACAAACGGCATCGCCAGGTCGAACATGAGAGGGGAGCTGAGCACCTGCCCTATCATGGACTGGTCCATGTACAGGCGCACGGTATCCTGTCCGCGCAGCACAGTCGCGACGCGCACTTCCCGGCGGGCTAGGTCTGCCTGGAGCATGCCAAAGTCTTCGGGCTCATAGTCGTCGAGCCGAAGGATGCGGTCGCCGGTCCTGAAGCCCATCTCGCGCGCCAGGTCGTTGGGGTAGATCGCCGAATCGCTGTTGCTGATGTAAGCCGTGCCCCAGATGCCGCAGATGGCGCTGTAAGCGATGACGGCGAAGATGAAGTTGAACAGCACGCCGCCCGCCAGCACGAACAGCCGGTGCCATGCCGGATGTGTGCGGAATTCCCACGGCTGGGGTTCGCGGCGCAACTGGGCCATGTCCACCGACTCGTCGACCATGCCCGCGATCTTGCAGTAGCCGCCGAAGGGCAGCCAGCCGATGCCGAACTCGGTCTCGCCCCAGTGCCAGCGGGCCAGCGCCTTCCCTCCGACGTCGAAGAAGAGGTAGAACTTTTCCACCCTGATCCCGAAAAGCTTCGCGAACAGGAAGTGGCCGGATTCGTGGACTATGATGAGGATGGACAGTGCAAGTATCACCTGCAGAGCCTTGAAAAGAGCGACCATATCTCAGCTAAAGTAATTCCTGGGCACGGCGGACAGTTTCTTCGTGCGTAGCGAAGATGTCGCCGGCCGACGGTTCGGCTGCAAAAGTCGCACCGTCCAGACATTTTTCGATAAGGTCGGTGATGCCGTAGAAGCCGAGTCGGCCTTCGAGGAAGGCGCGCACGGCGACTTCGTTGGCTGCATTCAGGACGCAGGGGATGTTGCCGCCGCGTTTGAAGGCCTCCCTGGCCAGCCCGAGGTTGGGGAAGCGCTCTTCGTCGGGCGCTTCGAAATGAAGGGCGCCGAGTGACGCAAAGTCAAGCTTTTTGTTGCCGACTGACAATCTGGCAGGGAAGGAGAGGGCGAATCCGATGGGCTCGCGCATGTCGGGGCAGCCCATCTGGGCGACCACTGCGCCGTCTTCGAACTCCACCATCGAGTGGATGATGGATTCGGGATGGACCACGACGTTCACCATCTCCGGAGTCACGTCGAACAACCAACATGTCTCGATGAGTTCGAAGCCCTTGTTCATCATGGTCGCAGAGTCTATAGTTACCTTCGCGCCCATGTCCCAGTTGGGATGCTTCAGGGCGTCGGAGGCGGTAGCTGCGGCTATGCGCTCGCGGGTCCAGGTGCGGAACGGGCCGCCTGAGGCTGTGAGGTGAATCCTGCGAAGTTCGTTGCCCTGGGCGGCGAGCAGGCACTGGAAAATGGCGGAGTGCTCGCTGTCGACGGGCAGGATCACCGCATTGTGTTCCCGCATGGTTCTGGTGACGAGCGAGCCTGCGGCCACCAGCGTCTCTTTGTTGGCAAGGGCTACGACCTTGCCGGCCTCGAGAGCCGCAAGCGTCGGCCGCAGGCCGCTGAACCCGACCATGGCACCGACTACTATGTCGACCTCCGCGCCGCGCACCAGCTCGCAAAGGCTGTCGCAGCCGGCGAAAACCTTGCTGTCGGTATCCGAGAGGCGCGAGTTCAAATCCGCGTAGCGGCTCTCGTCGCACACGACGACGTTGTTCACGTCGAACTCGCGGGCCTGCGCCTCAAGCAGGTCTGTGCTCTTGTTGGCGCTGATCAACTGGACCTCGAACAGGTCGCGGTGGCGCCTGATTACGTCGAGCGCCTGCGTGCCGATCGAGCCTGTCGATCCGAGTATGGCTATTCTGCGTTTAGAGGCCATCAGAACGAAATGTACTTGGTGGGGTCAACGGCTTCGCCCTTGTACCAGAGCTCGAAGTGGAGATGGGCGCCCGTGGTCAGTGAACCGGTGTTGCCCACCTGTGCGATGGGGGTGCCGGCCGTGATTCTGTCGCCCTGCTTCTTCAGGAGCTTGCTGTTGTGCTTGTAGGTGGAGAGGATGTCGCCGTCGTGCTGGATGGTGATGGTGTAACCGTATTCATCGCTCCAGCCGGCATAAATGACCGTGCCGTCCAGGATGGACTTGATGGTGCTGTTCTTAGGCGCGGTTATGTCCACTGCCGGGTGCGCGGCCATGTCGTAGCCGTTGGAAATCACGCCCTTGAGCGGGGTGAAGAAGTGGACACCCTCGATGGGGAGGTGGCGCTGGGCGCCGGAAGACACTCCGAACGCTTCCTCTTTGTTAACCTTCGCCCTCAGCAGGGAGTCGCGGGTCTTCAGGTACTTCTCGTTCTCCCTCTGGAGGTAGTTGGCGCTGTTTTCCTTGACGATGCTGTCGAGGACGAGGGTCTGCTCGCCGGCAAGGACTCTGGAGAGGTTCTCCGAATACATCTGCCAGCGGGTCATGGCTGTCTCGAGCGAGTCGATCTTGATTGCGTTCTGAATCGCCTGGCGGCGGAAATTGGCGTCCGGATAACCGGGCACGGTGTGGCGCAGAGGGGTGAAAACGACCAGCGCGTAGATTCCTCCGACCAGCGAACACAGGCACAGGATAACAGCGATGAGGAAGCCGACCCTGGTCACCAGGAACGAGTACACTTTTTCGTGGGTCTCGTCGTTGGTGACGGTGAGGCGGTAGCGTTTAATCTTATTTTGTCTTCCCATTCTTTTTTGATTAAATTTGTGCAAATATGGACAGGATTATAGGAATAGACTACGGGAGCGCGCGCACCGGCCTTGCCGTGAGCGATCCCCTGCAGATATTCGCTTCTGCCCTGGAGACATTGCCGTCTGCAAAGATAATAGATTATCTTGTAAAATACGCCGCCTCGGAGACTATCACTCTGTTTGTAGTGGGCTGGCCGCTGAACCTTAACGGCGAACCCGCGCAGACCGCCCCGGAGGTTGAGGCATTTGTCGGGAAGTTGCGCAAGGCTTTCCCCGGGGTGCCGATTGAGATGGAAGACGAGCGCTTCACCTCGGTGCTGGCCCACCGCGCTATGATAGACGGAGGGATGAAGGCTTCCCGCAGGCGCGACAAGAAGGAAGTAGACAAGATCAGCGCGGCAATTATACTCCAAAGTTATTTGGACAGGAAGAAATGATACAACCAATCTATCTCTACGGATCGGAGGTTCTGCGAAAGAAGGCCGAACCTGTCGATCTGAACGACAAAGAGGGCATCGCGGCCCTCGTGCAGGATTTGAAGGACACGCTCAAGGTGAGCGAAGGCTGCGGTCTCGCGGCGCCCCAGATCGGTGTCTCGAAGCGTGTGATTATAGTCGACGGCGACGAAGTGGCCGAGACCTATCCCTATCTGAAGGGCTTCAAGCGCACGCTTATCAATCCTGTCATTACAGCCGAGTCCGACAAAAAATGCGAGTTCAGCGAGGGTTGCCTCAGCGTGCCCGGAATCTATTCGGATGTAGTAAGACCGGCAGAGTTGACCGTCGAGTATTACAATGAAGCTTTGGAGAAGGTTATCGAGACCTTCGACAAGTTCGGCGCCCGCATGATTCAGCACGAGCTGAGTCATCTGGACGGCGTGCTCTTTACTGACCTCGTACCGCCTATCCGCCGCAAGATGCTTTCGAGCAAGCTTATCGGCATCGCCAAAGGAAAAGTTTCAACGCATTATAAATCACGAATCAAATAACACTATGGGAGCATTTCACGCTTACGATATCCGTGGCATCTACGGAGTCGATTTCGACAAGACCACAGCCTACAAGGTGGGTTATTTCCTGCCTTCACTCCTGAAGACGGACAAGGTCCTGGTGGGCCGCGACTGCCGCGTCTCCTCGGACGAGATCCACGACAACCTCATCAAGGGCATCACCGACGCCGGCGCCGACGTCTACGACATTGGCCTGAGCAGCACGCCCATGGTCTATTTCGCTACGGCTAATTACGGTTTCAATGCCTCCGTTCAGATCACGGCCTCCCACAACCCGGCCGAGTACAACGGAATGAAAGTCTCCCGCGAGAACGCCCTTCCGGTCGGCTACGACGCCGGTCTGGGCCAGATTAAGGAGTGGATAGAAGAGGGCCGCGAGACTCCGATTGCTTCCAAGCGCGGAAATGTCTACGAGAAAGACATCCACAAGGACTATATCGATTTCATGCTCAAGTACAAGGGCGACTATTCGGATTTGAACATCGCCTTTGACCTTTCGAACGGCATGTCCAACCTCTTCGCAAAGGAGATTTACGGCGAGAAGCCGCATTACCTGTTCGATACCCTCGACGGCCGTTTCCCCAACCACGAACCCAATCCGCTCGTGCCGAAGAACGTGGAGCCGCTCAGGCAGCTGGTTAAGAAAGTCAAGGCCGACGTTGGCGTGATCTATGACGGTGATGCAGACCGTGTGATGTTCGTCGACGAGAAGGGAGATTTCGTGGCCCCGGATCTGGTTATCGCCATGATGGCTAAGTATTTCTGCGACGAAAGGGGAGCGAAGAACCCGCTCGTGCTGCAGGAGATCCGCAGTTCCAAGGCGGTGGCAGAGTATCTTGAGAAGTACAACGCCGACGTCCATACATGGAGGGTGGGCCGCGCCTTCGCCGCCCCGAAGCTCCGCGAGATCGACGGCCTCTGGGGAGGCGAACTTGCGGGCCACTACTACTTCAAGGATTTCTTCTACTCCGACAGCGGACTTCTCGCTTCGATGATAGTGCTGCGCATAGTCGCCGCCCTGAAGAAAGAGGGCAAGACCCTCAGCCAGCAGATCGCCGAGATTGCCGGCTACGAGAATTCCGGCGAGATCAACTTCAGGCTCGAGGACAAGGCCGGCGCGATGAAAGCGGTCTGCGATCACTTCCGCGCAGAGCTCGGCGAGCCCCAGAAGTTCATGGACTTCGACGGCTTCCGTCTGGAGTATCCGACATGGTGGTTCAATGTCCGTCCTTCCAACACCGAGCCTTATCTGAGGTTCATCTGCGAGGCGACTACCCAGGAAGAGCTGCAAAAACGCATCGCTGAAGTCAGCGATATCCTTGTAAGTCAGTTCGGAGGAATAAGGAGCTAGTACGCCATGTACGAGGCGGTGTTCTTCGATCTCGACGGCACCCTCTACAATAAACGGGGGATGACGGCGCGCTTCATTTGGGCAGCGCTGCGGGGCGGGCGCCTGGCGGCGGCCGGCGCCAGG
>JAGCVW010000027.1 GCA_017962165.1 Bacteroidales bacterium | reverse complement strand
TTGATTAGATTGAAATATGCCTACTTTCAACAATAAGGAATCAAAGGTAAAGAGCAATTTCTCTACGATCAGCATCTCCCTCGCTTCTCCGGAAGACATCACCGAAAGGTCTTGCGGCGAGGTCCTGAAGCCGGAAACGGTCAACTACAGGACCTACAAGCCCGAGAGGGACGGCCTCTTCTGCGAGAAGATCTTCGGCCCCACCAAGGATTACGAGTGCTACTGCGGTAAGTACAAGAGGATCCGTTATCGCGGCATTGTCTGCGACAGGTGCGGCGTCGAGGTCACCGAGAAGAAGGTCCGCCGTGAGAGGATGGGACACATCACCCTCACGGTGCCGGTAGCCCATATCTGGTACTTCAAGAGCGCTCCCAACAAGATTTCCGCGCTTCTCGGACTTCCTTCGAAGAAGCTGGAGTCGGTGATCTACTACGAAAAATATATCGTGGTGAATCCCGGCGAGAGCGGACTCGAGCAGATGGAACTCCTCGCGGAAGACGAGTACATGGACGTCCTGAACCGCCTCCCCGGCAACGAGAATCTCTCCGACAGCGATCCCAAGAAATTCATCGCCAAGATGGGCGCCGAAGGTATTCACGACCTTCTCGCCAAGATTGACGTCGAGGCTCTTGCAAAGGAACTCCGTCAGAGGATGGTTACCGAGACCTCGCAGCAGCGCAGGGTCGAGACCCTGAAGAGGCTGCAGGTAGTGAAGTGGTTCCAGGAGTCGAAGGGGAAGAACCGTCCGGAGTGGATGATCATGAAAGTGATCCCCGTCACTCCTCCGGATCTGCGCCCTCTCGTCCCGCTCGACGGCGGCCGCTTCGCGACCTCGGATATCAACGACCTCTACAGGCGCGTGATTATCCGTAACAACCGTCTGAAGAAGCTCATCGAAATCAAGGCACCCGAGGTTATTCTCCGCAATGAGAAACGCATGCTTCAGGAAGCAGTCGACAGCCTCTTCGACAACTCGAAGAAGTCGGCGGCCGTCCGCAGTGAGCAGAACAGGGCACTCAAGAGCCTTTCAGACTCGCTCAAGGGCAAGCAGGGACGCTTCCGCCAGAACCTCCTCGGAAAGCGCGTCGATTATTCGGCACGTTCGGTTATCGTCGTGGGTCCCGAGCTCAACATGCATGAATGCGGTCTTCCGAAATTCATGGCAGCGGAGCTCTACAAGCCGTTCATCATCCGCAAGCTCATTGAGCGCGGAATAGTCAAGACTGTGAAGTCCGCAAAGAAGATCGTGGACCGCAAGGATCCGGTCATCTGGGACATCCTCGAAAACGTGATGAAGGGCCACCCGGTGCTCCTTAACCGTGCACCTACCCTCCACAGGCTCGGTATCCAGGCTTTCCAGCCCCGAATGATCGAAGGCAAGGCCATCCAGCTCCATCCGCTCGCATGTACGGCTTTCAACGCCGACTTCGACGGTGACCAGATGGCAGTCCACCTCCCGCTCGGCAACGCCGCAGTAATGGAGGCACAGCTCCTCATGCTCGGATCGCAGAACATCCTCAACCCTGCAAACGGCGCCCCTATCACGGTTCCTTCGCAGGATATGGTTCTCGGCCTTTACTACATCACCAAGGTGCGCCCCGGCGCCCTCGGCGAAGGCTTGAGCTTCTACGGTCCCGAGGATGTGATCATCGCCCTCGACAACAAGAAGATAGAAATGCACGCCCTCGTGAAGGTCCGCCTTCCGAAGGATAAGAACGATGCCTCCAAGGGCTTCGAGATGGTGGAAACCACCGCCGGCCGCATCATGGTCAACCAGTATGTGCCGGACGAAGTCCCGTTCGTAAACGAGCTCATCGGAAAGAAGCAGCTCCGTACGATAATCACCAACGTTATCAAGAACACCGGTGTGACCCGTACCGCGCAGTTCCTCGACGATATCAAGAACCTCGGTTACTACCAGGCATTCCGTGCAGGTATCTCCTTCAACCTCGGCGATGTCATCATCCCTGAGGAGAAGAAGACCCTCGTTGCGAACGCCTACAAGAAGATCGACGAGATCAAAGGCAACTTCGCAATGGGCTTCATCACGAACCAGGAGCGTTACAACAAGGTAGTGGACCTTTGGTCGGCGGTAGACAACGACCTCACGAAAATCGTGGGCAAGCAGATCTCCGCAGACCAGCAGGGCTTCAACCCGGTGTTCATGATGCTCGACTCCGGTGCCCGTGGATCCACCCAGCAGATCAAGCAGCTCTGCGGTATGCGTGGCCTTATGGCCAAGCCGCAGAAGGCTGGTGGCTCCGGCGCTGACATTATCGAGAACCCGATTATTTCCAACCTTAAGGAAGGAATGACGGTGCTCGAGTACTTCATCGGAACCCACGGCGCCCGTAAGGGTCTGGCCGATACCGCCCTCAAGACTGCGGATGCAGGTTACCTGACCCGCCGTCTGGTGGACGTGTCCCACGACGTGATCATCAACGAGGAAGACTGCGGCACCCTCCGCGGACTTGTGGCAACAGCCATCAAGGACAAGGATTCGGTAGTCGAGTCCCTCGGAGAGAGGATCCTCGGCCGCACCTCGGTCCACGACATCTTCAACCCGCTTACCGGCGAGCTTATCGTCCCGGCGGGCGAGGAGATCCGTGAGGCCCAGGCCGAACTCATCGACAAACTCCCCATCGAGAGCGTCGAGATCCGTTCGGTCCTTACCTGCGAAAGCCGCAAGGGCGTATGCGCCAAGTGCTACGGCCGCAACCTCGCCACCAGCCGCATGGTTGAGAAGGGAGAGGTCGTGGGCGTCATCGCAGCGCAGTCCATCGGCGAGCCTGGTACCCAGCTTACGCTTCGTACCTTCCACGTCGGTGGTACCGCCTCTTCGGCCGGTGCAGACTCTTCGATCGACTCCAAGTACGACGGCGTCCTGAAGTTCCAGGAACTCCGTACCATCGAGCGCGAAGGTGATTCGGGCAAGGAAACAGTCGTGGTCGGTCGTATGACCGAACTCAGCATCGTGGACGCAACGACCGGCATGACCTATTCGCACTACGATATCCCTTACGGCTCGGTCCTTTACTTCAAAGACGGAGCTAAGGTGAAGAAAGGCGATAGGATCTGCGAGTGGGATGCGTACAACGCTACCACCATCGTGGAGACCGCCGGTAAGCTCCGCTTCGAGAACCTCGTGGAAGGCGTTACTTTCCGCAAGGACGCCGCCGACGAGTTCTCGGCCTCCAATGACAAGGTCATCATCGAGTCCAAGGACAAGACAAAGAACCCTGCCGTAGATCTGGTCGACGCAGAAGGCAACATCCTCAAGCAGTACAACCTCCCTGTGGGAGCCCACGTAATGGTCGAGGACGGTGCAGACGTCAAGGTCGGCGACGTGATCATCAAGATCCCGCGCGCATTCGGCAAGGCAAACGATATCACGGGAGGTCTCCCTCGAGTCACAGAACTCTTCGAGGCACGTAACCCTTCGGCAAGCCCTGCAACCCTGTCCGAAATCAACGGCCAGGTCATCATGGGAACCATCAAGAGGGGTAACCGCGAGATCATCGTCAAGAACCGTACAGGACTTGAGAAACGCTACCTCGTTCCTCTGACCAAGCAGATCCTGGTCCAGGAAGACGATTACGTGAAGGCAGGTACTCCGCTGTCAGACGGCGGCGTCTCGCCGAGCGACATCCTCCGCATCCTCGGACCTGTGAAGGCTCAGGAATACATCGTGAACGAGGTTCAGGCAGTGTACCGCCTCCAGGGCGTAAAGATCAACGACAAACACTTCGAGATCATTGTTCGACAGATGATGCGCAAGGTCCAGATCACCAGCCCAGGAGACACCGAATTCCTCGACGAGGAGCTCGTGGACAAGATGCACTTCATGGACGTCAACGACGCCATCTACGGCAAGTTTGTCATCGAGAACCCCGGTGATTCGGAGAAGTACACCGAAGGCCAGATCATCGGAGCGCGCGAGCTCCGCAGCGAGAACGATTCCCTCCAGAGGCAGGGTCTCAAGGTGATGGCCGCGCGCGATGCAAGGCCTGCCACCGCGACCCTCATCCTCCAGGGTATCACCCGCGCAGCTCTGCGTACCAACAGCTTCATTTCGGCTGCATCCTTCCAGGAGACAACCAAGGTGCTCAGCGAAGCCGCCATCCGCGGCCGCGTCGACCACCTCGAGGGCCTGAAGGAGAATGTCATCTGCGGACACCTCATCCCGGCAGGTACCGGTCTCAAGGACTACCAGGATATCGTGGTTGGCCGCGGCGACGAAGCCGTCGACGAGCTGAACGAACTTTAACATTAGAAGTTCTTAACCCAAGTGCGGTCTCCCTGCAAATTATCCGCAGGAAGACCGCATTTTTATGCCCTTTTTGCGGTCACCCTGCAATTTTTCAGCAGGGAGACCATACCCGGGACTCAATTCCGGTCATTTTTTATTATCTTCGTGGAGATATGACAATAAGCGGAAAAGAATTGGCTGACTCCATCATTGGAAGGATCGCTTCCGAGGTGGAGGATTATCATGTAAGGTTCGGACGCGTTCCGGCTCTGGCTGTGATTCTTGTCGGGGAGGACCCGGCGAGCAAGGTCTATGTCAGGAACAAGACCCGCGCCTGCGAGAGGGCCGGCATACGGCATATTGAGATTACCCTCCCGGAAGATACTTCCGAGTTGGAGATCCTTGAGAATATCGAGGCGCTGAATGCGGATCCTTCCGTGGACGGTATTCTTGTTCAGCTGCCCTTGCCAGCTCACTTGAGTGAATCCCATATTACCGGCGCTATCGCCCGTGAAAAGGACGTGGACGGTTTCCATCCCCTCAATGTGGCGGCTCTCTGGCTGGGACGCGACAATGCCAAGATCGAGGAGCATTATCCCGTAGCCTGTACTCCCCGCGGCATCATGAGAATACTTGAGGCGGCAGGAGTCGATCCTGCAGGCAAGCGCGCGGTCGTTATAGGCCGCAGCAACATTGTGGGACTGCCAATCGCCAAACTCCTGCTCAACGCCAATGCTACTGTAACTATCTGTCATTCAAGGACTAAAGACATAGCAGAGATTACCCGCCAGGCCGATATCCTGGTGGCGGCGATAGGCAAGCCGAAGTTTGTCGGAGCGGAGATGGTGCGCGACAGCGCGGTTGTGGTCGACGTCGGCATCAACCGTTTGCCGGACGGCAAACTCTGCGGTGACGTCGACTTCGAGGCCGTCGCGCCCAGGGCTTCCGTGATAACTCCCGTTCCCGGCGGAGTGGGCCCGATGACGGTCTGCTCGCTGATGGAGAATACCATCGACTGCTACCTCCGCCACACCGCGAAAAGAAAAAAGAGAAAGATATGAGAGTACTCAGACTCACAAACACCCTGACCCGTCAGAAGGAGGTCTTCAAGCCCATCAACCCCGGCCGCGCTGGAATGTACGTCTGCGGACCGACGGTCTACGGCGAAGCCCACCTCGGCCATGCCCGTCCGGGCGTGACCTTCGACGTGCTGGCAAAGCTCCTCAGACACCTCGGTTACAAGGTCCGTTATGTGCGCAACATCACCGACGTGGGCCATCTGGAGCACGACGCCGACGAGGGAGAGGACAAGATAGCGAAGAAGGCGCGGCTCGAGCAGCTCGAGCCCATGGAGGTCGTCCAGACCTACACGCTTCGCTACCACGAAGCGATGCGCCTTCTGAACGTCGCCCCTCCGAGCATCGAACCCCGCGCCAGCGGCCATGTAATCGAGCAGATCGAGGCGGTGAAGAAGATTCTTGACGCAGGATATGCCTACATCAGCAACGGAAGCGTCTATTTCGACGTTCAGAAATACAACAAGGACCACAAATACGGAGTTCTCAGCGGCCGCAACCTCGAGGATACTCTGGAAGGTACCCGCGAGCTCGACGGCCAGGGCGACAAGCGTGCTCCGTACGACTTCGCCCTCTGGAAGAAGGCGGAGCCGGAGCACATCATGCACTGGCCTTCTCCCTGGAGCGAAGGCTTCCCGGGCTGGCACCTGGAGTGCTCGGTCATGGGCGAGAAGTACCTCGGCGAGACCTTTGATATCCACGGCGGAGGCATGGACCTCCTCTTCCCGCACCACGAATGCGAAATCGCGCAGAACGTGGCCTCGCGCGGAACCCAGGGCGTCCATTACTGGGTCCACAACAACATGATCACCATCGACGGCCAGAAGATGGGCAAGTCGCTCGGGAACTTTATCACCCTCCCGGAGCTCTTCTCCGGAAACCATCCGAAGCTCGAGCAGGCTTACGCCCCCATGACGATACGCTTCTTCATCCTGCAGGCCCATTACCGCGGAACCCTGGACTTCTCCAACGAAGCCCTGCAGGCCGCCGAGAAGGGACTCGCTCGCCTCATGCAGGCCGCCCGCGACCTCTATGCGATGGCAGGCCGTAAGGCTCCGCAGTACAAGTATGGCGAAGAAGGGTTCGGCGTCGCCCCCGACACCTGCCCGGCTACCTCGCCCGAGGTGAAGGCCGTCTTCGAAGGCGTTTACGACACGCTCTGCGACGACATGAACACCCCCGGAACCGTCTCGCAGCTGTTCGAGGCCGTGAAGCTCATCAATTCAGCCAAGGCCGGCAGCATCAAGCTGAGCGAGGGCGATATCCAGACTCTCGTCCAACTGTTCGACGACGTCGTTTTCGGCGTTCTTGGCCTTCGCGACGACGAAGCAAGCGGAGCTAACAGCAAGGTCATCGAAGGCCTCATGGGCATGGTCCTCGAAGAAAGGGCGAAAGCCAAGGCCGCCAAGGACTGGGCGACTTCCGATCACATTCGCGACGTCCTTAACGAGCTGGGAATCAAGGTAAAAGACACCAAAGACGGTGTCGAATGGAGCCTGTAATGAAATTCATAAGCTGGAACGTTAACGGCCTCCGGGCGGTGGCGGGGAAGGGCTTCGCCGATATATTCGACGGGTTCGATGCCGACTGCGTCTGCCTTCAGGAGACAAAACTCCAGGCTGGGCAGATAGACCTTGAGTTCCTTGGCTATGAATCCTACTGGAATTATGCCGACAAACCGGGATATTCCGGAACGGTAATCTATACGCGCGTCCATCCTTTGAGCGTGTCTTATGGTATTGGAGTAGATCTGCATGACCATGAAGGCAGAGTCGTTACCCTCGAATTCGAGGAATTCTTCCTGGTCAACGTCTATGTCCCCAATTCCCAGGACGGACTGCGCCGGCTTGATTACCGCATGCAGTGGGAGGACGCCTTCAGGGCGTATCTGCATAGTCTTCCGAAGCCGGTGGTTGTCTGCGGCGACATGAACGTTGCCCACGAGGAAATTGACCTCAAGAATCCGGCAACCAACCACTTCAACGCCGGCTTCTCGGACGAGGAGCGCGGCAAGATGACTGAACTGCTCGGCAGCGGCCTGGTCGATACCTGGCGATTCCAGCATCCTTCCGAGGAGAAATACAGCTGGTGGTCCTACAGAATGGCTGCGCGCGACAGAAACGTAGGGTGGAGAATCGACTACTTCCTTGTAAGCGAGTCTTTAAGGGACCGCATAGTCTCCACCGATATCCACAACGAAATCTTCGGCTCCGACCACTGCCCGGTGGAGCTTGTCCTGGGATAGTATGACCGAACTCATCACCAGCGCCCAGAATCCCAAGATCAAGAAACTTCTCGCCCTTCAGCAGAAGTCCTCAGAGCGTCGTTCAGAGGGTCTTTTCGTGGTAGAAGGACGCAGGGAGATTGAGCACTGCGTAGAGGCAGGGTATGAGATAGATACGGTGTTCGTCTGCCCGGAAGTATATGGCTCTGTCATCCCGAGCGCAGTCGAGAGATCTCGTGCTGTTTTCGCAGTCTCGCCTTCCGTCTACGACAAGATTGCATACCGTGCGGGGACCGAGGGGATAATCGCGGAGGTGAAAGCGCGCAGGCTGACCCTTGAAGATCTTAAACTGACAGAGAGCCCGCTTATAGTTGTTCTCGAAAGCGTGGAGAAGCCCGGCAATCTGGGAGCGGTATTGAGAAGTGCGGATGCTTCGGGAGCTGATGCTGTGATAGTCTGCGATCCGCTGACCGACCTCTATAACCCGAATCTTATCCGCAGTTCGATAGGAGCAATCTTCACTGTTCAGTGCGTCGCCTGTTCCTCGCAGGAATGCATAGACTTCTTGAAGTCGAAGGGCATCTCGATCCTCACCGCTCAGCTTCAGGACTCGGAACTCTACTATGATTCCGACATGAAAAAGGGAGTGGCGATAGTCATGGGCACAGAATCCACAGGCCTTACCGATATCTGGCGCAAGGCCGCCGACGCCCACATCCGCATCCCCATGCTAGGCCGGCTCGACTCGCTCAATGTCAGCGTCAGCGCTGCTATCCTCCTTTACGAAGCAGTCCGTCAGCGCAATGGCTAAATACGGTCTCATAGGTTACCCTGCAGCCGGCTCCCTCAGCCCGGCGCTCTTCGCAGCGGCCTATGGCGGACGCTATCCCTACGAAATAATCGAAGCGGAAGATTTCGACGACGCCTTCCGTCTTTTCATGCACGAAGACTATCGGGCGGTCAATGTCACGGCTCCTCACAAGCAGAAAGCTGCCGATGCAGCCGACTGGCGCAGCCCCAAGGTAGAAAGGATCGGTGCGGCGAATATTCTCGTCAAAGCCTCCGATGGTGTTAGAGCTTACAATTCAGATTATCTGGCAGTCAAACAACTTATTGACGGGCTTGATATCAAAACAGCCATTGTCATAGGCCTCGGTGGCGCAGGACGGGCCGCGCTGAGCGCTTGCCTCGCCGCCGGACTGAAAACTTCCTGCCGACACCACGAAGAGTTGATCTTAGACAGCTGCTGCGACGGGGTTGTCCCGGAAAGCGTAGCCTCCGGGGCAATCCCCGTCTCCGCAGATATTATAATATATACACTGCCGCGGGCTGTCGATGGCATTGAGAACATACGCTGCAAGTACTTGATCGAGGCGAATTACCTGAATCCGGCTTGCGATAATCTTCCCGGAGTCGACCATTATATCGGTGGAAAAATGTGGCTTAAGGCCCAGGCAATCAAGGGCTACGGGCTCATGACGGGCGAGGAACCGGATGCAGAAGCCATCTCCAGGTTGAACATATAAGGAATTATTTTATTATATTTGTTTCACGTATTATAAAACCAAATCCAAAAAAAGATGAAAAAGCTCATTCTTTGCATGGTCGCAGTCCTCGGACTCGGCATCGCAGCCAGCGCTGCAAACTACACCATCGACGAGCAGTCAATCGACGCTATGATCGAAATGGCTGAGGAAGTTTCCCCCGCAGCTCTCGAAGCCCAGGGCGCATCGGATGTCACCATCCACCTCGGAAACGGAGCACAGCCCATCGTTGCATGGATCCTTTCCTTCATCCCCGTTACCGGTTGGCTCGCAATCCACCGTATGTACATGGGAACCTCGATCCTTGCCGTTCTCCTCAACATCGTAACAGGTGCCGGTTTCGGTATCGTCTATGTCGTTGACTGGATCGTACTCCTTATCGGCGTACTGGACAACAACATCGGCAAGTACTGCAACAACGGCCGCTGGCTGATGTGGGCAGACATCATCTAATTGATGAACAAAACACTCCGCGTACTAGTCCCCGCACTGCTCCTTCTCAGCGTGCCGGCCGCCGCCCAACGAAGGCTTTCGGCCGATGTGGAAGTGAAGAACGTTGCAGGACGAAGCGTGGTCACAACCACCAAAAGCGTCTATTGTGCAAACAATGGACGCTTGGTGGTTTGTAACCACAGACCTGCGGAGTACACCCTGGTCACCAACATCAACGGAGAGACCAAAATCTACTTTAAAAAGACTAAGGAAGTGCTGGTCGACAACCAGGGTCTGATGAGTTCTAAGGACGAACTCCTGACAATCTTCCTGATGGGCCGCATCGAAGACCTGGGTGTTGGCCTGTTTGGCTACAAGCTCCAGAAAACGGAGTTCGTCGAAGACGGCATGATGAAGAAGACCTTCAAGTGCATGGATCCCAACATGCCGCCTTACACCGAAATAGTCTACGGGAAGGATTACCTGCCGGTTTACAGCGCCACCCTTACTGAAGACGGCCACGTCCAGACCAAGGTCTATTACTCGCACTATCAGACCGTGGGTTACGTTCCTTTCCCCCACAGGCTGACCCAGATTACCTACAACTCGCCGACAGACAGCACCGTCATCCGGACTATCTATTCCAATGTGGTAGCCGACTCCGACGATCCTATGTTCGACTTCACCGTTCCCGCCGACGCCGTCCCGATGGACCTCAGCGGAAACACCCAGAAACTGAGGTGATGAAAAAGGGCGCCCTCATAGCGTTCCTGCTTCTCTTCACCATCCCCCTTTTCGCTCAGACAAACGACCGGGACCTCGTGGAGAAGGCCCTGGCCGAGGCCCAAAGTCCCGGGCGTGATACTGTAAACCATAAACTCTACCGTCTTGTCCGCGCGCAGATGCGCGGGCAGTGCTACTATGAGCCCGAGTGCGTGGAGTTCTTCCCGCAGGCTGTCCATGAACTTGGATTCTTCCGCGCCTGCCTCTCCATACTCGACCGAATGACCCGCGACACCTTCATCGGCACCGCCTCCTTCCCGGCGGAACTCAAGGGCCGCGACGGAAAGATCCATGAAGGGACAGATGCCTACAGGAGGAGGCGCAGGGAAAAATGAAACGCCTGCTTCTCATACTGGCAATAGCGCTTCCTGCCGCTCTCCGGGCGCAGACAATTACGCAGGACCTGCCGTTCATCGACTATCTGATCGGCAACAACCTCACCCGTGACGCCCTCGCATGGCTGGAAGGCAGCAGCTACGCTCCTTCGGATACACTCGATTTCACCAGGGGCCTTACGCTTTATACCGCGAACAAGCTGGACCTTGCGACCGATAGTTTTGCAAAAGTTCCGGCCGGCTCGCCATATTATGAAAAGAGCCTGATGTTCGGCGCGGTATCTCACGCATATCTTGGCAATTACGCCGAAGGCCTTGGGCTGATCGCAGCCTGTCCGGACAGCGAACTTAAACAATATGGAATTGCGGCTTTCAGCCTGCTTCTGAACGACAAGGACGGTTACGAGCAGGCCGCGAAGAACTTCACTTATCAGGATTACTCCCTGGCCGAAGGGGAGAAAGTCTTCGGCGAAATTTACTCCAGCCGCTTCGAGAGCAGGCAGAAGAGCCCGGCTCTGGCCGGAATCATGTCTGCCGTGGTCCCCGGAGCGGGAAAGTGGTATGCCGGGCGCAAGGACGAAGCTATCGCGTCCTTCCTGACGGTCGGCGTATTCGCCGGCCTCACGGCGGAGTGCTGGGTTAAGAAGGGGCCAAAGGACTGGCGTACCATCGTGTTCGGTACCCTTGGCTCACTTTTCTATATAGGCAACATATACGGCAGTTATGTGTCGGTAGGAATATACAACGACAATTTAAGAGATGCGCAGAATAACACTGTTGTGTTTAATCTCCACGTTCCTATTCGCAACCTTTAACGCAAGGGGGGCGCAGAACGCGGGTGATTCACTGCTTTTCGAAGCGGCGAAATGCGAGCGCATTGTCTTCGAGGCGGCGAATCCCCTTGAGGCGAACGCAGCGCTGCTAGGGAAGGCGGAGTGCTACAAGCAGGCCGGCCTTTATCGTGAGGCGCTCGCGACGCTGGAGCGTGTGCGCCTCTACGCCCTGCCGGCCGGCCGCCGCGCAGACATAACGGTACAGAAATCGCTGTGCGCATTCCTGGCGGGCGATTATGATGCTTCGATGTCGTATCTTCAGGAGATAGGCGTGCAGACGGAATATGTCGAGCCAAGGCTTAAGAAGGACTGGCTCGGGATGGCCCTTACTTTCCTCGTGCCTGCCGGTTATATCTACGCGGGCGCGCCGGGGGAGGGCGCGGTGTCTACTGCCCTGAACGCGGGCTCAGTCGCCTGGATAGTCCTTAACCTCAATGCGGGCCTGCCGGTCGCCGCGCTCCTTGGCGGCGCGCTCGCTCTCAGCTACACCTTCCTCGGAGCACAGGAAAGAGTTGCGGAGCTTATCGCAATCCACAACTCTTCCGTTATCGATCAGGCGAAGCGCGAAGCTGCCGCCGGGGCCCTACTCGGACTTCTCTGACAAAGATTTTTCCGGTTTCATCTGCGGAAAGAACAGCACATCCTGGATGGCTGTCTGGCCCGTCATGAACATGGTGAGGCGGTCGATGCCCATTCCCAGACCTGAGGTCGGCGGCATGCCGTACTCGAGTGCGCGCACGAAGTCCATGTCGATGTACATGGCCTCGTCGTCGCCCTTGCTCTTGAGGGCGGCCTGCTCCTCGAACCTCTCGAACTGGTCGATGGGGTCGTTGAGCTCGGAGTAGGCGTTTGCCAGTTCCTTGCCGCAGACAAACAGCTCGAAGCGCTCGGTAAGGGTGGGATCGGTCCTGTGGCGCTTGGTCAGCGGGCTCATCTCCACCGGATAGTCGATGATAAAGGTCGGCTGAATCAGGTTCTTCTCGCAGTATTCGCCGAAGATGGCGTCAATCAGCTTGCCCTTGCCCATCGAGGGTTCAACCTCGACGCCAAGTTTCTTGCAGACGGCGCGCAGATCGGGCTCTTCCATGCCCTTAACGTCGACGCCGGCGTACTCCTTGATGGCCTCAAGGATGGGCAGACGGCGGTAAGGACCGGCGAAATCCACGACATTGCCGGCTATCTCCACCTTGGTAGTTCCGTTGACCTTGAGGGAAATCTTTTCGAGCATCTTCTCTACGAATTCCATCATCCAGATGTAGTCCTTGTATGCCACGTAGATCTCCATGCAGGTGAACTCCGGATTGTGGGTCTTGTCCATGCCCTCGTTGCGGAAGTCCTTGGCGAACTCATACACTCCGTTGTATCCGCCCACGATGAGCCTCTTGAGGTAGAGTTCGTTGGCGATACGAAGGTACAGGGGAATGTTCAGGGCGTTGTGATGGGTCACGAACGGGCGTGCGGTAGCGCCGCCGGGTATGCTCTGGAGGATAGGCGTTTCTACCTCGAGGCAGCCGGCTTCGTTGAAGTACTCGCGCATGGTGGCTATGATCTGCGCCCTCTTGATGAAGGTCTCCTTCACCTGGGGATTGACGATAAGGTCGACATAGCGCTGGCGGTAACGCATCTCCGGATCAGTGAACGCGTCGAAGACCTGGCCGTCGAGTTCCTTGACGATGGGGAGGACGCGCAGCGACTTCGAAAGGAGGGTTAGCTCCTTTGCGTGGACGCTGAGCTGGCCAGTCTGGGTAAAGAACGCAAAACCCTTGATGCCGATGATATCGCCTATGTCCAGGAGTTTTTTCCAGACCGTGTTGTACATGGTCTTGTCCTCTTCGGGGCATATCTCGTCGCGCTTTACGTATATCTGGATGCGTCCGCTTTCGTCCTGAAGCTCGCCGAACGAGGCGGCTCCCATGATGCGCCTGCTCATCAGGCGGCCTGCGATGCATACTTCCTGGAAATTGCCCTTTTCGGGGTCAAAGCCGGCGGCTATCTCTGCTGCATTGGTGTTGACCGGATAGAGGGCGGCGGGGTAGGGCTCGATTCCGAGTTCGCGGAGTTTGGCGAGCGACTCCCTGCGTATCAATTCCTGTTCACTGAATTCCTGTACCATATTATATAATGTCTTCTCTTTCCTTTATGTCCTTTACGCGGAGCTGGATGGTGCTGTTTCCGCGGTAGTAGTTTTCAACTATAGTGTAGCATACGTCGAAGGGGTTGCCGTGGCGTATGTACTCGAATTTGTCCGCCATGTTGAACGCGATTGCCGGGATGGCGCGCGAATAGTCCTCCTGGATGAGGTCGAGCTTCAGATGGAGCCCGCCGGCGCCCACCTTCCTGCCGCTTCCTTCGTCGCACACGGCGTCGGTCTCGAACACCGGGTTGCTGTTGCCGGGCCCGAAGGGCTGGAACTGCTTGAGAATGCGGAAGAACTTGGGGGTGATCTGCGCAAGGTCTATCCGGGCGTCGATGTCCACCACAGGGGTGAGCATGTCGTCCGTGATCTTGCCCTCGATGAATTCCTCCATCCTGCGGGCGAATTCCGGCAGGTTTTCCTCCTTCATCGTAAGGCCTGCGGCATAGACATGGCCGCCGAAGTTCTCGAGCAGGTCGGCGCAGTTCTCGATTGAGGCGTATAGGTCGAAGCCCGCCACGCTTCGGGCCGATCCGGTCACGAAGCCGTTGGATTTGGTAAGCACGACCGTGGGCTTATAGTAAGCCTCCACGAGGCGCGATGCTACGATTCCGACCACGCCCTTGTTCCACTTGGGGTTATAGACTATGGTCGCGTTCTTCGAGGCTACGCAGCGGCCGCTTTCGACCATCTCCAGGGCTTCCTGGGTGATCTCGCGGTCTATGTTCTTGCGCTCGTTGTTGTTTTCGTTGATCTGTTCGCCGATGCGGATGGCGGTTTCGCGGTCGGGGGCGGTGAGCAGCTGCACGGCGAGGCGTCCGGTCTCCATGCGGCCGGCGGCGTTGATGCGAGGGCCGATCTTGAAGACGATGTCGTCCACGGTGATGTGGCCGAGTTCCAGGCCCGACAGCTCGATCATCGCCAGCAGACCGTGGCGGGGAGATTCGTTGAGGCACTTGAGTCCGAAGTGGGACAGCACACGGTTCTCGCCGACCATGCTCACGAGGTCGGAGGCGATGCTGACTACTAGCAGGTCGAGCAGCGGGAGCAGCGTCTCGAATTCGATTCCATGGCGTATGCTGTAAGCCTGCGCGAGCTTGAATCCCACGCCGCAGCCTGACAGGTCGTCGAACGGGTAGGTGTTGTCTTCGCGCTTGGGGTCAAGGACGGCCACTGCCGGCGGGAGAGTCTCGTCCGGGAGGTGGTGGTCACAGATGATCATGTCGATGCCCTTGCTCTTCGCCAGGGCGGTCTTTTCGATGGCCTTGATGCCGCAGTCGACCGTGATGATTAGTTTCACGCCGTTGGCGGCTGCCCATTCGATGCCCTTCTGCGATACGCCGTAGCCTTCGTCGTAACGGTCGGGGATGTAGAAATCGATCTCAGGGGTGAACCTGCTCAGGAAAGAGTGGAGAAGGGCCACCGCGGTAGTCCCGTCGACATCGTAGTCACCGTAGACAAGGATCTTCTCCCTGCCGGTGATGGCCTGGTCGAGCCTGTCCACTGCTTTGTCCATGTCGGGCAGCAGGAACGGGTCGTGGATGTCTTCGAGGCTGGGGCGGAAAAACTTCCTTGCCTCCTCGAAGGTCTCCACGCCCCTTTTCACGAGGAGGTCGGCTAGTACCTTGTCGATGCCCACCTCCGCGCTCAGGCGCTGGACCTTTTCAGGGTCGGCCGCTTCCCGAACTTTCCAGATGCTCTCTTTGTTGCTCATTTATACTGTTTTTATTTTCAATCAGTTTGGCGCGGATCGCCTCGGCAGTCTCCTGCGGAGTCTTTCCGTCTGTAGTGACCGTCAGCGAGGCCAGCTCGTAGACCGGCGCGCGCTGCGGGTCCCACCTTCCTTCGTCCGGGGATTTGCGCAGGCGCAGTTCCTCTTCGGAGGTCTTGAGATACACCGTAACGGTGTCCTTCAAGATAAGGTTGCGGACCGAAGTCGTCATTATAGTTCCTCCCCCAAGGGCGAGGACCAGGTTTTCACCCGTAAGCTGATGCATTATCACCACATCCCTCAGGGCCTCAGCTTCCACGGCCCTGAACCGCACTTCTCCGTCTTCGGCTATGATGGCCTCGGGGGAGCGCCCGATCTTTCCTTCAATGTACCTGTCCAGGTCCGTGAACTCCCATTCGAGGAGCCGGGCGAGTTCCATGCCCGCCGTGCTCTTTCCGGAGCCCGTGTAACCTGTCAGCGATACTATCAAAACAGCGTCGGTTCTTCAATCGTGATCTCCGGGAGATCGCCCAGGTCTATTTCCTGGCCGGGGTCTATTCCTCCGAGATCTATAACATCTGTCGGAGCCTGCTCTTCAGGCTTTACATCATCCTCGGGTTTGTGGATGGGTTCGATGAACTCGACCTTCTTCACATCGAGGCTGTGGCATTTCTTTCCCTTCGCGCCCACTCCTTTCTTGGCTATCCATTCCTCCGCGTCTATGGCCTCGGGCTCCCTGTGGGCGCTCTTGCCGCCGAAGGTCACGAGGTACTGCGGATGCAGGTCGTCGCTCAGACCTATGAGCTTCGATTTCGGGCTTTCCGAAATGAAACTGGTAGGGGTGTTGTCGCTCACCGCAAACGAGAAGCGCTTGACATAGTAGGCTTTCGCAGCCCCGTCGTAGTAGAGGGCGGTGTATGTCTTCTCCGGGTCGAACTTCTCAATCACGAGCACCTCGCCCTGGTATCTGTTGGACACTTCGAAGGAGGTGGTGTAGAAGGTTCCGTTGGTGAAGACCGCAAGCACTTTGTCGTTGGTGTCGAATGCGCCCAGGTACTGTCCGCGCTCTTCGTCGTTGAGTTTCTGGATGTATTCGTCGTACCAGATGTCCTTTCCGGCGATAGTCGAGACGCCGGCGCTCTTGAGCGTTATCTTCTGGATCTGGTATTTGCTTACAAGGTTGCCCCTCGAGGCCTTGCCCTTGATAGCCAGGGTGCTGAAGTCGTACTCCCAGGAGGTCTTCTTCAGTTTGGCGCGGGGCCTGAGTTGTATCTTTACTGTCTCGGCTTCGCCGTTGTGGTTGGCCGTGAACCAGACTATCTTCGAGCCTTCGGCTCCGGTAGTGATGTCATATTCCTTGTCGCGGGTTACGGAGGTGATGGCGAAACGCTTGGCGTAGTAAATCGAGCTCTTGCCCTCGCGGTAGATGACATTGTAGATGGTGCGTTCGTCGTTACGGACGAAGATGCCCACATAGAGGAGGTCCTTGCCGAAGAAGGCCTTTTCCTCAACCTTGGTGACCTTGTAGACGCCGTCCTTGCGGATGACGATTACCTCGGACATGTCGGAGCAGTCGCAGACGAACTGGACACCGTCCTCCCTCTTGAGGCCTATTCCCACGAAGCCCTCGGCCATGTTGGCGTAGAGTTTCGCGTTGTTGTTGATGACCTTGCTGGCGGCGATGGTCTCGAAACCCGTGAGTTCGGTAAGGCGCGGGAATGCGGCGCCGTATTTCTTCTTCAGGGCCTTGAACCAGTCGACGGTGTAGCGGACGATGTTGTCGATGTTGTCCTGGACCTGGCGCATTTCCTCTTCGATGGCCATGATCCTGGCGTCGAGTTCCTTCGCGTCGAACTTCGATATCTTTCGCACCGGTTTGTCCACCAGGCGGTCGATGTCTTCCATCGTGACTTCCTTGCGGAGCACGCCTTCGTATTCCTTCATCCTGAGGAGCACCGCGGCTTTCTGGTCTTCCCAGGTCTTGTAGGTTTCGTCTTCGAGCACTTTGTAGACCTTGTTCTCGAAGAAGATGCGCTCGAGAGAGGTCAGGTGCCAGTCGCGTTCGAGTTCGCCCATGCGGTACCGGAGCTGCTGCAGGAGCAGGTCCTTGGTATGTTCGGTACTGTATTCGAGTATGTCGTGGACCGAGAGGAACTGGGGCTTGTCGTCGACGATGACGCAGGCGTTGGGCGCGATGGTAGTTTCGCAGTCGGTGAAGGCGTAGAGAGCGTCGATGGTCTTGTCGGGCGAGACGTCGGCCGGAAGGTGGATGATGATGTTCACCTTGTCCGTGGTCATGTCGTCGATCTTCTTGATCTTGATCTTACCCTTGTCCTTGGCCTTAAGGATCGATTCGGTCAGCAGGGCGGTCGTCTTGCCGTAGGGGATTTCCGTGATGGCGAGGGTGCCCTTGTCGAGTTTGTCGATGCGAGCGCGGATCTTGACCATGCCGCCGCGGCGGCCCTGGTTGTACTTCGAGCAGTCGGCGAATCCGCCGGTGGGGAAGTCGGGATAGAGTTCGTAGGACTTGCCCTCGAGGATTGCTATTGATGCGTCGATAAGTTCGTTGAAGTTGTGGGGCAGGATCTTGGAAGACATACCCACGCCGATTCCTTCAGTGCCCTGGGCGAGCAACAAGGGGAAACGGACCGGGAGCTCGGTGGGCTCCTGGTTGCGGCCGTCGTAGCTGTTCATCCAGTGGGTGATCTTGGGGTCGAACACGACCTCCTTCGCGAACTTGCTCAGGCGCGCTTCGATGTAACGGGGTGCGGCGTTCGAATCGCCAGTGAGGATGTTTCCCCAGTTACCCTGGCAGTCGACGGTGAAGCCCTTCTGGCCCAGCTGCACTAGCGCTCCGAGTATGGAGGCGTCGCCGTGGGGGTGGTACTGCATCGCCTGACCGACGATATTGGCCACTTTCGTAAAGCCGCCGTCGTCCATCTTGTACATGGCGTGGAGCACGCGCCTCTGCACCGGCTTAAGACCGTCCACGATATGGGGCACAGCCCTGTGCAGGATCACGTATGAGGCATAGTCGAGATACCAGTTCTTGAACATGCCCGAAAGCTTGAATTTCTGGGCGTCGCTCCCCAGGAGCCGGTCGTATTTTCCCGACTCTTCGGCTTCGCCTTCGATGGGGGCTTCGAGCTCGTCCTCGCTGATTTCCTCGATGATATTTTCGTCTTCTTCGATCATACTTCTCTAGTCTTCGTATCCGAACTTACGCAGTTCTTTCCTGTTTTCCCTCCAGTCTGGGTCGACCTTCACATAGATGCTCAGGAACACCTTCTTCTGGAAGAAGTCTTCCATGTCGATGCGGGCCTGGGTGCCGACTTTCTTGAGTCCGGCTCCCTGCTTCCCGATTACTATTCCTTTCTGCGATTCCCTCATCACATAGATGACGGCGCCGATGTCGTAGCGCTCGGCTCCTTCCTTAAAGGATTCTATCTCCACCTGGCAGCAGTAGGGGATTTCCTGCTTGTAGTTGAGCAGTATCTTTTCCCTGATTATCTCCGAGGCGAAGAAGCGCAGGTTCCTGTCGGTGAAGGTGTCCTGGTCGTACCACGGCGGAGCGACCGGCAGCTTGTCGACTACGGTCGCGAGGATGGTGTCCAGGTTGAACTTCTCCTGGGCCGACGCCGGGATGACGGTGGCCTGGGGAACTTTTTCTTTCCAGTAGGCGAGGATGTCCATCACCTTCGCCTGGTCGCTTATGTCTATCTTGTTTACGACAATGATCACAGGGCATTCGAGCCTGCTGAGCTTGTCGACGTATTCGCTGTTTTTGTCGGATTTCTCCACCGTGTCGGTGACATAGAGGATGACGTCGGCGTCGCCTATCGCGGCGTCGACGAAGTTCACCATGTCTTCCTGCAGGCGGTAGGAGGGCTTGAGGATGCCGGGGGTGTCGGAGTAGACTATCTGGTAGTCTTCTCCGTTAACTATCCCCATTATCCTGTGGCGGGTGGTCTGCGCCTTTGCGGTGACGATGCTGAGCTTTTCGCCCACCATCGCGTTCATCAGCGTGGACTTCCCGACATTGGGGTTGCCTATTATGTTGACAAAACCCGACTTAAACATATGCACCCATCTTGAGGATGTTGACTTCTCCTTCCGAGAGCTGGCGCCATTCGCCCTTCTTCAGGCCTTTCTTGGTAAGGCCGGCGAAGTAGACGCGGTCGAGGGCGCGGACTTCGTAGCCGAGGCTCTCGAATATGCGGCGCACGATCCTGTTCTTGCCGGAATGGATCTCGATGCCGAGCTTGCGGTGGTCTTCGGCGTCGATGTACTCGAGCTCGTCAGCCCTTTCGACTCCGTCGGAGAGGGTTACGCCGGTTAGGATCTTACCGCAGTCCTCTTCGCTGAGGGGCTTGTCGAGGCTGACCTGATAGATCTTCTTCTTGTCGTATGAAGGGTGGGTGAGGCGCTCTGCGATCTCGCCGTCGTTGGTGAACATCAGTACACCGGTAGTATTCTTGTCGAGCCTGCCGACGGGGAAGACCCTGTACTGGCAGCCCTTGAGGAGGTCCATGACGGTCTTCTCGGCGTGGGGGTCGCTGGCGGTGGTGACATAGCCCTTGGGCTTGTTCATCACGAGGTAGACCTTCTCCTCGCCGCGGAGGCGTTCGCCGTTGAAGCGGACTTCGTCCTTGTAGACATTGACCTTGGTTCCGAGTTCGGTGACGACAACTCCGTTGACGGTCACTACGCCGGCCTGAATGAGGGTGTCGGCCTCGCGCCTGGAGCACACGCCGGAGTTGGCGATGAATTTGTTCAGGCGCACTTCCTCCTTGATCGGGGACTTGACGCTGTCGTTGTCTGACCAGCGGCCCTGGTCGGAGACCTGAGGCCTGCGGCTGATCATGCGGTCGATGCCTTCCTGGGAAGCCCTTGAGAACTCCTCCCTCTTGTGGAAAGGTTTCTTCCCGAATTTGCGGGCGTTGTTTCCGCGGGTGTTGAATCCGCCTTTGCGTGCGTTGCCGCCCTGGGAGCGGTCGCTGTAGGGGCGCCTGTTGCCATGGTCCTGGCCCTGGTATCCTCCATTGGAGTGGTGAGGACGGTCGCCGTAACTGCTGCGCTGGGGCCTGTCGGAGCCGGCGCGCACGGGTCTGTCGCTATTGTTTGTGCGTTCGCGGTTGAAGTCGCGGGACGTGCTGTATGCAGGTCCTGATGAAGTTTTGCGGGGTCTAAGTTTTCGGCCGTTTTTAGAAAATTCTTCCATTTGTTACTTGAGTTTGAAAATGTAGGTGATCGTACCCTCCTGCAACTGGGGGGTATCTGCTGTAATATTAGTTACTTTAGTGAAGTGGGTGCGCATCGCTGCGCTCCTAGCCTCATTCCATAAGTTCGCGTCATCGACGGTGGTACCCTTAGCACCCGGGATCGCTTTCTGGACATTGCCGTAGATGTCGACCCAGATGGTAACGACAACAATTCCGCTGTCCTGCCTCTTGTAGGCAGGGGCAATCAGGTCTCCGTCTACCCTTCGCCCTTCGAGGTGGGCGTTGGAGCGGCCTTCGGTAAGGTTTTTAGCACTGTTTCCGTCTGCCTGGCCGGCCTTGAAGATGTTGGAACTGTCCTGCGCGGCGTGGGCCGTACCGGCCTTGCTGTCCTTCTTTCCCATTCCGGGGAAAGCGGCGCGCGGATCGATCTTCGGCTGTTCGGGCTCCACCGGAGGGGTGGGGACATCCACGTCGCCGAAGTTGTCCGGTTCCTGGGCCGGGGTCTCATTGGGAGTGTTGTCCTTGATCGGGGACTCGCTGCGCTGGACCAGCTCCACGGGCTTTTCGAGGTCGACTTTCTCGGCTACAGGCTCCTTGCCGTACTTAGGCTCGATTATCTCCTGCTCCTGGGTGAAGTCAATCAGGAAAGACTGCTCCGCTGGCGGCGGCCAGATGTAGCTCGTTCCGCTGAAGTTGAGAAAGACCAGAGCCACGGCATGCAGGGCCACGGTCACTACCGCGCCCATGGCTGTCGAGGCCTTGCTGTTCCTGTCCCTTCTTCTGAGGTATTCTTTCATCTGCTACTCCGGTGAGGTCGCGAGGATCACCTTGTAGTGATTCCTCTTGGCGATGTTCATTACCTGGACGATTTCTCCGATGGGGACGGTCTGGTCCGAATAGATCGAGAAGGTGGGATCCTCTTCCGACTGAAGGAGGACGACCAGCTGGTCTTCGACCTGCTCGAACGGCACCGGCTGCTCGGCTCCGTTGATGTGGTAGGTGTAGTTCTCTTCTCCGTTGTCCCTGACCGACACCGTCACCGTGGGCTTTGCATTAACCTGGCCCGTGCTCTTCGGGAGAAGGAGCTTGAGGGCGTTGGGGTTGATCAGGGTGCTGGTCACGAGGAAGAAGATGAGCAGAAGGAACACGATGTCCGTCATAGACGACATCGAGATATTCGCATCCACCTTTGTACTTCTTTTGAGTGCCATGGTTTATTCTGCTTCAGCTTCTTTTTCTGCGGGTTCGTTGAGGAGATCCATGAACTGGATGGTGGTATTCTCCATCTTTGCTACCACATCAGATACCTTGGCGGTAAGGAAGTTGTAGGCGAAGTAAGCGAGAATGCCCACGATAAGACCGCCCACCGTTGTGATCATGGCGGTGTAGATGCCGCCGGACAGGAGGGTGATGTCGACGTTGCTGCCGGCGTTCGACATGTTGAAGAACGCCTGGACCATACCGATGACGGTTCCGAGGAATCCGATCATAGGGGCGCCGCCGGAAATAGCCGCGAGGTAGGGAAGACCCTTCTCGAGGCGGGCGACCTCGGCGTTGCCGACGTTGTCGACCGCGGTCTGGATATCGCCGAGCGGCCTGCCGATGCGGTTGATGCCGGTCTCGATCATCCTGGCTGCAGGGGTGTCGAATTTGGTGCAGAGGGTAAGGGCGGACTTGATCTTTCCGTCGTGGATATAATCCCTGATGTCGTTCATGAAGTTCTTGTCGATCTTTCCGGCCTGGCCGATCTGATACCACTTCTTGCCGAAGATGTAGATCGCGATTACCGAAAGCACGAGAAGGACTATCATCAGCCATCCGCCTTTCATTGCCATCTCCAGAATGGAGACAGTCACCTCCTGAGTCTCGGGAGCATTCTCGATAGCCTCAAGACTAGCCTGTAATACTGTTGATAACATATTTGTAATTGTTTTGAATTATCCGTTTTTCAGTTTTCCAACCAACTTTTGGGTCTAAAGACCCATATTCGCGCAAATATAATCATTTTCCGCGAAAAAACCTTGGGGTAAAATGAAGGAGGTCTGCCGATTTTAAGCAGACCTCCCACGTTAGAGATGTCTTTCCGGACTATTCCACTGCGCCGAGCATTTCTTTGACGGTAATTCCTACGCCTATCCACTTCTCGCCGTAGTCCTTGGTGAACTTGCGGAAATAGGCTTTATGGCCGACTGAGATGTTGAACCACACACCGTCGTGCTGATAGAGATACATGACGGTGGCGGCGGGCTTGTCGGTCGTCGGGGCGGCGGTGATCTGCTCGCCGAGCTGGTCGCCGGCGTAGCCCTTTGCCTTATAGACGACCCCGCCGTCCGCCGCCTTCTTTACTGCGGCATAGACGTTCTGAAGATAAGCCTGGACCTTCGCGGCGGGTATCTTGGCGATATCCGGTCCGGTGTAGAAGAATGCTTCATCCTTCATCGGCTTGCTCTCGCTGCGCGGGTCGGTCTTCAGTTCGCTTATCTCAACGGCGAAAGCGGGAACCAGTTTCGCGGTCTCAAGACCGGCGAAAGCGAATTTGTCTCCAAGAGTCTTTTCGATGGCCTTGTTCTGGGCGCTGCACGGCACCACCAGTGCCGCTGCAACAAGAAGTAAAAGTATACGTTTCATATTAATCATCGTATGTGGGTGCATTTTCAGTGCGTACCAGGTGACCGTAGTCGTCATAATAGTCGATCTTCCCGTCGAAGGTCAGGAAGGAGGGATCCGCGTCGTCCCAAAGGTTTTGGTACTTCAGAGGGATGATGACTTTGCCGGTCCTGATGCTGACCATTCCGTAGTGTTCGTCGTCCTTGCTGACCAGCCAGCCGCCCGCCATGCGGGAGAAGGTCGTATATTCGAAAGGAAGCACTTCCCGGCCCGTTTTTACGTTTACCAGGCCGAACTTTCCATTCTTCGAGAAAGAGAATATGTCCTCGCCGTGGTAGACGCCGTTCTGATCGTCATAAATAAACGGAATGCGAACCTGGCCGCGATAATTCACGGCTCCGGCGTGGACGCTGCCGTCGGGATCCTGCTTGTACATGAAAATCAGGTCCAGTTCAGGGAAAGCGTCCGGATAGATATGGTGAACATTGACAGAACCATATTTGTAAGGAAGAATCTGACGGCCGTTTTCGTCGATAAGGCCCCATTTGTAACGGTCTTCTTCGGCGAAGGTAATCTTGGTATGGGTATACCTGTCATCCTCATCAAGATTGCAGTAACGGGGAACTTCGGTAACGCTGTAAAGTCCGTTGCCGGCCTCCCAATAACCGGAATAAACCTTCTGATTAATGGCCAGGGCCTTAAGCCTGCGATACATGGCAGCAGGATCGTATGAATAGCTCACTGAAGGCTTTACATAGTCCGCCATGGCATCTTTCTTCTGCTGCTCGAATTCCCGGATCATTTCTTTCAATGCGGCTTGAATTTCCGGGTTCGGGTTGTCCTTGAGAGTCTCTTTCAGTTGTTTTATATCTTCATCCATCTGCTTGATAGTCTCGGGGACAGCCTGGTTCATCTCTTCCTGACCTATTTCGTCCAACAAAGAAATCAACTGGTTGAACAACTCTTCATTGTCCTCATAAGTCTTCTCGGCAAACATAAGGTACTGAATCGGGGCGTTGCTCCTGTCGGTGCCGTGGGATGCAACGAATGCAAGCTTGGACACATTAATCCATGAGGGCGGCTGGGGTTCCGACTCATCCTGAGCAAAGGCCACCGTGGTCCATGCCAACGCGAGTAAAAGTAAAAACCGTTTCATATTGTTATCTAGTTACTGTACTTCCCAATGAGACCGAGAAAAAACCGCCGAGGAAGCCGTAGGTAGCGACATCGCGGCGCGCATTGATTTTTCCGACCTGGATATCGTCTCTTCTTATATTGGCATATCCGGCCAGGTCGTAGTCTGTAGTCTGGCGCTTTTTGAACTGGAGGTTTCCGGCTGAGTCGCGACCCACCTCGACTGTCTGTTTCTCACTGACGCCGATGATATTACCTGTAGCGAGTCTCGCGGCGAGCTCAAACTTCTGTAGGGCATCCTTGTCTGTTCCGTGTTTCTTAAACATGTCTATCATATTTTGCCCTTCGAGCTTGGCAATGTTAGAAATATACTTGACCACATTCTCATCTATAGGCATACTGTTGTTTATCTGTCTGGCGTCCAGCGGCACCGGTTTCACATACGATTTGTCTATATCGAGATGGATACCGAACTTGCCCTCTTTCAACCCGAAATCGATATCGCCGAGAGGAGTCGACATCGAAATGTAAAAGTCGCTGAAACCGTGCCATTGCTTACCAAGGAACTCTGCCAGGTCGCGTGCATCCTGTTCCGCCTGCTCTTTTTCGGCCACCGCCTCCTGATGATCCTGCCACTGTTCTTCTTTTATATCAGCCTCGGCCTTGAGAATTACGACTCGGGCATCATGCAGGTATTCGCCTGCCGTCGCCTTTGCGGAGAAAGTGGCGGAGTATTCTGAATACATAATCGCCAGATTCCTGTACCAGAAATAGTTGCTGACATTGCTGTCGCAGCAGTAGGAACAATACTTCGAAATATCTTTCCACCACTGGACCAGCACAGGCCTGATAGTGTTGTTGTAGTAGACTATGTACGAATTTACCTTTTCGGTCTCCGACACCACTTCTATCTGGTTCAGGTGTTCGAGCGGATGAGTCACTTCGGTCAGTATGCGATACGGTCTGAAAATGCGCCTTTGAGCGCGCTCGACAGCGGCAATCGAAGCCTCCGGATGAGCGTCACACCAGGCATCGAATTCGGCGTTGCATTTTTTGTAGAGTTTCAAGGCTGCCTCCTGCTGCCTCTTGTCCATCGCCTCGTTCAGAGATATATCTTTGTCTGTACGTTTGACGTAGTTCAGGATGTTGGTCTTGAATCCTTCGGGCAGATAACCGTGGAAGGTGCGGGTCTCATCGTCGAAATGGCCGAAAGTCCCATAAACATAATCCAGACGGTATTTATAGTAGCGCTCCAGAAGTTTCATACACCAGTACGCGCGGGCGTCCGGCAGGTAGAAGCCGTCGACTCCGTATTCGGTACAAAGGGCGTTGGTAAGCCTCTCATACGAGGTTTCCAGGCCAGCCCGAAGAGCCTCGGGGATCTTAATCTTATCAACCCCTTTACGAGCGTCGGAGCTGGCACTTACAGCCTGCCTGACCTCAGGCCGCTCCTCAGCCACGTCTATCAGGCTGGACAAATTGTCGGGCAGATAAACCGCCTCCATGGCTGTTAGCAGGGCGATGGCCGGCCCTTTCTGAGCCGCCTTTTCGGCCTTGGCCCAGTGTCTCGACGAGCGGCTCTCGTAGTCGCCGGCTATTCGGGCGTTGTTGGTGCGGTTGGCCTCCAGGTCGCCTGCCGGAGTAGCGTTAAAGCTGGCGTCATCGGCGGGGAAAAAGTCGTCGTCGCCGTAGGTGACGCCCTTGCGGATGTTCTCCAGGTTCGCGGGCGTAAAAACTTGGTCGATTACGCTCATAAAGTCCTGCTCGTCCATGGATGCGGTCATTTCCGCCTGGTCAAGTCCGGCCAGCAGCGAACTTATGAGGCTTACCGTATTTTCGTTGCAGTATCCCAGCGAGAGCGATTTGAACAGGGCTGCCGCGGCGCCGAGCGGGTCGGTCTGAGTAGTGAGCATGGCCTTATAGAGCCACGCCTTTCCGTCCGGTTCACGCCGTTTGGCGGCCACCTCGATTACCTTGGGAACGACCTTGCGGGCCTTCTCGACCTGCCCTAGGTCCATAAGGCATTCGAGCTGGCCATACAGCGGCTCTTCGAAGTTCGGCTCCAGTTTCGCTGCATCCTCGAAGTACTCGAGCGCGGTCTTCGGATCCTCGGCGACCAGCAGCATGTTGCCGGTGGTCGTAAGGAGCGAGGGGTGCGGGTAGACCTTGCAGCGTGCGATCGCCATCTCGATCATTTCGCCGGTCACGACCCCGAACATCATCATATCGTTTGCCTTGCCGTTGAATTCCATGATACTGGCTGCGATCTGCTCCGGTGTCTTGTCCGCGGACTCGGCCCGCAGCTGCTCGAAGGCCCTGATTATGCCTTCTTCGGTAACGCTCATATCCGAACGGACTACCGTAATATCAGGGGTAGAGACCATGCTTGAGGCCGAAACGCCGCCGCCGGTCTGCTTCCCGCTGATCGCGATCGGGCCGAGGTTGTTCCCGCATGCGAGTTCTGTCGCCGGGCCGTTGTCGGTCCAGCGGGAAGCGCAGCGCGGCGGCGCGATTCCCTCGCCGGTCCAGTCGTTGCCCACGCAGAAGTACATGTGGGCGGGGATGGTCGGGCTGAACGATTGCAGGGCCATGGGCCCCATCTGCGGATCGCCCAGGTCGATAATCGCGACCTTGTCGGAGTTATAGTAGAAGGTTATCGTCGCCCCGTCGGCGGCATATTCGTCGAAATACCAGCCGCCCTTGCCTCCGACCTTGCAGGTTCCCTGGCGGACGAAGGTCATCCGGCCGGGAGCCGGGACCATGCCCATGTCCGCACGCCATGTCTTAGCCTTCTCGTCGAGTTGGTAGACAGCGCCGCCGGCCGATAACATAACGGCGTCCATTCCGAGCATATGCGTGTGGCTCATCGTGGCTCCGGCGCGGGAGGCAATCTCCACCGTGGCTTTTCGGCCGCCCATGTCCATCGAAACCTTCATGTAGTACTTTCCGCTCTCGATGGCTTCGACGAGCGGCGTGGAGACCAGGCGGTTTTGCGCAAAGGCGGCGACACTCAGGGAGAGTGTTGCCGCCAGAATAAAGAATCTATTCAAGTTTCTCATTCCATTGATACCGAATCATCCGGTAATTCAAGTTTGTAATCAGCGATATCTTTAGCAATCTCGAAATACTGCTGGGCCACCGCGTCCGGAGTAAAGGCAGGAGCCATAAACTCAGTACTGCCTGTCTGGGCGAACTGCTGAGCACGGAAGGCTTCCCTTTCCTCGGAAAGTTTCATAACATCGGTCTTGTAGTACTGCATCGCACCGGCGATAGCGTTTCTCCAGATAGGGAGATACTCCTCGTAGAACTTGCATTCAAGAGCGAATTGCTGCTTCTTGAGAGATTCGAAGCGCTTGGCTGCCGCGGCGCAGCGCGCCTCGGTTCCGAGTGCGGGCTTTTCATCCAACGCGCCTTCCATTATGGCCTGGTGAAGTCCTTTCTCAATTTCTTTCACCTGATTCCTGTATTTCTTCTCATACAGTTCAATTCCATTCTGACGGGCAGCCTCCTTGCGATTATCGCCTTCTTTGAGGGCATCGAGAAGAGTACGGTCCATCTCATTGAGTTGGAGTAGGCCTGACTTCTTACCCTTGGTTGAGGCGCCACGGGCCTGGACTGCGGAGAGTTGTTTTCCTATTTCAGCAGCCTGCTCAGGAGTACCGCCGGCTTGCTGGGCTTCCATCATCTTGTTGATTGTTTCAAGATCAGTCGAAGTCGGGCCGCCCTGTGCTTTCATCATTTTATTTGCCAACTCCAACTGTTCCGCTTCGCTGAGCTCTCCTGACTGCAATTTTGCAATATCTGCGGCGCTCAGTCCCATTCCTGACACACGGCCCATTGCAGCTCCCTTTGCTGAGCCGGGAGTCATTTTTCCGATGGAAGAGACATTCGGAGTATACTCGGAAGGCAGTTCCCTGATTATGTCTTCAGCATCTTTGTGTTTATCCAGGAATAGCTCCAACGCTTTCCCGCCTGGACCTTTGTATTCGTCGTAAGGAGTATATTCTTCCTTATAAGCCTCCAACAAATCTTTCACAGAAGGAAGAGCAGGTGTAAGGGAAATTATCTTATTGGCCTTGTTCTGAGCTGCGACCGGAACAAGCATAGCCAGAGCGGCGAGGACAACTACTATCTTTTTCATATGCGGTTATTTCTTAATGAATTCAACTCTGCGGTTCTTGGCCCGACCTTCTGCAGAATTATTGGAAGCGACGGGTTCGCGTGAGCCCTTGCCCACTGCGGTGAGACGCTCAGGCTCGACTCCCAGCTCGACGAGGGCGGCCACTATGGTCTCCGCACGCTGCTGGCTGAGGGGATCGTTGACTTTGTCTGAGCCGGTGTTGTCCGTATGGCCGACAACCTCGAAAGCGAGGTCGGGATATTGCTCCATCAGGGTCGCAATTCTCTGGAGTTCGATTATGGACTCTTCCTTCAGGTCGGCCTTCCCGGTCTCAAAGGTGATGTTGTAGCTGACAATCTTTCCGTCGTTGATAAGGCGGTCGTACAGAGGAACCGCGCCCTTGCTCAGGCGTATGTTCTTGATGAAGAAGCGGTCTTCCGTAACGCACACGGCCTGAAGAAGCATACGGGTCGGACGCATCACGTTCGGGAGGTTGATCATGCGGGTTCCGTTTACGTAGTATTTGAACGCGCGCTTGTTGAAGGAGAGCTGGACTTTCAGCCAGGAGTCGGCCTTGATGAGGTCGTTGAGTTCGGCTCCCTCTGCAGTGCTTTTCCTCCTGTCTCCGCCGGGGGCCACATAATTGCAGACGATATCGACGTGGTTCCTGGCCTGGGCAGGGTTGAGGCTGATTTCAACTATCTTTTCCTCGTCTGCGGAAAAGAGGACTACGTCTATGTGGTCATTATTGGAATCGCCTTCGGTAGCGGGCGACCATACTTCGAATTCAAGGGTGAATTCTTCAGGAAGGTAATCTTCCTTATTCATCAGAGGCGCGATCTGGGCGTACCATCCGGTGAGTTTGATCGCCTGCTCGCCGTTGATTGTGGCGACCTGACATTCCTCGCCGGCGAGGTGGTCCCAATTCATAGGCGATTCGCCCAATCTTTCGTTCTGGACGGGATCTTCGAAGAAGATTTCGTCGCCGGGCACAAAATCACACTTGGCGTATTTGACTTTCGCGGCCTTGACTGTCGCGGCTACGGAAGGATTTTTGGACTCAGCGGCCTTGGGCGCAGCCTGCTGGGCGGCACCGTCTTTGGGCGTTCCGCACTCGGAGCAGAACTTGCCAGCGTTGCCTTTAGTCCCGCATTTGGGGCAGGTCCAACCTTCTTTTGGCGCGGCCTGCTGCCGGGTAGTGTTGTCGGTCTTCTTTTTTGGATTGAACAGCCTGTCCAGAGCATTGTCCACCGCGTTGTTTACGGTGCTGTCTACTTTCTGCTCGACCCTGTTTTCCACCTTGCGTTCGACGTTCTCCTTGGTCTTGTCTTTGAGTTTCTTAAGAAAGTCCTGCGCGCTCCCGCCCGCGCATACGAGCATGATAGCCGCCAGTGTTAAAGCGATTCTTTTCATATTTAAATGAGTTTCAGTTCTATGGCTTTGCGGACTACCTCGGCCGAGGTTGCCGCCTGGAATTTATCGAGTATGCGCTTCCTGTACCACTTCACCGTCTCGCCGGCCAGGCCGAGCCTTGCTGCGATAACGGGGGTTTTCAGCCCTTCAGCAATAAGGAGGATTATTTCCTTCTCTTTTGAAGTAAGCGCGATGTCGAGTTCGTTTTCGATCATAACTACACACAAAAATCGCGTATAATATTTTCAAAAACACCACTCAAAAGGGTGGGGCTCAACCCTTTGGGGTGGAAATTCCGCGATATTTTTCGCTATTTTTGTCCTATGAAGAAAATGTTCCTCCTATTGGTGATGTTCTCCCAGACTCTGTGGGTCGGAGCATACAACGATTACCGCGGACACAACCTCGATTCGCTCGAGCGGGCGGTAGCGCGCTGGACCCCGGATATGATCGACCGTGCGACCGATCTGGAGCTTCTGGACCTGAACCGCGCATATCGCAATCTCATGCTCGGCTACTCCCAGAGCCTCGGCCCGAAATGCGAGTTCTATGCCCACAAAGCCCTGGCTGTCAGCGAACCGCGCGGATGGGACTATGCCAGCCTGGATGCTTACCGCTACATCGGCCAGTGTCTCTACGGCCGCGAGCAGTACGACAGCGCCATGGTCTACTACAACCTCGCGCTGGACGCGCTGTCCCGAATGGAAGCCGGAGCGACCTCGCCGGCGAACCCCGACGGCTATGACCAGTTGACTATCGACGACACCCGCTCTATGCTCTACGGCACCCTTGGCAATCTGTATAACGAGACGGGCGATATCCCCAGGGCGATGGAATTCTATTCGAAGGCGGGCGAGATTTTCGAGCAGTACGGCTGGAATCAGAGCAACGCGGTGCTCCACTACAATATCGGCGAGACATGGCTAGACCTGGGCGAAACCCGCAAGGCCGAGGCCGCCTACCGCAAGGCGCTGTCGTTTGCCGAAACGGCCGATGACTCCCTCTTCATCGCCTATGCGAAGAACGGCCTGGGGAGACTCTATATGGAAACCGGACGCTCCGCCAGGGCACTCCAGTACCTTCGCGATGCCGACGAATACCTCTCGCAGCACGACCTGGACGAAGTCATCCAGCACAAGAATACCTTCCAGTATATGTCCATGGCCCTGAAGCAGCAGCGCACCCAGCTGACCGTGATTCTTTGCAGCCTGCTTGCCCTGCTGGCACTCGGCGCCGTTGCGCTGCTGCTTGCACGCCGGCTCCGCACATCCCGCCGGGAGCAGGCCGAGACGGGCGAAGTCCTGGAGGAGACGCTGCAGGAGCTGCAGCAGTCCCGCCCGGACATTCCTCAGCTCTCGGCCCGCGAAAAGGACATTCTGGACTTGCTCTCGAAGGGTTACACGGCCCCCGACATCGCCCGCGCCCTCGGCCTTAGCCACGAAACTATCCGCTGGTACCGCAAGAAACTCATCGCCAAACTCGACGCCTCCAACACCGCCGAACTCATCTCCATCGCGAAAGAATCCGGGTTGATTTAGGGGTGGGCGTCGGAGATGTCCCACTTTTTGGCAGACCTCCAACAAAAATGGCCCTTTTTGCTGGAGATGTCCCATTTTCTGGGACATCTCCGACATTCGACAGGAGTTAATGATAGTCTTCAAGTAACCTCGCCGCTTCCACGTATGATATACCGCAGACTCTGGCGATCTGATGAGGATCCGAATTGAACCTGAAACGCAGTTGTTTGGCAAATTCTGATTGTTCGTTAGTGCTCAAATCCTTGAATCCGGTCTTCTGAAATAAGCTCCTGAATAGTTCCGGAAGACAAGAAATTATAATCTGATCTCTAAAGGCGGTGACATTTTCGGATGATTCAAATCTCTTCTTTGCCTTTGAAGATTGTGTAATGAAGTAATTCATCCGTTTAGGTGATTTGAACAGTTTTTCTACAATAGTTACATCAACATAATTGAATGGAAGGATGTAACCGTTGCTATCTACAACCCACTCTTCGGGAATGTTGTCGCACTCTGAGTGTAACATCATTATTCGAGCTCGGACAGAATAATCTTTTATTCTACGGACATTGCTGAATCTCTGTGGATTGAAATACGCATTTCCTGTACCCCAGGGATATTGGCTGGGATGCAGACAGATATTTGCTGCTACCGGATTGTCTATCACGTACGCAATGACCTTTTCCAATGCCTCCTCGACGTTGTCAACTTCCTGGATGTCAAGGCTGTTTCTTCGCAGGAATTCACAAACGCAGTATTTCTTTTGGTAATAAATAGAATAGCATCTTTTAAATTCGTTCACAAATGCCATCACATCCTTCCGCGTCCCGCGCAGGACAAAATGAACGTGATTTGACATAAGCACAAACGCCAGTACTGCAACTTCGCGGCGTTTCGCAGCCTGGATGGCGACGTAATTCATCGCCACTCTAAAATCTTCATCATCAAGAAACCACAGCATCTTCTCAAGATGGCTGGTGGAGAGCAGATAAACTTTCTTCATAGTTTAAGCAGAGGCGACCGGGTTAAAAGACGCCAATACAAATATAGGAGAAAAAGAGGTATCTTTGTATAACTATGTCGAAAACTGGATTCAATCAACACGATATCGCGCGCTCGTCGACCGTATACACGCCGAAAACATCGGCTGCGAGTACGGGGAGTACGTGGATCAATAGTCTATTTCGCAGAGGAAAAGGGCGTGGCCGGGGACGGTCTCGCCGGCGAGGCAGCGGTCGCGCGAAGCGAGGAGCGCGGCCATCGAGTCCGGCGAGCGCTTGCCCCGGCCGACCTCGATAAGGGTCCCGACTATGGCGCGGACCATTCCGCGAAGGAACCTGTCGGCTGCGATGTGGAAGGTCCAGTGGTCGGGATCGTCCTTGACCCAGCGCGCCTCCACAATTGTACATACAGAAGTCTTGTTGTCGCTTCCGGTTTTCTCGAAACTGGAAAAGTCGTGTGTTCCCAGAAGCAGCGAAGCGGCCCGGTTCATCGCGTCGAAATCCAGTCCCGGATAGCCGCAGTGCCAGGAAAAAGGCGCGGCGAACGGATCCTTCACCCGATGTATATGATATACATATTTGCGGCGCCGGGCATCGAACCTTGCGTGGAAATCGGGTGCAGCTTCTTCAATAGAAGAAACCGACACGGAAGGGGGTAGTATGGCATTTAATTTGTAGCACACATCGGCCGTATCGAATTGCCTTGAGCAGTCGAAATGAGCTACATAATTGACAGCGTTCACTCCAGTGTCGGTGCGTCCCGCGCCGGTTACGCTTATCGGCTCCCCCAGAAGGGTGCCCATGGCATCCTGCAGGGTCTCCTGCACGCTCGGTGAACCTTTCTGCAACTGCCAGCCGCAGAAATCCGCTCCCAGATACGACAAGGTGATTTTGTACCGCATAGATTGCAAATTTAAGATTTTTATATGGAAAGTGTAAACATCAAAGAACTCAACGAGAAGATCCAGAAAGAGAGTGCTTTCGTAGACCTCCTTTCGCTCGAAATGGGAAAGGTGATAGTTGGTCAGAAACACCTTGTGGAGAATCTCGAAATCGCACTTCTTGCAAACGGCCACATCCTTCTGGAAGGTGTTCCCGGCCTTGCAAAGACCCTGGCAATCAGTACTTTGGCCAAGGCCGTCAGCGCGCAGTTCTCGCGCATCCAGTTCACCCCTGACCTCCTTCCGGCGGATGTGACCGGAACCCTCATCTACAGCCAGAAAAAGGAAACTTTCGAGGTCCACAAAGGCCCCGTCTTCGCCAACTTCGTCCTGGCCGATGAAATCAACCGCGCCCCGGCAAAAGTCCAGTCGGCCCTCCTTGAGGCCATGCAGGAAAGGCAGGTAACTCTCGGAGACCAGACCTACAAGCTCCCCGAGCCCTTCCTCGTAATGGCCACCCAGAACCCCATCGAGCAGGAAGGAACCTATCCTCTGCCCGAAGCCCAGGTGGACCGTTTCATGCTGAAGGTTAAGGTGGACTATCCGCAGAAGGAAGAAGAGCGCCTCATCATCCGCATGAACAATACCGGCGAGTTCCCGCAGCCCAATGCGGTGGTGAAGCCCGAAGATATTATCCGCGCCCGCGAGGTCGTCCGCGAAGTCTATATGGACGAGAAGATCGAGCGCTACATAGTGGATATAGTCTATGCGACCAGGAAGCCGGAAGACTATAATCTCCCGAATCTCAAGAACATAATCGGTTACGGCGCGTCTCCCCGTGCGAGCATCAGCCTCGCGGCGGCCGCGAAGGCCTACGCCTTCATCAAGCGCCGCGGCTATGTGATCCCCGAGGACGTCCGCGCCGTATGCCCGGAAGTGCTCAGGCACAGGATTGGCCTTACCTACGAAGCGGAGGCCGAAAACGTGACTTCAGAAGAGATTATCGACCAGGTTATCAATGCAGTCATCGTCCCGTAGTGCGACCGACCTCCTGAGGAAGGTCCGCAAGATCGAAATCAAGACCCGTGCGCTCTCGCACCAGATCTTCGCCGGCGAATACCACTCCGCCTTCAAGGGCCGTGGCATGGCCTTCAGCGAAGTGCGCGAGTATCGCTGGGGCGACGACGTAAGATCGATGGATTGGAATGTGACCGCCCGCCTCAGGCAGCCCTACATCAAGGTCTTCGAAGAGGAGCGCGAGCTGACGGTCGTCCTGCTGGTCGACGTCAGCCGCAGCGGCCTGTTCGGAACTAAGGGGGAGACCAAGCGCGAGCGCATCGCTGAAATCGCGGCGGTGCTGAGTTTCAGCGCCATCCTCAATAACGATAAGGTCGGAGCGCTTTTCTTCTCGGACAAGGTCGAGAAGTTCATCCCTCCGAAGAAGGGCCGCTCGCATCTGCTGCACATAATCAGGGAGATGCTCGAGCTCCAGCCCACTTCCGACGGAACTGACATCGGCGCCGCGCTGGAATTCCTGACAAACGCGATAAAGAAAAAGTGCACGGCCTTCGTCCTGAGCGACATGATCGACGTGGACGCCGACGGAAACCCGCGCTACGAAGAAGCTCTGAAGGTTGCGGTGAACCGCCATGACATATCCGTGATCAAGGTCCATGACCCCCGCGAGGAAAAACTCGTGCCGGTGGGCCTTGTGCATATTAAGGACAGCGAGACCGGCCGCGGCTCATGGATCAACACGGACAGCGCCAGGGTGCGCGAGGCCTATGCGAAATGGTTCGCGGACCTCTCGGCGAAAGAGACTAAACTGCTCAACAGATACAAGGTCGACTCGGTCGACATCCCTACGGACGGCGACTATGTCAAAGGATTGATGGGATTGTTCAGATGATGCTGATTTCGATCATACTAAGCGCGATGCTGAGCGTCACCCCCGCCGGTCAGGCCTTCCTGAGGCCCCTCCAGCAGCGGGATTCAGTCCTGGTGGCCGACCAGTTCCGCTACGGCTTCCGCCTCGACGGCGCCCAGGAGGTCCAGGGCCTCAGCCTGCCTGACTTCTCGAAGATGTGCAACGACACCCTGGTGCTGGTAAGTAACTGGCAGGCGGATACGGTCAGCACTAAAAAGCAACTGAAAGAAGGTGTCCTTGACATAGAATGCTGGGTTACCCTGGCACCCTTCGAAGAAGGGGAGTACCATCTCCCTGACATATATGTGGTTAAGCACACGGCGGAAGGCCCCGATACTCTCTGTTTCGAGGCTCCCGACCCGCTGAAGGTCATGACCATGCCGGTCGATACAGCCACCTTCGTGCCCCACGACATCAAGGGCCAAATCAATTACCCGGTTACCCTTAAGGAAGTGCTTCCATACATCGGCTGCGGAATCGCCGGACTGTGGGTCATCACGGCCATAATAGTCGTAATCGTCGCCCTGAGCAGACGCAAGAAGAAAGAAGAAGAGCGCAGGGATCCGCCGCACATCGTGGCTCTGCGCGAACTGGACAAATACCGCTCCGACAAGTTCTGGGCTCCGGAAAAGCAGAAGATTTTCTATTCCGGCATCACCGGTGCCGTGAAGGACTATATAGACAGGCGCTTCGAAATCGACGCGCCCGAGATGACTACCGCCGAACTGTTCGATGCGCTGAAAGACCGAAGCGAACTGACTCCCGAACTCTACGAAAAACTGAAAGACCTGTTCGAGACGGCGGACTTTGTGAAATTTGCCAAGTATGTGGCTGACGACGACCACAATAAGGAGGCCCTGCCTCTGTGCGTGCGTTTCGTCACAAGCACCTACCAGGCCGAAATAGAGCAGGAGGCTCTTTCCGAAAAGGATGTTCTTTGAGTATCCATATCTGCTGTGGCTGCTGGTGATTCCGGCCCTGCTCGTCGCCCTGTATATCTATAGGGAAGCAAGCGGCAGGACTCCGCACCTTCGTGTGAGTGCGGCTGCGCCCTGGAAGGCCGGTGGCGCAAGCGTGATGTCGGTCGTGCGCCATCTCCCGTTCGCCTTTCGCGCGTTAGCGCTGACAATGCTGGTGATTGCGATCGCCCGCCCGCGTTCGTCAACCCAGGTGGAGCGCACCGATACCGAGGGAATCGACATCGTCCTCGCGATGGACGTGTCGACCAGTATGCTCGCGCAGGATTTCACCCCCAACCGCCTCAGCGCCGCCAAGGATATCGCAATCGAGTTCATCGCCCAGCGGCCTACCGACCGCATGGGAATAGTCGTGTTCGCGGGCGAGAGCTACACCCAGTGCCCGCTGACTACCGACCGCGCGACCCTGATCAACCTCATGAAGGAGGTGCAGACGGACCTTATCGAAGACGGCACCGCGATAGGTAACGGCCTCGCGACCGCCGTGGCCAGGATGGCCAATTCCGATGCCAAGAGCCGGGTGATCATCCTGCTGACCGACGGCGTCAACAACCGGGGCGAAATTGCGCCTCTGACGGCGGCCGAGATTGCGAAAACCTACGGCGTGAGGGTGTACACGATAGGCGTGGGCGCGAACGGGATGGCCCCGTATCCGGTCATTACCCCCTGGGGCATGGAGACCCGCAAGATCCAGGTCGAAATCGACGAGGACCTGCTGCGCGGGATCGCTTCCAGCACGGGCGGCCGCTATTTCCGCGCCACCGACAATACCAAACTCGCCGAAATCTACGGTGAGATCAACCGCATGGAGAAGGCAAAGACTACGGTCGAGTCGTTCCCCGTGTACCAGGAGCTGTTCGTGAAGTTCGGCCTGATAGCCCTGGTGTGTCTGCTGGCCGAACTGTTGCTCAGGCTTTTGCTCAGGAGGATGCCATGATAATATTTGCGAACTATCAGTATTTGTGGCTCCTGCTGCTGGTGCCCGTGGTACCGGTTGTGTACGCGGTGCTTAAGTCGCTGCGGCGCAGGCGCATCAGGCGTTTCGGCGACGAACAGATGGTGCGCGAACTCATGCCGCACTACAGCCCGGCTAAGGGTTGGGTCAGGATCAGCCTGTTCACACTCGCCTTCGCGTTCTTCGTGGTCGGCCTCGCTCGGCCGCAGATTGGAGCCAAACTCAGCGAACGCAAGATCAAGGGCGCGGAGATCATGATCTGCCTGGACGTGTCGAACTCCATGCTCGCCGAGGATTATTCGCCCAACCGGCTTGAGCGTGCGAAAATGGCAATATCGGCCATCGTGGACAAGCTCCGTGACGATAGAATCGGCCTTATCATATTCGCTGGCAGTTCCTTCGTGCAGCTGCCCGTTACGACGGACTATGTCTCTGCCAAGATGTTCCTGAGCTCGATTGACGCAGGCTCGATTCCCATCCAGGGCACGGCCATAGGCGATGCCATCCACACGGCCATGAAGAGCTTCAGCGCCCAGAGTGAGAAGAGCCGCGTGATTATCCTGATCACGGACGGTGAGAACCATGAAGACGACGCTGTCGCCGCCGCGAAGGAAGCGGGGGAGAGCGGCATCAGAATCTATACGATTGGAGTTGGCTCCGCCCAGGGACAGCCGATTCCTGTGGACGGCCAGCTGCTGACCGATAAAGACGGCAACATAGTGGTTTCAAAGCTCGACGAGGCAGTGCTTCGCAAGGTGGCGGCCGCGGGCGGCGGGGCTTATGTCCATGCCGGCAACGACGAATTCGGACTCAATCCTATCATCGACGAGATACGCAGGATGGAAGGGGAGGAGTTCTCGTCTGTTGTATTTGAGCAGTACGACGAGCAGTATGTCTATTTCTTTGCTATTGCGTTGCTGCTGCTCGTGATCGAAGTCTTGGTGGGCGAGCGCAGGCCCGATAGGAGGATGTTTGAAGATGCGTAAGATATTATATATATGTACGGCGCTGCTGGTTGCGCTCCCGCTTTCCGCCCAGACGGACAAGAGGGAAGTGCGGCGCGGCAACCGCAGGTTCGGCAAGCATAACTATAAGGAAGCCGAACTTGACTACCGCCGCGCCCTGGTGAAAGACTCGACTTCTTTCGCAGCGACCTACGACCTCGCGTCTGCTTTGTATAAACAGAAGGATTTCGAGGGGGCCGGTTCCGTCATGGGCCGTGTTTCCGAAGCCGCGCCGGAGTCGGTGGATGCCGACCGCTATTATTTCAATTCCGGGGACATCGCTCTCCAAAAGAAGGACTATGGCGCAGCGGTTGAGGCCTTCAAGCAGTCTCTGTTGAGGAATCCTGGCGATCTGCAGGCGAAGGAGAACTATATCTACGCGAAGAAAATGCTGGAGAATCAGCAGAATCAGGACCAGCAGAATCAGGATCAAAACCAGAACCAGAATCAGGACGATCAGCAGAACCAGCAGGATCAGCAGCCAAAGGACCAGCCAAAGGACCAGCCTCAGGATCAGCAGCAGGACCAGCCCCAGGAGCAGAAGATCTCGCCTCAGCAGGCCCAGCAGATGCTTCAGGCGATTCAGGCCAAGGAGAAGGAGACCCAGGATAAACTGGAAAAAGCCAAGGCCCTGAAGGTACAGTCGCGTCAGAAAGAAAAGAATTGGTGATGAAAAAGATACTAACCGCTATTATGCTGTTTGCGGCCGCGGCCTTCGCCCGCGCCCAGATAAGCGTGCAGGTGCCATCGGCCGTGGCGCTCGACGAGCAGTTCAACCTCGTGTTCGTGGTGGAGGGAAGCAAGCCTTCGTCTTTCGACTGGCAGTGCCCGGCGGACTTCCAGCTCGTCTGGGGCCCGCAGACCGGCTCGAGCAGTTCAATTTCCATAGTAAACGGCAAAACGACCAGATCAACCCAGACGTCCTATACCTATGTCCTGATGCCCCGTAAAGAGGGTTCGTTTACTCTGCCGGCCGCTACCGCCAAGATAGGCGGGAAGACCGTGAATTCGTCCTCGCCTACGGTAAAGGTGGTAAAGAGCGGCGCGGCTTCCGCATCGTCAATCCCATCCCAGCAGAATGCCTATTCCGTTTCAGGGGAAGACCTTTTCATGAGGCTCGAGGTGAGCAGCCGCAATGTCGTGCTCGGAGAGCCTTTCACCGCTTCGATACGCCTTTACCAAAGGGTTAACATAGTCGGGTACGAAGACTTCAGAGTGCCCTCTTTCGACGGATTCTGGAGTCAGGTGGCGGCCGCACCGTCAGAGATACAGTTCCGCCGCGAGACTCTCGGCGATGCCATCTACAATGTCGCGACAATACGCAGCTATACGCTCATCCCGCAGCAGAGCGGCGACCTGGTGATAGATCCGGCCGAACTCGTGTGCGTGCTTCGAGTGCGCAACCGTTCCTCCGCAAGCAGTATCTTCGACAGCTTCTTCCAGGATGATTACAGCTCCATACGCAAGAGAGTCTCGACCAAGGCGACTACCATCCATGTAAGTCCGCTTCCCGAACCCCGGCCGGAGTCCTTCTGCGGGGGAGTGGGCAAGTTCTCCGTCAGGGCCATGGTCGCACGCGATTCGCTGGCTACCCATGACGCTTCGTCGCTGGTCGTGACGGTTACCGGCAAGGGCAACCTCGCGCTGGTGCAGGCCCCTAAGGTAAACTTCCCACCGGATTTCGAGGTATACGATGTGAAGTCTTCCGACAAGGACGGGGCAAGGGTGTTCGAATACCCGTTCATCCCTCGCCACTACGGCGATTTCGTGATTCCTCCCGTAGAATTCAGCTACTACGATATATCGGCCGGTCGCTATGTGACAGTGGCCGGGGAGCCGATTCCCGTCAAGGTCTCTCGCTCGGAGTCTGACCTCCAGCCTTCAGGCGGTCCTTCGCAGGTGTTCTCCGGAGTGGCTGGCAGGGACGTCCGTAATCTCGGGACGGATATCAGGTACATAGCGACCGGAGATCCGGGTTTGCGCAAGGCGGGCTCATTCTTTGTCTGTTCCACGCCGTTCTTTATCATACTGGCGGTGCTGGTGCTTGGAGCGCTGGCGCTGTGGCTCGGGTTGAGGAAAATGGCGGCCCTGCGGGCCGACATCGCCGGCGAACGCAAGCGCGGCGCATCAAAGATGGCGCGCACGCGTCTTGCCCGGGCCGGCGCCTTCCTCGAGGACAAACTCTACACGGCTTTCTATGAGGAACTGCACCGCGCCCTCCTTGGCTTTGTGGCCGACAAGTTCGGAATAGAGGCCTCGGAACAGGACAAGGAAACTATTTCCGCCAGCCTTTTGTCTGCCGGAGTCCGTCAGGCGGATGTCGATGAGTTCATCGGCCTTCTTGATGCCTGCGAGTTCGCCCGCTACGCTCCAGATTCCGGTTTCGAAGCCATGGACGCACATTATAAATCAGCTCTTGAAGTGATTTCCGCGATAGATGATTCAGTGAAGAAGCGCGGGCGCTCGCCCCGCGGCGCCGCCGCCCTGCTCGCCCTTCTGCTCTTCGTGCCTGCGACGCATGCCCAGGCTCCCGCTCAGGAATCCTGGCAGGCAGGCGTTGAGGCCTATGCCGCCGGCGACTGGGCTGCAGCCCGTTCTGCATGGGAGGCCGTTGTGGCGGAAGGCATGGAGAGCGCACCGCTCTATACGAACCTGGGTTCGGCATGTTTTAAGGAGGGCGACCTTGCCCACGCGATACTCTATTACGAAAGGGCCCTGAAATGCGATCCCTCATATGCCGACGCGAAATACAATCTGGAATTCGCCCGGACCTTCCTCAAGGACAGGATCGATTCCGTTCCGGAGTTCTTTGTGAAGGGGTGGATACGGGCGCTCCGCGGCGGCCTCGCCGCCAACGTCTGGGCGGTCCTGTTCCTCGTGCTGCTCGCCCTCGCCCTGGGCCTGCTTCTCCTCTTCCTGCTCGGCCGCCGCTCCGCTGCCCGCAAGACGGGTTTCTTTACCGGTCTGGCCGCTCTGCTGCTCGCGCTGATGTGTCTGGGCTTCTCCCTGAAGCTGCGTTCAGAGTACCTTGCAAAATCCTCCGCGATAGTGGTATCACCCGTTTGCGTGGCCCGCAGCGCCCCTGACAGTAATTCCGGAACAGACCTGTTCATACTCCACGAAGGGACGAAGGTGAAGGTCCTGGATTCCATGGGCTCGTGGAACAACATCGAGCTCGCGGACTGGCGTCAGGGCTGGATAGGCGAAAAAGAAATCGAAATTATTTGACAATTCAATTTTTATGGCTATCTTTGCTGCTCGATACCAGTAGTGTATTTATTGGATAGAAATAGTTAACAAAATCAATAAAACTTATGAAAATTAAAGCTTTTCTTTTCGCAGCTCTCCTGCTCGCTGGCGCTTCCGCTTTCGCTCAGGAGGCAACAGAGGCTGAGACCGGTAAAGGCCCTACCGATTCGTTCATCTCGAATTCGTTCAAGGACAACTGGTTCATTGGTGGCGGAATTGGTTGGAACCACTCCGCTAATGGTTTCAAGAGCCTTATCCAGGGTAACGGGATGACCGTCGGCGGCGGTATCGCAGCAGACATCAACTTCGGTAAGTGGCTCGATCCTATGTGGGGAATCCGCGCCGGATTCAACGGCATTCTGAACAGCGCAGCTCCCGGAACAGGTGATGAATATCCTTTCATTTTCGTCCATGGCGACGTCATGTGGAATGTCACCAACCAGACCAAGGGCTATATCGCTGACCGCAAGTATCAGTTCATCCCTTACCTCTCCGCTGGTGCATACATCCCCAAGGGACATCACTTCAACTTCGGTGTTGGTCTCGGTTTCCTCAACAAGATCCGTCTCACCGAAAGGCTTGACCTCGATCTCGATGCTCTTGGAATCATCATCAAGGACGCATCCCTCGTTGATGGCGAGCATGGAGCAAGTGGTATTTCCCTCCTCGGAATCGCTACCGTAGGTGTTTCCTACAAGCTCGGCGACCAGCCCGGTTGGGAGACCAAGGCAGACGCCCTCATGCCTGCAGCAGTTGCAGCAGCTGAGGCAGCCGCCGCTCTCGCAGCAGCACAGGCTGAGAAAGAGCAGCTCGCAGCTGAGAAGGAAGAGGCTGAGGCAGCTCAGGAAGAGGCCGCTAAGGAGAACGAGGCCCTCAAGGAGGAACTCGCATCCAACGCAGCTCAGAACGAGGCTATCGTGAAGAACCTCATGGAGACCCCTGCAATCGTCTACTTCGAGATCGGCCAGGCTACCCTCTCCGTCAAGGAGCTCGAGCACTTCGACCGCATCGTCAAGACCATGCTCTCGCAGGATAAGGACATCCACTTCACCGTCACTGGTCTCACCGATCACAACACCGGTTCTGCGAGCCGCAACAAGCAGCTCCAGAAGCAGCGTGCGAACTACATCCAGAAGCTCCTCACCGACAAGTACGGTCTTGAGAAGGATCAGTTCGAGATCATCATCGACGAAAGCGCCAAGAACCGCTTCGTGACCATCGAGCTCAACAGGGCCGTTGTCATCGAGGCTGCCAAGGCAGAAGAGGCTCCTGCTGAGGAAGAAGCTCCCGCCGAGGACTAATTAGAATTAGCTCAATAAAAAGGCTGACCAGAAATGGCCAGCCTTTTTTGTTGTAGGACGGACGCCTACCCCCTTCCCGTGCCCGGGGGTGGGCACGTCTCCCGGAACAGACTACCGTCGCCGATTGCCTCCGCTACTACGAAAGTACTTCCTCCGATGTAGATGGTGGAGTCGGGGGAGGCGAGGGATAGGGCGAGGCGGACGGCGTCGGCTACCGAGGGAGCGGTGCGGAGCGAAAGGTCCGGACGCAGGGCGCTGAGGCGGGAGTATAGTTCGTCCACCGGCATTGATCGCGGGGAGTCGGGAGCGCAGAGGATATACCGGGCGCGGGCGGGCATCAGCGGGGCGATGTCGTCCAGGGCCTTGTCGGCCATGATGCCGTATACGATGATCAGGTTGGTTGCCTTTTCGAGCTGCCGGAAGTTCTGCGCCAGGGCCGGCGGGTTGTGGCCGATGTCGCAGATGACCGTCGGGTGCGTGCGCAGAACTTCCCAGCGGCCGCGCAGGCCGGTGAGCGCGGCGGTATGCCGAATCGCTTCGGGATTCGGCTCCACGCCGAGCACCCTGAGCGCGGCCGTCGCAGTGCGGACATTCACATCCTGATACTCTCCGCGAAGGTCCATGCCGTCCAGGTGGACGGGTCCGACCAGTTCGTCTGCGAAGTACAACTGCGCTCCGACTTCGCGGGCATGTCCGACAAACACGGGATCAGTTTCACTGTCGTGTCCCCACACGAGCGCAGGAACGCCGGGCTTGAAAATTCCGGCCTTTTCGTATGCTATTTCGGCCCTTGTGTCGCCCAACATCGAGCAATGGTCCAGGCCGATGCTAGTAATCACCGACAATTCCGGGGTGATAACATTTGTGCTGTCAAGTCTTCCTCCCAGTCCCACCTCAATCACCGCCAAGTTGACCGCCTGCCTTTCGAACCACCATAATGCCATCCCCGTCGTGATCTCGAAAAATGACAGCTCCGCAATCTCCCTGTCGTACTTGTCCAAAAACTCTAAAACCTCTTCTTTGCTTATTAGAATCGGAGAACTCTCTCCGACAATTTTGATGCGTTCGCGGAAATCGACGAGGTGGGGGGAGGTGTAGAGCCCGACTCGCAGGCCTGTAGAGGCGAGGGAAGCGGCGAGCATGGAGCTGACCGATCCCTTTCCGTTGGTGCCGGCTACATGGATGCAGCGAAAAGACTTCCAGGGGTGGCCCAGGGCGGCGTCGAAGGCGAGCATGCCATCGATGCCGGCTTTGTAGGCCCGGCCGCTGAAACCGGAGACCTGCACGCTCGGGTGGCGCACGAAAATCTCTTCAATCCTCTTTTCGTATTGCATACAACTCAAAAATAGCTATTTTTACACGAATTTAGTATGAATAAGCTATTCGATTCCCGTTTTATCATCGACGGCGTGACCGAAGATCTCACTCCGGCCCAGATGCTCGGACGCAATCGGCCCCCGCTGGACGGCGAACCCATAGTCGATGAGACAGTCGACCCGGCAATCCTCTCTTACGATTTCGACGAAGGCAAGATTGCGGCCTATCTCAAAGCGGTGAAAAAGACGCAGCGCGAGTTGCAGTTCCCCTTCGCGGCCCAGTATGCCCGCGCATGCCTTGCCGGCGTGCTGACGGATGCAATCTGGTCGGCCGGCCATTTCACCCTTCCGGAACTTTCCGTCGACGCGTCATGGCGCTGGCGCGAGCAGGGAATAGGCAGCATGTCCGCGCTCTACGAGAGCGTGCGTGCGGTAAGCGAATATGCCGACATCCTTGACATCGGTTTCAGCGATATCAGCTGCGAAGATGGAGAACCGGAAATCACTATGAGGGTGCCGCAGGCTGCAGGCCGCGCTATCCCCGCGACCCTCAATCCCGACCCCGAAAGCTGGATCGTTTACGTGCCCTTCGACACTGAGGAGTACCGTCTCGGCGGCTCGCTTCTCGCCCAGGCCCTCGGAATCAAGGGCGGCGCATGCCCCCAGGTGGACAATCCGGACTACCTGATGGACTGCTATGAGGTCGTCCGTGAGCTGGTCGAGGACCGCATTGCCATAAGCGGCATAACGGTCGGTGCCGGCGGACTCATGGCCGCGCTCGACAAGATGGCCTACAAGGGAGTGGGAGCTTCGCTCGACCTGTCGGACCTCAGGCGCGCTTACCCGGGATCTGACGTGGTCCGTCTGCTGTTTGGCGAGGTGCCGGGCGTGATTTTCCAGATACGCGACGACGATTTCGACTACCTGGACGCTGAGTTCATACTGCAGGACGTCATGTACTTCCCGCTGGGCCATCCGACAAAAACAAAACAGATAAAACTGACCTGGAGCCAGAAGCCGGCGATAGGCAGCATCCTGGAGTCGCTGGTCCGCTGAGTATTTGGTTTTAAACCAAATAATTTGTAAATTCGTCCGCCAATTTTGACAGATTGTTTGAAAAGTGAGCTGTCCGAAAGCGCCAATCGCTTGACGACGCTGCGCGTCTGGCAGCGACCCTATTCCGGGTAAAGGCTGCTTTCGGGCAGCTCACTTTTCAAAAGGACTGAAAGAAACTAAAACAAACAATTATACTAAAACACTATGGCAGAAACAAAAAAGAGAGTCTATCGCTTTGGTGGTAAGACCGCCGAAGGCGATGGCGCTATGAGAGAGCTCCTTGGTGGAAAGGGAGCGAACCTTGCCGAGATGAGCAGGCTCGGAATGCCTGTTCCCGCAGGTTTCACCATCACTACAGAATGCTGCGCAGAGTACTACGCCCTCGGCGGCGGTTACTCCGAAGAGCTGAAGGCGGAAGTCGCCGAGGCCCTTGCAGCGACCGAGAAACTTATGGGCATGAAGTTCGGTGATCCCAAGAACCCGCTTCTTGTCAGCTGCCGCTCGGGCGCACGCAGTTCCATGCCCGGTATGATGGACACCATCCTCAATATCGGTCTTTGCTCAGCAACCATCCCCGGCCTCATCGAGAAGACCGGCAACCCCCGTTTCGTCTACGACGCATACCGCCGCCTTATCATGATGTACTCCGACGTCGTCATGGAGAAGGCCGAGGGTATCGAGCCCGAAGACGGCCAGGGCATCCGCCAGCAGCTCGACAGGATGATGGCCGACCTCAAGGAGAAGAAGGGCTACAAGCTCGACACCGATATTACCGCAGAGGAACTCAAGGAACTTGCCGAGGCCTTCAAGGTCCGCATCAAGGAAGTCCTTGGAGTTGAATTCCCCGACGATGCCAAGGCCCAGCTTTGGGGCTCGATCGGCGGCGTCTTCAAGAGCTGGAACGGAAAGCGTGCTATCGCTTACCGCCGCATCGAGAAGATTCCCGATGACTGGGGAACCGCAGTCAACGTCCAGTCGATGGTATTCGGAAACATGGGCGCTACCTCCGCAACGGGTGTCGCTTTCAGCCGCAACCCTGCCAACGGAGACAACAAGTTCTACGGCGAGTGGCTCATCAACGCCCAGGGCGAGGATGTGGTTGCCGGTATCCGTACCCCCAACCCTCTGAACGAGGCTACCAAGACCGACCATAACAAGCATCTCGAGAGCCTCGAAAAGGCCATGCCCGAGGTTTACGCGGAACTCGACGGTATCCGCAAGCGTCTGGAGGAGCACTTCCACGACATGCAGGACATCGAGTTCACCATCCAGGACAAGCACCTCTACATGCTCCAGTGCCGCATCGGCAAGCGTACCGGTATCGCCGCCCTGCAGATGGCCATGGACATGCTTGA
>JAGCVW010000026.1 GCA_017962165.1 Bacteroidales bacterium | reverse complement strand
GCCCACAAACTCTCGAGCATCGCCAGCGCAGCATCTATTCCCCTGAAACTCAGGGCTTTCGGCATTGAGCCCACCCGCGCTTCAGTCGATTCTCTTTCGGCCGAAGTCCTGGATTCCCTGTCGGAGGTTGAGCACCGCCGCTGGATGATTTCGGTTCTGCTTATGGGTTATTCCGCAGCCCCCTCGAAAGAGCGCAAGGACCGTTCGCGCTTCAAGGAACTGAAAAAGAACTTCATCCACCTTGACATCGCGCCGTACTCCGAAATTGCCGACGAGGCCGACAAAGACACCGTTATCGTCAAGAACATTCCTTTCATTATCGGCGGAGAACCGATAGTCCTATGATAAAGATCAAGACCGTCCCTTCAGAAGACGTCCTTTACGCCAAGAGCAAATGGTGGGGCTTTCCCGACCTGCCTGACGGCCTTGACTGGCCCACGGTTCAGGCTGAAGACGAGGGTGAGGTGTTTGACGATCCCCTGACATTCATCTGCCAGATAAAGTGCGCCGACCTGGCGCCTTTCGACCCTGAAGGCCTGCTGCCCCACGAAGGCATGTTGTATTTCTTCGGAGCTTTGGATTATTTCCTCGGCGACATGGATGCGTTCACCGCTCCCGGGCTGGGCGAATGGCCGTCGGAGTTTTTCAAGGTGCTGTATTCTCCTACCTGCGAGAGCCTGAATACACATACTTTGATGTACGACGAAGACACCCCCGCCGCCCTGCAGCCCGAAGAGATAAAGTTCGGTTCCGATCCCGATTCTTACACCTGGATCCTGGGCGAACCATTCCTGGAGGAGGTGCGCGAGGCGATGCCCGGCCTCATCCCGCTTCTGCAAATCGACGAGAACGACGACTGGGGCCTCCGCTTCTTCGACTGCGGCATGCTGAACTTCATGATATCCCCCTCAGATCTCGCCTCGCGCCGCTTCGACCGCATCCGCGCCTACCTCTACTCTGCATAATAATAGTTACTTTGCCCCCATTGGAGCAAAGTAACTATGGTTTACAGCATTTTTCGGAGTTACTTTGCCCTCGCGGGGGCAAAGTAACTATTTTTAGCTGATGGCGTCGATGGAGGGGACGTAGCTTTGCTGGACTTTCTCGGCGAAGACGAGGGAGATCTCCTTGACGCTGAGGCCGAGTTTCTGGCCTATGGTGTAGATGAAGTTAACTTCCTTCTCGGCGATGTCCTTGTCGGCGAGCACAACTCCTACTATGTAATCAAGCAGGGCGGGCCTGAGGCTCGGGTCGCACTGGAGAATCTGGTTGACTGATTCCTCGAAAAGCGCATCCACATCCTTCTTCAGGATATCGTCCAGGAAGGCGCGCGGGAAGATGTTGGTGTTGGACAGGCTCCTGAGGACATGCTCATACTCTTCCTTGGTGACATTGCCGTCGATGTTGGCGGAGATGATGCCGGAGGTGGCGAGAAAGACCGACATGGGACCGTCGAGCGGGCCGTTTCCGACCTTCAGAAGAATCTGGATGAGCTCGTCCATGTCCCTGCCGAGTTCAATCTGGTTCTCGGCGTTGGCGAAAAGGTTGATGGCCTCGACGCGGATGGGGTTAACCGGGTGGTCGTAGTGGCTCATTCCGCCGCCATGGAGGAAGTAGTCCAGATGCTTGTTGTTGTCTATGAGCAGGTCGCTGATTCCTACCTGCATCTTCTCGAGGTCGAGGCCCGAAGCCATCTTGAAGAAGGCCGTGACGCAGGCGCCGAGGTTTCCGCAGGCGAGGTAGCCGTAGCGGTCGGCGACCAGCTCCGCGAGGTTGTCGTGGAGATGGATCTTGTACTGGAGAGTAACCGGAGGCAGGGTCGTCTGCGGCGGGTAGACAAAGTAGATGAGGCGCTTGAGCTCGGTATCCCTGTTGATGAGATGGCCGAGTTCATGGCCGACCACAAAACGCAGCTCGTCCTCGCTCATAAGATTGAAGAGTTCGGAGTTGACGTTGACGATGTGGGGCTGGTCGCCTTCCGCGGCTATCGAGAAGGCGTTGATGGTCGAATCGCCCGTAACATAAAAGTCGACCGGCTCTTCGAAACCGAGCTTTGACTTGACTTCCTGGCAGAGTGCGTAAAAGTTGCCGAGAAGTTTCTCGTCGGCCTTCATGCAGTGGCCTTCCATCTTGCTGCGCCAGTAATTGTCGCTGTCGGAGGTGTATTCGGCATGCTTGAGCACGAACTTCACGACATCGCCCTGGAGGGCTTCGTAGATCTGGCTCTGAAGAGCCTTTTCCAAAGCTATTGTGGGATTGAGCATAGTGTTATAGAATTTTTGCGATTATTATCGAAATGTTGTCCGCGCCGCCGGCCTCGCAGGCCATGCGGAGCAGGTCGGTGGCCGAAGCGCCGGCGGCGAGAGCCTGCTCGATATCTTCGTCGGAGACCATGTCGCAAAGGCCGTCGGAGCAAACCAGCAGGATATCTCCCGGAAGCAGTTTTCCGTCCAGGGAATCCACCGCGAGCCGGCCTTCGCAACCGCCGCCCAGGCAGTTGTGGAGCCGCTTGTCGGCAGTCGGATCGCCGGTCAGGCCGCGGTCGGTCTCGTCAACGGTCAGCTGACGCAGAAGCCCTCCGCGGAAGCGGTAGGTGCGCGAGTCGCCGGCACCCACCAGCCATGTGCGGCCGTAGTGCCACAGAACTCCGGTAAGGGTGCAGCCCATGGGCCTTGCCTGCCCGCGCTCGGCGGCAAGACGGTTGAGTTTGAAACTGATATAGCGCGCCGCCTCACGCACATCGTCCTCGAAGGAGTCCGGCTGAATCTGGTTCAGGGCCAGCTGCTCCTTAATCTCGGAGAGCGCGAATTCGCTCGCCTCCTCTCCGGCTTCATGGCCGCCCATGCCGTCGGAAACCAGCAGGTAGAAAAAGCCGTCGTCCGGAGTCTCGACCGTCAGCTCGGCGGAGTCGTCGCGAAGAAACAGCCCGCCCACCGAGACGGCGTCTTCATTGCCGTCCCGCACGAGGCCTTTGTGGCAGAGAGCCTGGATGTCGAGTTTCATTCTACCGTGAATTCGAGGTTTGCGATGCGTACCCGGTCGCCGATCTTAAGTTCGACAGCGACACCCTGCGCAACCCGCTTTTCATTAACATACGTTCCATTGGTGGAGCCGCTGTCGCTTATCGTCCAGCCGCTTGCAGTCTTGGATATGACCCCATGGTTACCGGACACATACGGACACGTCGCCAACTCCGGCCATATCCCGCCGCGGCGCCCGAAGGCTCCTGCTTGCAGAATCAGTTTCCAGCCGTTTCCGACCAAAGCGGCCGGTGAGGGAGTGACCTCCGAAGCAGCATTTACCCGGACAGGGTCGCGAAGCGACGATGATTCGGAGGTCACTCCCTCCCCGCCACGATGAGACACGAGCATACTCCCGCAGACGGGACACTCAGTCCCGCGTTTGGGCCGGCCGCACTGCGGACACCACTTCAGTTCTTTCCCGCACTGGTCGCAGAAAATGCTGTCGTCCGGAATCAAAGCCCGGCACTCAGGGCACTGTATCATATCACGTCCTCCATTTTGATGGTTTTACGCTCCTCGAGGGTGTGGGTGCCGCCCTCCTCGGCAAGGCGCGTCGCGAGGTTGCTCTTGACTTCGTCGAAGAGGTGGCGTGCGTCGCGGCCGTTGCCAAAACTGCGGTCCCGCCTGCTGTAGAGCATGGTCAGTTTGCCGCGCACGGCGTTCTCAGCCATGGGGTCGAGCATGTAGCCGCCCTTGCGGGCATGGATCATGAAGATCCGGAAAAGCTCGTCGGGGTTGTAGTCTTCGAAGATGATGCGGTTGCGCTCGGGGAAGCGGCTTTCGAAACCGCTGTTCACGGCGATAAACTGCTCCATCTCGTAAGTGTAGCCGGCCGCGATGCAGACGAATTTGCCGCGGTCGTCTTCGAGGCGCTTTACGAGGGTCTGCAGGGCGAGCGAGCCGTAGCCGCCGTCGGCCAGCTGGTAGGCCTCGTCGATGAAGAGGATGCCGCCCATGGCAGTGTCGATAACGTGGGAAGTAATCGCTTCCGTATCGCCCATCACGCGGCCCACGAGTTTGGTCTTGTCTACCTCAACGACCGTGGGGCTGGGCAGCGCGCCCATCGAGTAGAGGATCTTGCCCATGAGGCGGGCGACCGTAGTCTTGCCGGTTCCGGGGTTGCCAAGGAACAGGTAATGGCCGAGCGGGATCTCCGGCCTGCGGTTCTCCAGACGGGCGGATTCTATCTCATTGTTGATGGTGTGGGCCAGCTTTGTAAGCGCTGTCTTTACACCCTCGAGGCCGACCAGTTCATTGAGTTCCGCCAGGCACTCTTCGATTGATATCTTCTCCGGCTCGGCGAACGGGATGTCCTCCAGGAATGCCGAATGGAGGAACTCCGGAGTCCATTTGTCGAACGGAGTATTGTTGATACGGTTGTTGATGTTGGTCTTGGTCTCGGCCACCTTTTTAATAGCCTCACCCGCGTTGCCGAACTTGTCGTCCTTCATCGCGACCATCGCCTGGAACATCCTGAGGGCCTTCAGCCTGACCTCATCGCCAGCCAGTGTGAAGTTGTAACTCTTTTTCTTCGCGGCGCGCTCGTAGATTTCGAGAAGTTCTTCGGCGGTGTAATCGTCGATATGGATGAAATGCGAGAAGCGTCGCTTCAGGCCCGGATTGGAGTTCATGAAGGTATCCATCTCCTTAGGGTAACCTGCGCAAATCACCACGAACTTCCCGGCTTCGTTCTCCATACGGGTCATGAGGGTGCGGACAGCATCGCGGCCTTCCGGGCTTGTGCTCTGTCCGGCGGCGTCCATGGGGTCGAGACCGTAGGCCTCGTCGATGAACAGGACGCAGCCCATGGCCTCGTTGATGGCTTCGTTCATCTTCTGCGCGCTTTCATTGACAAACTTGGAGATAATCTGCTCCGGCTTCTTCTCCACCACCCTGTCTGATGAGGTGACGCCAAGCGCCTTGAAGATGCGGCCGAAAATGCGCGCGACAGTGGTCTTTCCCGTGCCGGGATTGCCAGTCAGGACGAAGTTGTACTTGGTAAGGCCCTCGCCGGCCTCGCCCATCTCAACCAGGCGCTTTTGGGTGGCGATTTCGCCGGCGATTCTGCGGATGGCATCCTTGACGGAGTTCATGCCCACCAGGCCGTCGAGTTCCTTCATGATGTCCTCGACGGAGATGTCTTCTGTAGCATCCTCGCCAACGATATCGGCATACGAAAGGACTGCATCTTCGGCGCCGCGCAGGCGATGCCGCTTGACCGCAAGATCGAAGAGATTGCGGACCTCCCCGGCATTGCCGAAGGTATCGCCGCGCTTCAGGTACATCCTGTCGAAGACCTTGGGAAGCATCTCCTCCGCCTTCTCATCGAGAGTGAAGACCACGTTTTCGTCGTTGCGGGCAAGCCTCATACGGAACAGCTGCTCCAGCTCGCGGGCCGAGTAATCCGGGAATTCTATCGTGACGTTCATACGGCGAGGAAGGCCGGGATTCATTCGTATGAATTCGCCCATCTCCTTCGTATAACCGGCCATAATGCAGACGAACTCTCCCTTGCGGTTTTCAAGCAGGGTCATCAGGGCATTTACGGCATCGCCGCCATATCCGGCCTGGCCGTCGGCATACTGGGTGTTGAGCGCATAAGCCTCATCGACAAAGAGCACTCCGCCCATGGCCTGGTTTACGTATTTTCTTACATTCTCTTCGGAATCTCCAAGGTAACGGCCTATAAAGTCCTTGCCGCTGATTTCAACGAACTGGCCCGTAGGCAGCGCGCCGATGGCATTGAGCACCTCGCCGAACTTGCGTGCTATGGTAGTCTTGCCGGTTCCGGGATTGCCTGTAAAGATGAAATGGTCAGTGATAAGTTTGTCCTTGACGCCATTCGCTTTCTTGGTCTTGACGTTGCGGATAATGGCCTTGATTTCGTCCTTGACGCTCCTCAGGCCGACGTAGTTGTCGAGTTCGGCCAGTATCTGGTCTTCGCTCTTCGGGATGAAACATTCGGAGGTGTCGACATCCTGCGCCTCAACCGTACTGCTTCCGCGCGCAGCGGCTTTCACATAGACGGATTCCGCCACCTTCTCGGCGAGGTGGCCGTTGGCATGGCCCAAATCGGTCTGGCGCATATACCAGGCGAAATGGGCGTTGAGTTTCTTTGGAAGATCGTCAGCAATTGCAACCTTGTATTTGTCTTTCAGGAGCGAGAGAGTCAGCTCGCAGAGGTCTTTCAGTCCGAAGGCGTCCAGCCTGAAATCGAACTCGAACAGGCGGTTGACGTCCTTGTTGTTCTCCATGAAGTCTGCAAGGTCATTGAGGTCGCCGCAAAGAATCAGGACAGGAGATCCCTCGGAGTTGCGCATCCTGGCGAAGAGTTTGTCGAGCTGGACAACCTCCTGTGCCTTGGTGGTCGGAAGAAGTTTCTGGGCATTGGTAACAATCAGGATTCCGTCTTTAAGCGCTGCAATATTTTTGTCGAAATCGCCCATGAACTCGGCCCAGTCAGCCGCATCGACTTCTCTTGCCGGCTGCTTGACTATACCGCTCGCCTGGATTTTATCGGCGATAAGACGGGAGATGAAATGCTTGCCGCTGCCGGAGTCGCCAAGCACCAGGCAGTCCATGCCCATACGCGCGCCGCCCCTGGTCACTTCCTTGGCGACCCTGAGTTTCTCGTCGAGCCTGTCGAGTTCTTCGACTATGCTGTCCTTGGCGATCAGTCCCTTCTGCGACGACCCGCTTTCGAGGGCTCCTCCACAGAAACGGCAGAACTTCGCCTCAGGCCTGTTTTCTTTTCCGCAATGTGTGCAATTCATTTTTGTATTTCCACTTTTTCCTTAACCGGTCCGGAGAACTTTTCGCTCTTCGGGATGAAAGCCATGAAGATGGCGAAAACTATAGTCGCGCCCACGAAAACCAGTATCCTTCTGAGCCGGATTTTGAGGTCGTCCTGCCACCATTTGAGATCGTTGTCGTTGAAAGCGCCGTTCAGGGAAGAATCAAAATCCTTCGCGTCCGAGAACGCGTAGTCGAGGGGTTCCAGGACCTTTTCGTCGAAGCCCGGGCGGGTGAACTTGCGCGCCGAATCGGCAAACGGGCTCCTGAAGAACAGCACCTTCAGGCACAGGAACACCAGCACCGCGATTATCAGCGCGGCGAAGATGTAAAGGATGAACTGCCCCAGGATCTTGATGATTATCATTATGAGGAACCCGCCTATAAGTCCCAGGACTATGGGAATCAGACAACCCTCGGTGTCGAGCACGAAATAAAGCACTCCAGCCAGGACCAGTCCCAGCAGCCAGGTCCAGTTCTCCAGCTTGAAATGGCGCACGTCTATTATGGGATTCTCGACAATCGAGAATATGAGCATGGTAAGCATGATCAGCAGCGGCAGGGCGCAGAACAATACTGCGGAGACAATCTGCAGGACGCTCCTGACATTCAGGACCTGTATCTTCCGCTTTCCGGAAGCCAGCAGCTTGTCGGCCTCTTTGCGGGCATAGTCGAAACGAGTCACCGGGGTCATGCCCGGATCTATCCTGCGCAGGTCGTCGAGATACTCCTTCAGGCGGCGCTCGTAAGTGAACTGCGGTTTATAGTCGACATTGGGGTCCTCCTGATGGTGGACGGCAAGGAAGCCTCGCAGGCCCCCTTCGGAGCAGTCCTTGCGCAGCACCTTGGGCGGCTCCGCGAACATCGTCTGCAGCGAATCCACAACATGGCCGTTTGACAACTGCAGTTCGGGCGTCACCCCAAAGCCCTTGATCACTTTCATCCACGCAGCCTGGGCGCGGGATGCATCGTCCTTGGGACCGCATTTCTTGCGGTAATCGTCGCTGTTGCGGTCGGTGCAGTAGACGAACCACGAACGCTGTTTTTGGAACCGGCCGGCTTTGGTGTCCATCGATTCAGTGACGTAGTGATAATCCTCCGGCGCAAGGAAATTGGACGCGATGTTCAGGACCGTCTCCACAGGGAAACGCAGGGTAAGAGGGTTGTTCCGGTCTATCTTCCAGATCGAAGCGAAATGGCTTATATCGCCTCCGGCAACACCCCAGAAGATGTTGTAGGCATGGTTGAACAGCCGCCCAAGCCCCTCCTGAGTCATGGCGTAATCTGGGTTCGAAGGGTCGTTGATCAGATTAATATCCGAGAGCGGGTCGAGCAGCTGAACCCTCAGCATATAGATATCGAGGGTGTCACCCGAAGAAGGAAAACTCCCGGCGATCGCCGCACTGCGGACGCGGACCCATTCGGTAAAGACGTCGCCGCTGAGGCGGTTCGCCGTTTCCTGGTCAACTATAGCCCCGTTGCAGAAATTGCTTACATCCTTCAGGGTCACGGCGCTGGCCGCCACAGGGCTTGCATCTGTGCGCGAGGCGCCGCTAAGCGGGAACGGAATCGTCGGATCCAGGAAGAAAATGGTAGCGAAAAGGCCGGTATTCTGATCCTGAGGGTAGCGCTTCTCGACTATCTCCTGGACCTCGAGGGCAAGCTCCGGGTATGTCCTTAGCCAGCGCTCGACCTGGCCGCGGTAGAGGTACTTGACGGCGAGGCCGCTTTCGTCTTCGAGCATCAGGCGCGCGAGTTCCTGCGGGGTGTTGGCGATCTGGTGCTTCGAAGCGTTGTAGATTATGTTCAGGTCCGCGTTGATCTCGTCTTCTTCGACGGGTATGTCCTTGCCGCGGATGGCGGCTTCGATTTCGGGGTAGTCCCAGCGCTTGTCCGGGTTGCTTATCAGCAGGCCGCGGCAGATTTTGTTAAGGGGATCGGGGATTTCGGCTGGGACTATGATGCGGCCCTTGTTCTTGTCGAGCGCGAGCTCCTGCTCCTTCGAGCGGAAGGCGCCCTCGCCCATCCAGAGCGAGAGGATGAGCATGCCGAGCGAGAAGAAGTCGGCCTTGGGGGTGAGCTCGCAGTAGATGACGCCCTGGCGGTTGACCGTGTTTCCGGGGGCATAGACCTCCGGGGCTGCGTAAATAGGGGTGCGGACCTGCGGGGTGATGGCGGTCCCACGGTCGTTGAGCACGTCGGATATGCCGAAGTCGCACAGCACGCAGTCGGAGCCGCCCTTACCGCTGAGCAGCACGTTCGCGGGCTTTATGTCTTTGTGGATTATGCCGAGCCTGTGGATTTCGTCCAGGGCCATGGCGACCTTGGCCACTATCGTTAGGATCGCCTCTGCATTGCCCTTGAGGCCAGCTTCGGCCGCGCTTCCGCCCGGGATGTAATCCATCAGTTCGAAGTCGGGGCCATAGTCGATTATGTCGGCGATGTAGCCCTTGCCGTTCAGCGTTTTCAGCTCGTCGAGGACCTTCGGGTTCGTCTTGAACCCAGCGCGCAGGAGCTTAAGAGCGTAGCGGCGCTTTCCGTCGGTAACGACGTAGATGTCGCCTTCGGCTCCATGGCCCAGGACCTTCTCGACCGTGAGGCTGCGTCCGCCGACGCTTACCGTCTCGCCGGGCTTCTTCGCGGCGGACGCCTTCACCCCTGTCATTTCGAGCGAAGCCGAAGGCGCAGTCGAGAAATCTCCGGGCATCGCGGCGGTCTCCCCCGGCATGGTCGCCGTGGGCTGCTCCTTCGCGTTCTTGAAGGCATCCAGCAGGGTTTTCTGAAGGTCGCCGGCCATGGACTAGATGCGTTTATAGACTTTGCGTTCGACGTTGGTGGTGAAGATCTGGCCGCCGCTCCGGACGACTTCGCACTGGGTACACGGTACCCATTTGCCGCCCAGGCCGGGCCTGGCGCACTCGCAGGGATTGTTGTGGAGGACGTGGCAGTAGTTGCACTCCCAGCCCATCGACTCTTTCAGCGGGATGCCGCGCCAGCTTTCCTGGACCGTTTCCATCACGGCGACCTTGCGGGCAGTGGCGTAATTGCGCTGCTCCTGCGGGGTCATGCCGGCGGGCGGAAGCATCTCTTCCATGACCTTGTTCGCCTCCTCGACCGCCTTCTGGTATTCGGCCAGGACCTCGGCGCGGGTGCGCTTCGTCTTCGGCTTTTCGGCCTTCGGGGTCTCGACGGGGGTGAAGCCGACACTTGCCATGAGCTCGCGGAGGCGGAGTTCGCCTTCGGTCGGCTCGAGCGGAGCCTCGTCCTCAGGCCGGGGGCCACCGTCAAGCTCGGCTTCCAGTTCCGCTACCCGCATGAGCAGCCGGGCCGCCTCCCTGACTTTGGGGTCAAGTTTTGCTTTGTCGACGGCTATGCGTGCGGCGCGAGAGAGCGGCCGGCCACACTGCCCGCAGAACGGGCGGTGGTTGACGATGTGGCAGGTCGGGCACTCTATGCCCTCGGCGGGCATCCCGCACTCCGGGCAGTCGATGTCCTCCGGCCGCATGGGCGCGCCGCAGAATGTGCAGTAGTCCACGAGTTTCGCGCCGCAGACCGGGCAGAATTCCAGTCCGGGTTCGATGGTGGCGCCGCAACGGGGGCACACGCCCGAGCCCGCATTCTCTACGGTTTCGGGTGTGTGCGCCGACTGCGTCGCCACTGCCGGCCTGGTCCCTGGGCGCTCGCGTACCCTGACGTTGTCGGCCATGGAGTATTATTCCTGCACTCTCAGAAGGCCGTCGACCGCTTCGTTGATGGCGGCGAAGGTCTCGTTCAGGAGCGATTTGGTGCAGAAGCCTTCGATTTCGTAACCTTTGTCGGTCTCGAGTGCGAAGACGATGTTTCCATAGAGCGGGTAGCCGCGTCCGTAGAGGATGGTGGCCGTCATGTTGTCGCCCACGGTCTTGTTTCCGGGGTTGCGGTCGACCATGAAGACGAGATGGCGCTCGTTGAGGCGCAGCTTCTCCGAAAGCTTGTTGAGGGCGGGGGTGAAGCGGACGATCTCAACGCCGTTTGCGCCAATCCAGTCGGAGAGTTCGCCGCCGAGGGTGGCCCAGTCTTCGTGCTCGCTCTGCCTGACACTGGCTATGCCGTAGAAGTTGGCGACGATAAAGGCCGGAATAATCTGGTCGTCGTCGTCCTGTTCGGGCTCCGGCCTGGCGGGCTCTTCCTCTTTCTTGACGAAACTGGGATCGGGCAGACCGCAAACGTCCTGCACGTTGAAGAACAGTTTCTTCTCATCGTCTGTCAGCACGCCGTCCTTGCAGATAATACTTGCAAAAAGGTCTGACATCTGCTGCTTGCCGTCTGCGTCCAGCTTACTGATAAGTTCGATGGCGCGCTCGTCTTCCATCTTATCGGCGGCCTCGATTATCAGGTCCAGCATCTTGTCGTCCACCGACGGGAAGGTCTGGAAGAATTCGAACAGGGGCTCGACTTCCTCGCGGCTCATATCGCCGTCTGCGTAAATGAATACATTGGCGACCTTGTAGATCGCGGCAAGGGTTTCACCTGTGGCGTTCATAACTACAGTTTATCTGCTCCGGTGAAAAGGGGAAGTCCGCAGACCTCGATCATTCCCTTGTAGATTTCCTCCTCTGTGGGTGCGAGTTTGCCGTCGGAGGCGATGGTCATGAAGAGCATGTCGGAGGTGAACTGCTTCTCGTCGGAATCGAACTGCTTGATGCGGTTGACTGCTTCCTGAAGGCTCATTTGATCGGCGAACTTAATATAGTCTGCCAGAAGGTCGTCGCGGCCTTCGAAGTTATACTGCGCCCTGAGGCCGTCGAGGATAGCTTTGAATTCGATCTGCTCGAAGTTGCCGTCTTCGCGGGCGGTGGCAAGACACACTGCGATCACCGCAGCGAGGTCTTCAAATGTAGAGGGTCCTCTCATAATGATATTAGTTTATAGATGTATTTGTTGTAACATGTCGGGTTGGGTTGTGGTCGTAGACGAATTCTTCGCCTGGTCCGAGGATGAAGGGGATACCGTTGTCGTCGATTCCCAGTATATTTCCGTCCGGCAGGGGCTGGAGGTATGCTTTTGTCCATCCAAGTTCCGCCAGGCCGTCCGCTTTGAGGTCGGTCAGTTTCTTTTCTTCGGGCAAATATTGGTGATGGACTTTTTCATACATCATCTCCACCCACTGCCCCTGGAATATCAGCCCTTCGGGAAATTTCATGTCGGATTGCCGCTTAAGTTTTCCGTCTTCCCAAAGACCCACGCCTATCGGCAGCCAGTCTACGCGGTGCTCTTTATAAGTCAGAGGGCTGCCGTCGCAGTATATCACTCGGCCGCAGGAGTCGAACTCCGCCGTCTCCATCACCTCTTCGTAGGTTTTCTTACGGGTTTTCTCCTCCTCCCATTCGCGCTTTACGAAGGCGAAACCGTAGCCGTTCAGGACGCCGTCTTTGAGCTGTCCGGAGCCAACATCCCCGTTCGGAGACACTATAGTCCCGAGGCCGTCCCGGGAGCCCCACAGCTTCCTGCCGTCTTCCAACTCAGTCCAATTTTTACCAAAGGTAAAGCGCATAGTTTCGTAAATATACGAATTTATCAATAAAAACTCCCGCCGCCAGGACAAACGCACTTAGCCTGTAATGTTTTTGTCCCCCTAAGTGCAAAATTGACCGTTTTTGAACTTAGCCTGCCTAATAATTGTCCCCCTAAGCGCAGTCGACGGGAAAAAGCGATATCTTTGTGGTAAGAATAATAGTATGGCAACTTTCAAATACCCCAACGGCAACGTCTACACGGGCGAAGTCAATGAAGCCGGCCAGCCCCATGGCCGCGGCCACATGGATTATAAGATTAGCGGCTATATCGCCGAATACGACGGTATGTGGGAAAACGGCGTCCGTAGCGGAAAAGGACATTATCATAAGTTCTCTACAGGTGGGGGCGCTCGCTACAGTTACGACTACGACGGCGACTGGCTCAGCGACCTCCAGCACGGCGAAGGTGTCGAGAAAGACAGCCGGGAGCAGGGCGTCCACCTCTCGACCGTTAGCGAAGTCTAT
>JAGCVW010000025.1 GCA_017962165.1 Bacteroidales bacterium | reverse complement strand
TCTTTGTTCCGACCGGGAATTGATAATCCGGCTGTAGGGAGCAAACGTAATCCCGGTCCGCCCCCGAAAGCCGCCAACCCAATAATTAAACTATGGGAACTTCAAATCAAATCGGCGGATTTTTCTACTTTCGCAGAAACGGAAAGGCTAAAATACTTGAACAGCATGACAACAGAACGCGACATACAGAATCAGATTGAGTACGCTCATGAAGAGGGCTTGAAAGAAGGTGCGGAGCAGGCCGGTTCGTTAATCGCGGCCAAGCTTAAGGCCCAAGGCGTTCCGATTAAGGTGATATCAGAGGCTACCGGCCTTACTGAGCAGCAGATCCAGAATCTTTAACGACCTCAGCCCGACGGACCCCCGCCGGGCTGATTATTTGTGTGGTGGATTGATTTCACGCCTAATCGCGAGGGGCGACACAAAAAAGGCGGGGCCCGGAGGTCCCGCCTTGATTATGAGGATTGTTAGAAGTACTAGTACTTGAACTCGAGGAGAGCAACACCTGCTGAACGGAGACCAACGCCAAGATAAACCTTGGTACCGACCTTAGTTACCATAAAGCTTGCGCAAGCATTTCCGGATCCAGTGCTTGTAGGGAGATCGTAGGTCGCGACCGCCTTTGCACCGACGAGGTCAACCTCAGGATTGTTGGTAGGGAGAGCATAGATGTGGACCCTTCCGCCACGTCCGTTACCTCCATCATAGTTGATGAACTCAACAAATCCCATGTAATTCTTTCCACCTGCGGAGAAGAACTTGGCGCCGCGGGTCATCCTCTTGTTGACATCTGCATTCAGGTCGCCAAGAGTGATTTTTTCAGCGGTTGCGCCATCTGCGCCGTCTGTAAGAATCATATCGTCCTTACCACCCTCAAGCTGCATGTAGTACTTACCGTCAGCAAAAGGAGTCATCTCGGCCATATTGGCATTCGACGGGAGTCCGGAGATCTTAACAGAGTCGGTAGGAACAGTAAGTGCAGTTCCCTTGTAGTTGAAAGCAAGGTAACGGCCAGTGTTATTCAAACCCTTCTTGTAATCAACTGCATAGACGGTGAAGTCATCCTTTGTACCGGCTGCGGTGATGTGGTCGCCAAGACGATATGTTCCATCGTTGATGAAGTCTGCAACGGGAGTGAAGTTCTCTCCGTCATAGGTGCTGACCTTAAAGTGGGCTTTGTCGTTGATAGCTCCAGATGCGAGAACGATAGTTCCGTCAGAGAGCGAGTATGCTCCGCAGTAGCCCGGCCAGTGACCGCCTGTGCCCTCAGTAAGTTCCTGATCCTTGATGACTGAACCATCCTCAAGAGAGAGGGTGTAGATATGGCCTGCGGTCTGAGGCAGGTACATACCATTGCTGTTCATTGCAAAGTTGCGGACATTTGCGATATCCACGGTAGCATTCCATGCCGCATCATCAATGTGCTGCCAGAGGAGAACAATCTCAGGATCCTTTGCAGGAGCGGTGGTAGGAGCGTTGAATGTCACGGTAACAGGGAGGATAGTAGCACCAGCAGCAAGGACTTCATACTTATCGGCTGCGCTGTTGAGTGCGTTGGTAACTTCCGCTGTATAGTGATTGTCATCCTCTACGCCGTCACCAAGGATAAGGGTACCGGTGAAATTGTAGAAGTCGAGACCAAACTGCGCATTGAACTCGTTTTCGGAGAACTTGACAAGGGAGTTTCCGGAAATACGGGAAGCATAGGTCTTCTTGCCGCCTACGTTGAAGACGTTGCCGATAAATTCAACATCGGAGACATAGGTCTGGTTGTTGCAATATGCTCCGTCTTTTGTCGAGTCGAATATACAGTTGAGAACCTTAACATTGGTAGACTGGGCGATGAACAGCTGGGTAAGACCATCCTTAAAGTGGGTCTCAGCTCCATTAGCACCAGGGCCATAGAGGTCTTCAGTAGCAACAAAGCGGACATTCTCTACCGTAACATCCTTTGCACCGTTCTCAAGACGGATCAGATAAGCGTGACCCCAAGCATAACCGTCGCTGGAGCTTGAAACCGAAAGGACATTATTCGTCACATTGGTCTTGGTCTTCATGGTTATTCCGCTGATAGTAGCAGAACCGGCGATCTCAATGTTACCATTGACGATGACCTTGTCGCGGGCTGCGCCTGCGGCGGCCTTGATGGTGTAGTTCTTACCGGCAGGGATCTTGATATTATCGTCGATCTCGCCTTCACCAATCTCGATGGTGGCGCCGTTGGCAGCCTTTGCAATAGCAGCAGTAACGGTCGGGTAAGCGATGCCATTGAGCTTAACGATACCGGTTCCTCCCTTTGCTGTAGGAACTGCCGCCTTCTGGCCAGTGTAAATATTGACGACCCTGTCTGAATAGGTGTTCGTATCATCAACGGTCTTTCCGTCTGCAACAGCAGGGATAACGACATTACCTGCCGTCCTAACGTTGACGAAATCACCGACGCAGTCAACGATGTTGTTCGTGAGGGTAAGTTTGATGTTGTTGTATATGCGTAAGTTGTAAGCTGTCAAATCATTGACAAAAGTACAACCGTCGAATACATATTCTGTTGCATCTTCAGCGTTTGTTCCCCATACCTGAGCGAAGCGCTGGACTCCGGGAGTGAAAGTACAGCCGGTGAAGGTTGCCTTTCCAGTGTTAACGCCGTCCCCGTTTGAATAAATCACGGTAGGCTCCTGATCCCTCCAAGTTTCGTTGGAGTTGTCGAAAATGACATTGTTGACAGTCAGGTTCACCTCGCCGGGCATGATAAGGAGAGCGGTACCGTTAGTGCCGTTGTTGATGCCAGCGATTATTTCCTTGTTCTGAGGACGGATAACGAGATTCTCAATGATGGCAGGCATGTCAGCGGGGACCGTGATAGCATTGACCACGACCTTGGTAGGATCCACTGCAGGGATACCGTACATACGAGGCACGATTTTAATCGACTTGATAGCATCGTTTGCAGGGAAGACGATACGGTCGAGGTTTGCATCCTGGGAGATGTAGACAATAACACCGCCATTGGCATCAATAATACCACCCTCCAGGGCAGTCGCAGAGGCGAGAGCGGCTGAAGCGTCTCCCCATGTGGCAAATCCGGACACGTTATTGAGGAAGAACGCAGGAGTTCCGGTCTGGGTGACGGCCTGGCTCTGAATGACATTGCCGGCAACATCCTTTACGATGACATGTCCGGTACGGGCCTGGCAGGAAGGAGATACGCCGACATTGAGAGTGTACTCTGAAGTGACGGTTGCCTTGGTTTGTGTAACCTTCAGCCAGGGAACATCGGTAGATACGGTAACCGGAGTGTTGGAAACTACTTCAATGGTAGCCCTGTCTCCGTTATCCCAGTAATTGAAAGCAACTGCGCTGGGAGTAACGGTAAGTTTCTCTCCTTCAAGGTTGACGGCCTTGACTGCGGTCTTTCCGTCTCCACGGTCAGCGATGATTACAATGCTGTTGGGATTAATGACAGCGGGGGTCTCGATGAGAATCATTCCAGCTGCTTCATCCACACTTGCAGTATAGCTGCCGCCTGCGATAGCATAGAGCTTGGTCTCCGCGGTCGCTCCTGTCAGTTTGTAAGGGATGGCGACAGTTGCGGACGGCTTCACTGCGAGATCCTCGGTAAGGAGCTCGATGGCGAAGACGACCTTGTAAGGCACCGTAATCATGGTGTCATCCGTGAGGGTGAAGATTACCCAGTCGCCGTCTATTACGACGCTCTTGAAGAAGGCATCGCCGTCTTTACCGGCTGCACCGGGAGCACCAGCTGCACCAGCAGCACCGTCTTTACCGTTGTAGATGGCGATGGTGCCGTCGCTGAGGGTGATGGTCCAACCGGCATGGTCGGGCATTTCGGTCACACTCTCAACGAATTTCGCGGCCTGGAGGGCCTGGATAGCTGCCTTGTTGGCGTTGACCTGGGCCTCGAGGGCGTCAAGCCTGGAGTTGACATCTGCTACGGCAGTCTCAATCTCCTTGGTACAGCCGACCATGAGGAGAGCTGCGCCAAAAATAGCTAACAAAATCTTTTTCATGAAATTGTGTTTGGTTAATAAAATGTTATAAGGTTAGTATGAAAATTTCAAAATCAAGCGTAAAGATAGTAAAATATTTTTACAAACTAGCCGTAGGAATTGTAATCTTTGCAAGAGTATCGCGCGAGCCTTCGGCAACATAGATCTCCAGGGTCTTGCCGTCTGCGGATACTATTCCGACGATACCGCTGCCGCCGTAGCATGATGTAGGCTCGGCTCCCGAGTAGAACGGTTTGCCGAAGGTGCCCAGAAGCACCGGGGCGGTAGGATCGGTGACGTCGCAAATACCGAAGTGGACGTTGGAATAGGTGAAGAATCCCGATGCAAGGTAAAGCAGGATCTTCTTGGAGCCGACATTGACAACATCCATTGCATTCATGTCGGTATCCCAATCCTGGGCGGTTGCAAGAACGCTGGCCCAGGTGTTGGACGCAGGATTGGAGCAGTACCAGATATTTGGCCTTGCGGGATAGGACCCATAGAAGAAGCCGTCTGCGATCTTATCTCCCATAGGTTCGCAAACCTGATAGTAGGGGCTCCAGACATTGCCCTGATCGGCAGGATGAACAGCCGATACTCTTTCTCCCTCAAGGGCGCCGGAGGTAATCTGCCATGCAGCCCATGACTTGGACACTGAAACGACGGAAGAAACCACGGCCGAAGAGCTGATATCTCCCTTTACGCGGAAGTTGCCCATGTTGCCGCCAAGATTGTTGTTAAACGTCAGCAGCTCGGCCGGAGTGGCGTCAATACTGCCCGCCCACCAGACCTTGCAGTTACTGGTCCCGTCGGCATACATGTCGGCCATGATGATATTGCCGGCATCGTCGCTTGCGAGCGACTGGGGATAAGAGCCTTCTCCAAGGACGGGGATAACCTTATTGACATACGAACCGTCCGCCCTGCTGAATACGTGGACATCCACGCCGTCGCTCACAAGGGCATAGTCACCCGATACGGCCAGAGGGCAAACAGAATAATTGGCGATATTGACGTTAACGCCCTTATCCACTATCGACACGCTCCACTCGATGTTGGCAAGTCCGAGCTGGTAGACATTGATCGCCGCAGTGGTTCCGTCTCCCTCATAGTCCGAGGCAGTTAGCAAAACGTACATGTTCAACGGAGTCATGGCGGGGTTTTCAGGGGCGGTGATGACGACCACGCCGTCGCCCAGAGAAACTTCAGCGCCCTCTATGCCTTCCGCGAAGAGGTCGACTTCCATGTTGCTCTCGAACGGGATCTCGACGGTACCGCCCGCCTGCGGAATCTGAGGGATAGTTACGGTGAAGTTCAGCACGGGAACGAACTTCTTCTGCTCCACCTCCACGACAATGTCCTCAAGTCCCTCGGGGCTTACGGTAACCTGACCGGTACGGGATTCCTCGATCGAGGGGTTGGGGGCAACCTTCACAAGATAGGTGACAGTCTCCATGGCCTTGGTCTCGCCGACGATAATCCAGTCGACGGAAGATGTGATGGTTGCGCTGACATTGAGGGTAATAGGGAGCTCGTAGGTTCCGCCCTCGCCGTCCGCTTCGATGGTGGTCACGTCGGTGGATGCGGAAGCGGCGGCTTCCTGGGTGAAGTTCACGGTACCGGTCACCTTTCCGCAGGTGACGGTGACGGAGAACTTGCGCTCTTCGCCGCCGGTATTCTTGCGGACCTGGACGGTAATTCCGCCCTCGCCGGCCGCGCCGGAAGTGGGGCTCATAACAACGAACGCCTCAGCTCCGTCGGAGAGCTTTGCGGTCCATGCAGCCGAAGCGGTGAATGCGATGTTGGTCAAAATACCGTCGACGGGGACGGCCACTTCCGCCTGGGAAGAGAACTCAATGCTGTCTTCCTTGGGCTCCGGTCCGGCCGGGTCGGTGCAGGAAAGCACCATGCCGAAAGAAAGAACGGCAGCGATGATTGACAAAAATGCTTTTTTCATAATAAATAATTGGTTATTGATTGTTCAGTTTCTTATTAGCCGCTGTAATGCCCTGCTTCACATAATTCCACTTCGCCGGTTTAAGCTTGAGGTGGATCATATCGAAGAGGAAATACCCGCCGCAGGCTCCGGCACACGCGGTGACGGAATTCTTAACGGCATCGAGTTCATCCTGTTCGGTATATCCGTCGAGGGACCAGTTACCTACGTCGGGGCCGCCGGCGAGGATGCCGGGATCTCCCATTGTCTTCTGCTTACCGAGCTTGCAGAAGCCCTCCATGGTCCATTCGGCCGAGCCGTTGACCGCACCGATACCCGCATATGCGCCCAGAAGCAGGACGTCGCAGAGGTCGGCGAAGCCGTAATTCTTGTATTCGGCCGTGGCCCATGTGGGATAATAGGCCTTCGTATTGTACTGCGGGCTGGCCCAGTTCACTCCGTTCTCATAGTAGGAGGCGTACCAGGCACCGACGTAGACGCCGAAGCCGACCTTTGGATCTACGGCCTTGATTGCATCGTGGGCCGCGGTCATGAAGTCATGGATGGTCTTCGCGCGGTATTCGTTCCACTTGAGGTATTTCTTCGGGACCGGACTGGGGACATAGTGCTGATGGCCGGCCGGGAGGACGTCGGAGGGCCAGTCGATCGTCTCGCCGACATATTCCTCGAAGGCCGTCCTTGTCTTGGGCGAGAAGTCGGACATATAGCCGTAGTAACGTCCACGGTCGAGCAAGATACCGTCAAGGCCCTTCTTGCCGTAGGCGGCGAGGTCCTTCAGAAGGCTGATGATGTACTCCTGCGCCACCGGGTCGCCTGGGTTGAAGAAGTACTCCTTCACGTCGGTGTCCTTGGTGGGCTTGATGCCGCTGTCGGTGTTGAGCCAGGTGACGGCATCCATGAGTTTAGTGTCCCTGAAGCAGACGCCCATGTTGCCGAAGTAGCCGTTGATAACGCCCGCGACCATGGTGTTGAAGCCGGCGTAGACCTTGAGGCCGAGTTCATGGCCACGGTCGATGAATTCCTGGAGGTAGTCGAACTCCTTGTTCCAGACGAATTTCTGGTAGCCACCGCCGGTCACCCATGCGCCGAGGAAGTCAACTTCCTGGCAGTGGGTGCTCTTGAAGAGCAGGTCGCCGGAAGTCGGGCGCACGTCCACTATGATGTGGGTGAAACCGGCGTCGGCGGCGAGTTTCAAGTCCCTGGCGATGTTGGCCTTGTCCACGAAGAAGTCGCGTGAGTTGGCCGCAGCGTCGATCCAGATGAAGCACGGGACACGGTTCGCGGGCTGCTGGGTTCCGGTAGTGTCGCCAGGCTGGGTTCCGGTAGTGTCCGTCGGGGCGGACGGGTCGTCCTTCTCAACCGGAGACGAAGGCATCACGAAGCCCGCAAGCGGATCCTTGCCGCCATCTTCGCAACTGCAAAGGAGGGCGAAGGAAGCAATAAGGGTTAATATCAGTTTTCTCATATCCTAAGAATCTCCCCTGTCTATACAGTCGAACTGCACGCCCACTACGTAGCCGTTGCAGAACATGAAGTACATGTACATATTGAAGCCGTTGTCCGAACCGCAGAGGACGATGTCGTCGTGGTGGTTGGCATTGGCGTATCCGTCGTAATCGAGACCGAGGGCATGGGGGCCCCACAGGCCGGAAATGTCGGACCATTCGATGGCGGGGCTGGTGGCACCGATACCCATGGTTCCCTGGTCGTTGAGTGAGCCTTCGAAATTGCTCTCGAGGTCGAGGTTAATCAGCCACGCGAAGTCGCAGCGACCCCAGGTGAACGAGTTGAGCTGGGCTGCAGCCAGATACTTGGTTCCGTTAAAGTCGAGGATATCGAGGGCGTTTGGAACATAGTTCACGTCGACGATGTCGAGATGGGCCCTCTTCGCAAGGGTCTTGCCGTTGAACCAGGTCATCTCACGGGCCGTGTCCGAATAACCAAAGGCGATGAAATCGGAATCGGCGGTAGGCTTGAAGTATGCGAGGTCAATGTTATTGTTCCAACTGTATCCGGATTCGGAAACGCTGACCCACTCCGGTGTCGTACTTACGAGTTCTCCGTCCACGACCTGCCAGCGATAGAAGCCGCTGGTAGCGGGATAGGTGTTGCATGGCAGGGTAATGATGGCGCCGTCTGCGAGCGATCCCCTTACGGAGATCCTCCGCCCGAAGGTGAGGTTGGCGTCAGTAACGGGCCATGAGATGTATTCCACCGGTGCTGAATCCAGGTCGTCCATCTTCCATATCTTCACCATATCGAGGTCTCGCCAGTGGCTGTCTGCCTCCACCACCTTTCCGTCGTCATCATAAACCCACTGGTAAAGGACAAGGTTACAGATAAGGATGCGACCTTCGGAGTCGGAGGTTATGCAGAAATTCCTGTGGTCTCCCTTGCACTCGGCGGGCAGAGGGACAGTCTTAACTTTGTTGCCCGTAATGCGGTCGAGCACGACGAGATCCTCTCCGCGGGTGTTGATGACAAGGTAATCTCCGCATACGGCGAGCGAGGTCGTCATATCATGGGTAGTGATGCCTATATCGTCGGCCAGCTTCTTTGTGAACAGATACCTGACGAAAGCCGGGTTGGTGTTGACGCCCTTGGGGAGTTTCTCCGGGGTGCCCTTATGGACTGAGACCAGCCTTTCGGTACCGTCGTCGGCGACGACCTTGAAAGTAACGGGGTTGTTGAGGTCAACGGTATCGCCCGAGCGGATTTTCTTGCTGCCTATGTAAAGTGTAGCGTGCGGCGAAAGGGTGAAGGTCAGCTTGCCTGGAGCCAGTTCTTCCTCGATGGGGATAATGATTTCGTCACCCTTGACTACACAGGAGTAATTGACGGTAGTCTCCTCATCAATCTTGATGGTAAACTTTACGTCCTTAATCTCAGTCCCGCTGTTGTGCGCTATGCTGCCCTTGATGGTGTAGACCACTTCATTTTTGGACTGGTCCAGGAGCCTCACCTTGTTCTCCTTGGTAAGGTCGAGTTTTGTCAGCTTGTCCAGCAGCATGACGTTGTTGGCAAGGTTCGCAATCACCCTGACATCCGTCAGCGCCAGGAACAGGACCTCGTCGTCAGAATCCTCAGGGTAATAGAAAGGAAATACTATCTCAACCACGTTGGTCGAGTCGGGGTATCCGGTAAATTCCAGGTCTGAATACCCGTTCAAAGAAACATAGGCGGTAACGCTGGTAAGCGGAGCTTCAGTCTCCGCATCCGAGGGCAGAATCTGCTCGGGGACACAGGAGAGCGCGGCCAGCGCAAGCAGCGAAGACGCTGCAAGGTATATCAATCTTTTCATGGGAATTACAGCCATTCGGGATATTGTTCGATTGCAGAATTATTGTTGGTCTCCGAGGTCGGGATGGGAAGGATGTAGAGTTCTTTGGGGAATGAACGGTCTTCACCATCCACATCCACGTACTCGAAGGTGAGGTTGTCGTAGTCGTCGAAGTCGGGCTTGAGGCCGTGGCAGCGGTAGCTGTCGTATTCGGTCGCGGCAAGTTTCCAGCGGCGCATGTCCCACCACAGGTGTCCTTCGTAGCTGAGCTCTATAGTGCGCTCCCTGCGGATAAGGTTGAACAGAGCATCGCCCGTGACACCGGTTTTGGCGGGGAGACCGACTCGTGCGCGGACGGTGTTGACATCGGAAAGCGCGTCGCCGCCGGTGTGGTAGAGGGCCTCGGCGCGGTTGAGGTAAACCTCAGCCAGGCGAAGCTCCACCCAGGTGGCGCCGCCTCTCTTGCCGTTACCCACGACGATTGTCTTGAAATCTTTGTCTGTAGTGGCCTCGAGGAATTTCTTGAGGTAGTAGCCGGTAACGGTACGGCCGTTGGGGTAGGAATCGGCCCTGTAGGCCATGTAGCGTCCGTATTCACCCTTGGGGGTACATTCCATCACTCCGCCCTTCCACGGCGCGCCGTTATAGAGGACGGTAGCCTGGAAACGGGGCTCCAGATTCTCGAAGTCGGGCCTGGCGGCCACGGGGCCGGCGACATGCCATGCACTCCAGTCGACCGGATTGCCGTTCTTGTCTTCGTACATCTCGACCATCTCCTGGGTCGGAGTGGCGGTTCCGCCGATCTCGGCCTCGCCTATCCTGGAGAAGTCTCCATACGGGACATGGTAGACTTCGTGCTGGTGGGACAGGCCGCTCGCAGGGCTGTACTTGAACTGGATGATGGACTCGGAGTTGTCTCCTTTCCATGACTGAGCATAGTCGGAGACAAGCTCATATCCGCCGTGGAGGATGACGCTGTCTGCTGCCGCCGCGGCATCGCTCCAACGCTCCGCGTAGAGCAGGACGCGACTGAGAAGACCGTAAGCCATGTACTTCGTCACACGGCCCGCATTGGACGCATCCCATGAGACCGGCAGGTTCTGCGCGGCGAATTCAAGGTCACGGACGATGAAGTCCCAGGTTTCCGCCTCGGTAGCATGGGCCTTGTTCTTTACGAAATTGACATCCTCGTAAAGGACAACTCCGCCCTTGTTGCCGTTGCAGTGGCGCTTGGCAAGCTGGAAGTACATGTAAGCCCTGAAGAAGCGCGCCTGCGCCTCATACCTGGTATTAACTTCGTCGGAGTAGGTCGAGTATCTCTTGAGGGAAACCAGGAATTCGTTGACACGGCGTATGCCGTTGTAGGTCCCGGACCATATATCCAGAAGACTGCCCTGGGGCGTGATTCTCTCCGGGTAGAAGACATAGTTGTTGGAATCTCCGTAATGGGAGCCCGAGGTCGGCGAACCGTATTTCAGGGTATTTGTCAGTCCCTCGGTCATGTTGCCGTTGAACTGGCCGCCGCCGAACTGCCCGAACGAGGCGAGGGCGGTGTAGAAGCTGTTAACATAGAGGTCAGTGTACTGCTGGTCGCTCCAGGTCATTATATCGGACACTTTGGTGGTGGAGGTGGTCTCCAGATAATCCGTGCAGGAAAGCGCGAGGGCGCCCGCCGCAACCAAAGTCATTATCGCTGAAAATAATCTTTTCATAATCTCACCTCCTGTTTAGAATGACACGTCGACGCCGAATCCCATGAGTTTCTGCTGGGGATAGTATCCGTTGTTGACGGACGGCATCTCAGGATCTATGTTATACTTGGTCAGGGCGCTGAAGGTAAGCAGGTTGGTGCCCTCAATGTAAACCCTGCACGATGAGAAACCGGCTTTCCTTACCACTTTCGCGGGAACGGTATAGCCGAGCTGGAAGTTCTTCAGGCGGAGATAATTTCCGTTCTGGTACCACCAGGTCGAAGAGTAAGCATTGTTGTTCGTAGGATTGAGGCTCAGACGCGGGAAACGGGCCTTCGAATTGTCCACTTCGATACCGAACTGGGCGGCCGCCACAGGATCGAGCCACATGTTTTCGACCAGGAACCTTGCGGAGTTTCCGCCGTGGTAGAAGGCTTTGGTGTAGGCTGTGTTATCCTGAATACCGGCCGAGCCGCTGGATGTATAGACTCCCGTAAGCGCAACGTCGCGTCCGAAGGCGTAGGTCCAGCGAAGAGTAAGGTCGAAGCCCTTCCAGCCGAAATCGAGGTTGAGGCCGCCTTCGTACTTGGGATAGACGCTCTTTCCTACATAACCCATATCCTGGGAGTAGGTGATCTTTCCGTCGCCGTTGCGGTCCAGATACTTGATATCACCAACCATCGCCTGAGTTCCCTCTATAGTCGGGGAATTTGCTATTTCGTCCTCGGACCGGAACAGGCCCAGGGCCACAAAACCGATCACTGCACCGACTTCCTTTCCGGTTGCCTTCCAGTAGTCGGGCCAGTTCGCGGCATCGCCTCCATAGTAGAGCCAGCGGCGGTAGGTGTGGGAGCCGACCACTTCAACTCCGTAGGAGAAATCCTGCTTGCGGTCCCTCCATGCGAGGAGGAAGTCGAAGCCGCGGTGGTCCTGCTTGTTGGAGTTTACGTATGAGGGGAACCTTCCTCCCCAGCTGGCAGGATATGAACCGCTGTTGCTTCCGATAAGGTCGTAGAGATACTTGTAGAAGACATCGCCCTCGAAGCGGAGCCTGCCGTTAAACATGTTGAGGTCGACGCCGAGGTTGTTCGACCAGGTCTTGCTCCATGTAAGGTCAGGATCTCCGGGGGCGTCGGTCGAGAGGGCCGAGACGGCCTGGCCACCTATGATGGCAACCGCCTTGGAGAGGTTGAACTGGTCCGCGTAGGTATAGGCCGCGACTCCCGACGAAGATCCCTGGATACCTGTACCGTAGCGGATCTTGAGCATGTCGATTGCAGGGGCGTCGAACCAGCGTTCCTTGTCTATCCTCCAGCCTATCGAAGCCGCCGGGAAAAAGCCCCATGGCTTAGTACTTCCGTAGAAGGTGTAGAGACCGTCCACACGGCCCGAGAGCTCCGCGAGATAACGGTTATCGTAGGAGTAGGTCAGGCGGTAGACGTAACCCATAGCCTTGTAGTGGCTGCTGCTTCCGGACGCGATGCTGTTGGTCTTGTCGGTAGCGAAGGAAATGTCGTCCAGGGCGGGGATGTCGTAGCCATAGCCCACGCCGCCGACTGATTTATACTCGCGGTGCCTGAGCTCCATCAGGGCCATGGCGCCTACGTCGTGGAGGCCGAACGAACGGTTGAAGTCGACGCTGAAGTTCGCGACAATATTGTCAGTAAGGCCGTAGCCTGAAGTAGTCGACTGCTGAGAGAGCCACTTGAAGCCCTGGACCTGCTTGTAGGAGATACCGAGCATGGGGCCGGTGGACTCGTCGACCGAAGTCGGGAGAGTAGCCACCATCACCTGGAAGGGCTTCGCCACATTCTTGTAGAAGGAGTTATGGACGTCATATGCGACCATGGCTTTGGCGGAGAGGCCCTCGAGGAACGGGGCGTCGTAGCGCAGGGAGGCGTTGCCTTCGAAGACGTTGGCGTAGGAATTGCCGTAACCGGCAGAGCCGTCCAGATAACCCGCAACGTTGTTGACCTCTGAGCCGGTATAGGTCGCGGTCATCACTCCCTTGTAGGTCTTAGGTACGTAAGGGTGCACCCTCATGAGCATGATACCGATATGGTTGGCTTCGTCGGGGTCTGCGGAGAGGCCCGGGCGGACGGTGGTCGTGAACCTGCCGGTCAGCCCGACCTCGAGGGTTACGTTCTTCCCCACTTTCGCTTCGATATTGGAACGGAGGTTGATCCTGTTGTGGGAATAGCCCTTGACGTTACCTTCCTGATTGTAGTAGCCGATCGTTGCGAAGTAGTTGATCTTATCCGTGCCGCCTGTTACAGAGAGGCTGTGGCTCTGGGTGATACCCTTGCCGAAGACTTCCTTGTACCAGTTGGTGTTTCCCCAGCCGTCGGAATCGTCGCCGTTGAGCATGGCGTCTACCTGCTCCTGGGTAAAGACCGGGTCGTCGCCGTCCATCACGCGGGCGAGGTTGTACCACTTCGCGAAGCCGGGGCCGTCGAGCAGTTCCAGGTTCATGGCGTTGCTGCTCACGGTCATGGAGCCCTTGTAGTTCACCCTGGAATCCTTGTTGTCTCCCCTCTTGGTGGTGATGATCATCACGGCGCCCGAGTCGAAGCCGTAGATGGCGGTAGCGGAGGCGTCCTTCAGGACCGAGATCGATTCTATTTCATTGGGGTCGAGGTCGGAGATGCTTCTCTCCACGCCGTCGACGATTGCTTTCACGCCGCTGCCTCGGACGAGGAGGGTAGAGCCATCGCCGCCAGGTACACCGGAGGCCTGGTAGGAGATAACGCCAGGGATCACACCGCCCATCATGTTGGTTACCGTCTGGGCCGGGGCTTTGGCGATCTTGTCGCCGCTGACCTGCGAGACGGCGCCGGTGATGCTCTGGCGCTTCTGGGTTCCGTAGCCGACCACGACCGCCTCGTCGAGCGCGGCGTAGTCGTCTTCGAGGGTGATGTCGATCAACGTGCGGGAGCCGACCTTGACCTTCTGGGTTTTCATTCCGAAGCAGGAGAACTCAAGGACGTCCTCGCTGCGGGCGCGGATGGTGTAGCGGCCGTCCGTGTCCGTGATTTCTCCGGACCTGGAGCCCGCAACCATCACTACGGCACCCGGGACAGGGTTGCCGCCGCTGTCGCTCACGCGCCCATGGATCTCTGATTGCGCCCAGGCAGGCAGCGACGCCAGCAGAAGGCACAAAAAGAACAGGATTCGTTTTTTGTACGACATAGGATAAGGTTACAGTCTAGTGTTATTTGTCCCAAATTTAACAAATAATTCATAATTTTGTATTCACTGAAACCAATAACAACCCTATATGACAAACCGCAGAACTTTCCTCAAGACGGCTGCAGCAGCTACAGCGGCCGTCGCGGCGGCTCCTATCCTCAACTCCTGCACCGGAGCGCCGGCGCTGGAGGGGGCCGATCCCGGAACGGGCCTGATCGTCCCCAAGGGCGCCGGCCTGCGCATCACCGGAACCTTCCTCGATGAGATATCCCACGACATCCCCCACCAGAACTGGGGCCCCAAGGAGTGGGATCAGGATTTCCGGAACATGAAGGCTATCGGGATCGACACGGTAATCATGATACGCAGCGGCTACCGCAAGTTCATCACCTGGCCCAGCAAGTACCTTCTGAACAAGGGCTGCTACATGCCTTCGATAGACCTGCTGGAGCTCTTCCTTACCCTGGCCGACAAATACGGCATGAAGTTCTACTTCGGTCTCTACGATTCCGGCGTCTATTGGGATACCGGAAACATGATGCATGAAACCGAGGTCAACAAATTCGTCATCGACGAAGTCTGGGCTAATTACGGCCACCACAAAAGCTTCCGGGGCTGGTATCTCTCGACCGAAATCTCCCGCGCTACCAAGGGCGCGGTCGACTGCTTCTACACCATGGGCAAGATGTGCAAGGATGTAAGCAACGGCCTGCCGACCTTCATCTCCCCCTGGATAGACGGTAAGAAAGCGGTCAGCGCCGCCGGCGGAAACCTCAGCAAGGCGGAGGCCGTCAGCGTCCAGCAGCACGAAAGGGAGTGGGACGAAATATTCTCCGGAATCCACGAAGTTGTGGATGCGGTCGCATTCCAGGACGGACATATAGACTACGACGAGCTAGACGCCTTCTTCTCGGTGAACAAGAAGCTGGCAGACCGCTACGGAATGCAGTGCTGGACCAACGCGGAGACTTTCGACCGCGACATGCCCATCAAGTTCCTCCCGATCAAGTTCGACAAACTCCGCCTCAAACTGGAAGCTGCGGCGCGCTGCGGCTACGACAAGGCGATTACCTTCGAGTTCTCGCACTTCCTCAGCCCGCAGTCGGCCTACATCCAGGCGGGACACCTCTACGACCGTTACAAAGATTACTTTAACATCAAATAACCATGGCAAAAGAAAAAGTCAATATGGGATACGTCGTATTCCTGGCAGTGGTAGCCGCAATCGGCGGCATCCTGTTCGGCTACGACACGGCAGTTATTTCAGGAACGACCAAGGCCGTCACGACCCAGTTCGCCCTGGGCACCATCCAGGAAGGCTGGTATGTGGGCTGCGCCCTCATCGGCTCCATAATAGGCGTGCTGGTCGCCGGCATGCTCTCCGACGGCATCGGCCGCAAGAGGACCATGCTCATAGCGGCCCTGATGTTCAGCATCTCGGCATTCGGATGCGCGGTGGCGGCGAACTTCAGCCAGCTCGTGGTGTTCCGCATGTTCGGCGGCTTCGGTATCGGCGTCGTTTCGATCGTCAGCCCGATGTACATCTCCGAGGTTGCCGTCGCGAGCAAGCGCGGCACGCTGGTGGCCCTTTACCAACTGATGATTACCCTTGGCTTCCTGCTGGCCTACCTGGTCAACTTTATTATATATAAGAACGTGGACGAGAGCGTAAGCGGCTCACTTATGACCAACATGTTCAACTCCGAGTACTGGAGGGGCATGCTCGGCTGCAACCTCATCCCGGACATCATCTTCCTGGTGGTGATCTTCTTCATCCCCGAGAGCCCCCGCTGGCTGCTCGTCAAGGGCCGCGGATCCGAGGCTACAGCCATCCTCCAGAGGATCTACATTACCGAGGAAGAGGCCTCAAGGCAGGCCGGCGAGACGCTCGAGGCTATCGGCAGCGAGGTCAAGGCCAACTGGAAGGAAATCTTCGAACCCGGCATTCTCCGCGCCGTCCTGATCGGCTGCGCGATCGCAATTCTCGGCCAGTTCATGGGCGTGAACGCCGTGCTCTACTACGGCCCGAAGATCTTCGAAGACGCGGGCATGACCGGAGACGTCTCGCTGCTCTCTACCGTGCTCGTAGGAGCAGTGAACTTCCTGACGACGATTATCGCCACTGTCATCATCGACAAGGTGGGCCGCAAGCAGCTGGTATACTGGGGTGTCAGCTCCATGATCGTGTGCCTGCTCGCAATTGCGCTCTACTTCTTCAAGGGAGCGGCGCTCGGGCTCGGCAATGGCTTCTTGCTTGCATTCTTCCTGCTTTACGTATTCTCGACCGCCATCTCGATCAGCGCCGTCGTGTTCGTCATCCTTTCCGAGATGTACCCGAACCGCGTACGCGGCCTTGCGATGTCGATCGCGGGCATGGCCCTCTGGGTTGGAACATACCTTATTGGCCAGCTTACGCCGTGGTTCCTTGCGAACCTCACCCCGGCCGGCACCTTCCTCATGTTCGCGGTCATGTGCGTGCCGTACATGCTGATCATGTGGAAGCTTATGCCTGAGACTACCGGCATGACGCTCGAGGAAATCGAGCGCTACTGGAAGAGCAAGGGCCGCAAATGAACAGGCGAATAGCTTCGATTGACGCGCTGCGGGGGATCACCATCATCATGATGATCCTCTGCTCGTCAATAGGCTGGAACTCCGGGCTGCCCGCCTGGATGTTCCACTGCCAGTGCCCTCCCCCGACCTATGCATTCGATCCCATGGTCAAGGGCATCACTTGGGTGGACCTGGTCTTCCCATGGTTCCTGTTCTCGATGGGAGCCGCGATACCGTTCGCCCTTGGCTCGCGCATCCGCAAGGGCTGGGGCATGGGGCGCATATCGGCCGGCCTCGTGCGGCGTTGGCTTACTCTCGCGGCCTTCGGCCTCGTGCTCGGCAACGCCGGCCTGGTAACCGACTACTGCGCCTGGGGCCCCAGCCTGCTGCGCCTTGGTATCTGGTGCGGGCTGTTTTTAGCACTATGGCGCGCGCCGGCCAAACACGGCTACGCCGTTAACCTCGCCGGCCTCGCGGTCGTCATCGCCCTGCTGATTGTGGAACACAGCGTCTTCGGGGCTTCTATGAGCTTGCATTCGAACGATATTATAATCATGGTACTGTCGCTGGTGGCGCTGACGGGCGGATTCGCGTGGCTTCTCACTCGCGAGAGGCCGGGATGGCGCATCGCGCTCCTGCTGCTGGTAGCCGCCTTGAAGGAAGTCAGCTGGCAGTGGCATCCGTTCGGCTTCATGCAGTTCCCTGGCTGGATAGACTGGCTGCTGAACTGGCGCTACCTCCAGTATCTGGTGGTCGTGCTGCTCGGAACCGTAGTCGGCGACCTTCTTTCCGCTGCGTCCGCCGGAGGCCCCCAGGCCCTCTGCGCTTCGCCCCTCGACCGCAGGGCCATAATCGCCGCCGGGCTGTGCTTCCTGATGACGCCGCTGGCGCTATGGGGCTTCTTCGCCCGCCAGATCTGGATGCTGTTTACGCTGGTCTTTGCGCTTGGCGGCCTCGCGATGTGGCTCACGCGCGGCGACAAATCGGTATGGGCATACATAATGCGCATCGGCTTTGCCTGCCTGCAGTTCGGGATAATCTTCGACCCCATCGACGGCGGCATCACAAAGGACCACTGCAACCTCAGCTACATGCTCTCGACCGGCGGCCTTGCCTGCCTGATGACTTCGTTCCTGCTGTGGTGCGAGGCCGGGGCGGCGCTGCGCGGCCGTACGCTCTCGAAAACCCTGACCATGACCGGTCAGAACCCGATGATTGCCTACACGGTCGCATGGTTCGTGATCATGCCCGCGCTTATGCTCGTACGTTTCGATCTGTTTGAGGAAATGACCGTCGGACGGCCGCTGATGGGCCTGCTTCAGGGCGTCATCATCACCGGACTCATGGTCTGCGCTACCTGCCTCCTCACCCGCGCGAAGATTTTCTGGCGCAGCTAAAGAATGTAGACGCAACTCCCGACTGCGCGCTGCTTTCCGTCTGAGGGCTTGAATAGCTCCTTCCCGCAGACGAGCATCATCGACGAACCGCCGCCGTCGAGGTTGATGGCGTCCGTGCAGCCGTAGGCTTTGAGGATATTGGCGAGCTCTTCGGTAGTGAATCCCGGCACATCCTGGGTCATGCCGCGGCCTTCGCATGCGAACAGGACGAGATGCTTGTCGGCCGTGATTCCTATCGCAGTGCGGGGATTGTTGGGGCTGGTGGGGTTGATGCCGCCGTAGTCGAACATTTCGGCCTTGTAGGAATTGACCACCTCGCCGCCCTTAAGAAGGACGGGCCCGCCGCCTATGCCGTTCACGGCTTCGAAGGTAGCCGCCGTCGAGGGGAAGCCGGCATCCGGGGTCTTGAGCGGCGATTTGTCCCATGAATTATCTGCGGGCTGCTGGTAGACATAATGTTTGCCGGAGGTGGTCATATACGACCATGCGACCTCGTAAGTCCCGTCTTTGTGTTCCAGAAATACAGCCCTGGTGGGATAGTATACCGTCACCCAGTCCTGGGAAGTGTAGTTGATATTGGGCGAAAGGAGTGTCCCATTGCTGACGGCAAGGCTGGCCGCATAGCTCTTTCCGCTGTCGGTGTAGAAATAACCGCCGTTGATGACCACTGCGGGCTTGTTCTTTGCGTCATAGACCTGCGACGGGGTCTTAAGGGCGTCGGACGAGCCCTGGAGCGAAGGGTCGCTGATTCCCCAGACGCTGAAGCTCTTCTTCGAAAGGTCGACGTCGGCTATGAAAGCGACGGCCTTCCTGCCCTCCAGCTCGGCAGGAGACTTGAATATCTTTACATAATCGGGCAGGCCGGTAAAGGTGGACGATACATCAGTCCAGTCTGTAAACGACTCTTCCGGGCCCACCGGATCCACCGGTTTTGTCGTATCCGCCGGCGTGGAAACGGTGTCTTTCTGCCCCCAGCCGGCAGGAAGCACGGACATGGGGCCGCTGTTGGCATTGGAGTTGTCGCATCCGGCCGCAACGATACACATAATAGCGCCGGAGAGTATGGTCATCAGTTTCATATCCCAAATGTAGCAATAAAAAAGGACTTCCGCCTGAACGGAAGTCCTTTTTTGCTTTACCAAGCCAGAGTCTTACTCGGCCTTGGGCTCTTCGGCGGCGGGCTCGGCAGCGGCTTCGGCGACCGGCTCTTCGGCCTTGGTCTCAGCCTTCTTGGTGCTGCGGCGGGTGGTCTTCTTGGCAGCGGCCTTGGGGGCGGTTGCAAGAGCGGCCTCGTTGAAGTCTACGAGCTCGATAAGAGCCATTTCGGCAGCGTCACCCTGACGGAAACCGAGGTGGAGTACGCGGGTGTATCCGCCCGGACGGTCAGCGATCTTGGGAGCTACAGTGCGGAAGAGTTCTGCGACTGCATTCTTGTCCTTGAGGTAGCTGAACACGACGCGGCGGCTGTGGGTGCTGTCGTCCTTGGACTTGGTGATGAGGGGCTCGACATAGCTCTTGAGGGCTTTCGCCTTCGCGACGGTCGTCGTGATCCTCTTCCTGAGGATGAGCGATGAAGCCATGTTGGCAAGGAGGGCCTTGCGATGGCCGGCCTGACGTCCGAGATGGTTGATAGATCTATTGTGTCTCATCGTTATACGTTCTTTTTCTTGGGTTCAATATTGTACTTGGTAACATCCATTCCGAACGAGAGGTGGTTCTGCTCTACCAGAACGTCGATCTCGTTGAGCGACTTGCGGCCAAAGTTGCGGAATCTCATAAGTTCGCTCCTCGAGTAGGACACGAGGTCTGCGAAGGTGTCGATATCGGCAGCCTTGAGGCAGTTGAAAGCCCTTACGGAAAGGCCCACGTCGGAGAGCTTGGTCATGAGGAGGTGCCTGATGTGGAGGCTCTCTTCGTCAAGCTCCTTGCTGTCGGACTCCACGAGGGTATCGAGCGATACCTTCTTGTCGTCGGTGAACAGCTTGAAGTGGTAGATGAGGATGTTTGCTGCGTCCTGAAGAGCGGCATCCGGAGAGATGCTTCCGTCGGTGACCACCTCGAGATTGAGTTTCTCGTAGTCGGTCTTCTGCTCCACACGCCAGTTCTCAACAGTCCAGTTGACCTTGCGGATAGGGGTGTAGATAGCGTCTACGGGAATGGTACCGATGGGAGCGTTGTCGTCCCTGAGTTCGTCTGCGGGAACGAAACCGCGACCCTTTGTGATGACGATCGAGATTTCGAGTTTTACAGAAGGCTCAAGGGAGCAGATGTGCTGCTCAGGATTCAACACCACGAAAGAAGACAATCCCTTGGAGATGTCCTCTGCGGTAAACTCGGGTTTGCCGCTGATGACGATATTCACCGTTTCAGTGTCGACGCTCTCGACCATTCTCTTGAAGCGGACCTGCTTGAGGTTCAGGATGATGTCCTGCATGCCCTCGATCACGCCGGGGATGGTCTGGAACTCCTGCGAGACGCCGGAGATCCTGATCTGACTGATGGCGAATCCTTCCAAAGAAGCGAGAAGGATGCGGCGAAGGGCGTTGCCGATGGTCTGTCCGTAGCCCGGCTCAAGAGGGCGGAACTCGAAACGACCGACGGTGTCAGTGCCTTCGAGCATTATCACCTTGTCAGGTTTTTGAAATGCTAAGATTGCCATAATTCTGTTGGTGTTAAATGTT